>NZ_DAMDHB010000002.1:0-220113 GCF_032102465.1 Haematobacter sp. | reverse complement strand
CTGATCATGACCTCAGGCCATCCGGGAAATTACACAACCTCGACGGACGTGACCGGGGCTGGCTATTGCGCCAGGTTGATGGCGCATCGGATGAGCCTTGTGACGAGGCGCCTTCGCTCTGCTTCATCACACTCTATTCGTTGCATCGAAACCCAAACCGGGAAATCCGTCAGCGAAAACACAAGCTGAAGCGCCGTGTCCGACGGGGTCTCATCCTTCAAGGCCTCGCGCACAAGCGCAGCAACGCCCGCGTCCACGGCTTGCAGAAACTGGTCCAGTTCCGGGATGAGGTGCCGATCAGCATTTGCCTTGGTGAGCCGGAGCGCCCAGCCAGTCCATGAAACCGCGCTCCCCCTCCCGGCTGAAGCTGATGATCCGCGAGGCAGGCGCCCGCCGCGCCCATGACAGGGTGATAAAGCGGTCGAGCATCGCGCGGCCAAGTCGTCCGGCGAGGTGGTGCCGCCGCTGGCTCCAGTCGAGACAGATCCGGCACAGGGGGCGGTTGCTCTGCGGGAGCGCGCCCTCGCTCAGACCCAATGCCGCGAGTTTCGCCCATCCCCGCTCCGTCACCGAAAGGTCGGGGGTCAACCAGCCTTCCGTCCGCATCCTGTCGTACAGATATACACCCATTTCCCCGGCGAGATGGTCGTAGCAGACGCGCGCCTTTCTCAGGGCCGGTTCCCGCGGACCGGTCCGCATGGGCGGCGCGGCATCGCTGGAAAAAACCATCAACGCCTCAAGAAGCGCTGCGACATGTGTCCCGGCCAGCCGGAAGTAGCGATGTCGCCCCTGCGCTTCAACCAGCAGGACATCTCCGTCCAGAAGCCGCGCAAGGTGGCTGCTGGCCGTCTGCTTGCTGACCCCGGCAATCTCCGCCAACTCCCCCGCGGTGAGCGCCCGGCCGTCCATAAGCCCGAGCAGCATGGCGCTGCGGGCCGGATCCGCCACCAATGCGGCGGTGCGGGCTATGTCTGGGCCTTCTGGCATGGTTCGATGATAATCGAACCATCTTGTTCTGCCAATCGGGTAGAAGGGCGAGGCAAGACGAAAGGCCATGACGATGAGATACCGCAATCAGTACCGCTCCCGCCGCGTTGCGGCGACCTACCTGCCCCGCAGGGCAGGCGCATGATCGCCGTGATCTTTGAGGTTTCGATGGCGGAAGAAAACCGCCGCGAGTACCTTGACCTCGCCGCGGGTCTGCGGCCGCTGCTGGCGGAGGTTGACGGTTTCATCTCCGTCGAGCGGTTTCAGAGCCTGACCTCGCCCGACAAGCTCCTTTCGCTGTCCTTCTGGCGGGATGAGGCTGCCGTCGCGCAATGGCGTACGCTGTCCGAGCATCGGAAGGCGCAGGCGGCGGGGCGCGATCATGTGTTTTCCGGCTACCGCTTGCGGATCGCCGGCGTGATGCGGGATTACGGCATGGACAGACGCGACGACGCACCTTCTGACAGCCGCGGCTATCATACGGAGGCGACCGATGTTTGATGTCGCTTTCGACCTGAATGCACACAGTCTGGCCGATCTGGGAGAAGCCATGGGGCGCGCCGGTATCGCATTTGAAGGAGGCGGCATGTTCAGCCACGGGCGCGGCGTGGCGGCGCATTTCCTGTTCGCGGATGCAGAGGCCGCGAAAGCCGCTGCGGAGGCAGCCGGTATTCCCGTGACAGCCGTCTCCCGCCCGCTGATCAGACGGCTGAAACAGGGGGAACCGGGCCAGCTTGGCGCTATCGCACAGGCACTGGCGGAGGCCGGAGTCGCGATCACCGCCCAATACTCCGATCACCATAACCGATTGATCCTGCTGGTGGACGAGCCGGAAGCGGGTCATGTCGCGACGCTCGCGTGGCAGGGGTAATGCATGGACAGCCTTCCGCTCGTCTTCGCGCTGACGTTCCTTGCCGCAGGCTTCGTGAAAGGAGTGTCCGGCATGGGCCTTCCCACGGTGGCAATGGGGGTTCTGGGCACTCTCATCCCGCCCGTCGCGGCGGCGGGGCTGCTGATCGTCCCGTCTTTTGTAACGAATGTGCTGCAATTCTTCAGTGGCCCCCAACCGCGCCGGACGGCGCTGCGGTTCTGGCCGATGATGCTGGCGATAACCGTCGGCACCGTGGCCGCACTGCCGCTGATGGTCCGGGCCGACCCGCGCCTCGCCTCGGCGCTGCTGGGTGTGGCGCTGCTCGGCTATGCGGTGTTCACGCTTTTCGCCGCGCCCCGGACGATTCCCGCGCGGGCGGAACGGGCAGCTTCGCCGGCGGTCGGGCTGGTGACAGGTGTCATCACCGGCGTGACCGGCGTTTTCGTGATCCCTGCCGTACCCTATCTTCAGGCGCTTGGGCTGAGGAAGGATGAGCTGGTACAGGCGCTCGGGCTGTCCTTCACGGTTTCAACCCTCGCCATGGCGGCGGGTCTGGCGGGATATGGCGCGTTCGAGACAGCAGGAATGCTACATTCGTGTCTTCTGGTCGTGCCTGCCTTGGCGGGGATGTGGCTTGGCCAGCGTTTCCGTGAGCGGATTTCGCAGAAGGCGTTCCGGCGCGGGTTTCTGATCGTTCTCGCCATCCTGGGCCTTCAGATGATCGGAAAGGCGATGATTTCGGCATAGCTATCAAATATACGCTCTGTTTCCGTTTCTCTGCGGTGCAAGATATACATTTCCGTTATATCTGATCGAACCAACCGGTCGGAGACAGGGCGGAAGCCGTGGTATAGTCAGAAGGGACAGATCGGCACACGAGGTCCCCCATGCCGCGCTTCGTCACAGACGCTTTCGGAGAGATGTCCGCCCGGTTCCACGCCATATGAGCGGGGTGGTGATCATCGGCGGCGGGATCATGGGCAGCACGGCGGCCTGGTTCCTGCGCCGGGAGGGGTTCACCGGGCCGATCACCGTCGTCGAACCCGACCCCACCTATCAGTTCAGCTCGACAGCGCGGTCGGCTGCTTCCATCCGCACGCAGTTCGGCACGCCGCTCAACGTGCGGATGAGCTTGTTCGGAGTGGAGTTCTTTCGTGGGATTCGCACCATTTTCGGGCCGGAGGCAGACATCGGCTATGTCGAGAACGGTTACCTCATCCTCGGCGGACCGGGGGATGTGGACGCGCGTCGCAGAGGCGCCTCCATGCAGCAGACCCAAGGGGCGGATGTCGCAGTGCTCCTGCCCGATGAGATCGCCGCGCGATTTCCGTTCCTCGCTCTGGAAGGGGTTGGGGTCGGCACTTTCGGGCGCACGGGTGAAGGGTGGTTTGACGCCTGGTCGCTGCTGGCGCTGATGCGCCGCGCGGCCCGTGATCGCGGTGTGATATATGAAAAGGCGAGCGTCCGGGGCTTTGATATTGGTGAGCGGGTGGATGCGGTCCTCCTGAGCGATGGCTCACGCCTCGCCTGCGACATTTGCGTGCTCGCTGCGGGGGCCGCCTCGGGCGCGCTTGCGGCACTGGCGGGGATCGCGCTTCCTGTAAGCCCGCGCAAACGGTCGGTGTTCAACTTCCGCGCGCCCGTAGCGCCGACGGGCTTTCCCATGCTGTTCGACAGGTCCGGCATCTGGGTCAGGCCCGAAGGCACGGGCTTCATCGGCGGCATTCAACCCCCGCCGGACCAAGACCCGGACGCGACAGGCGATTACGAGCCGCATCATGACCTGCTGGAAGACCCGTTCTGGCCCGCACTCGCTGCCCGTATCCCTGCGATGGAGCAACTGCGGCTGGAGCGGTCGTGGGCGGGCCATTATGAGGTCAATTCACTTGATCACAACGGGATCGTCGGCGCGCATGATGAGATCGGCAACCTGATATTCCTCACCGGCTTTTCCGGCCATGGGGTGATGCATTCTCCGGCGGCGGGGCGTGCCGTCGCGGAGCTGGTGATACAGGGCGGTTACCGCAGTCTCGATCTGTCCCCGCTGGGCTATGGACGGATCCGTGCCGGGGAGCCGCTCCATGAAACCGTGGTTTATTGAGAGGATGGACGATGAGGTTTGCTGACAGGGTTGTTGTCATCACGGGGGGTGCGCAGGGCATCGGGCGGGCCTGCGCGGAACGCTTCCTTTCGGAAGGCGCGAAGGTTGTGATCGGCGATGTGGATGCCTCCAGGCTGGCACGCACGGCTGGGGAAATCGGCACGGCGGAGACGGTGCTCCCCGTCACCACGGACGTGTCGCGCAAGGCCGATGTGGATGCACTGATCGCGACGGCTGTCGCGCATCTGGGACGCGTGGATGTGATGGTCAACAACGCCGGGGTCTGTCCTGTCGCCGATTTTCTGGATTTCACCGAAGAGCAGTATGACCGGACGCTTGCCGTGAACCTGAAGGGGGCCTTTCTGGGCACCCAGGCCGCAGCGCGGGCCATGATCGCGGCCGGGCGGGGGGGCGTCATCATCAACATGTCCTCCATCAACTCCGGTCTCGCCAATCCCTCGGTCGCGCCCTATGCGATTTCCAAGGGCGGCATGAATCAGGTCACCTCCACCGCCGCCGTGGCGCTGGCGCCCCATGGTATCCGCGTCTGCGGCGTAGGCCCCGGCACCATCGCGACGGAGATCATCAAGGGTGCCTTTACCGAGCGCGCGGGGATGGATGCGATCCTCGCCCGCACACCCATGGGGCGGCTGGGGGAACCGGAGGAAGTTGCCGGTGTGGTGGCATTCCTCGCCTCCTCCGACGCGTCCTACATCACGGGGGAGACGATCTACCCCGACGGGGGGCGGCGGATACTCAACTACACCGTTCCCGTGCGGGAGTGAGCGATGGTCTTTTTCAGCGGACCGCCGAAAAACCATTCCGGGGTTGCTCTGAGGTGGAGATCCTCCCCCCATTGTTGGAAATCGCCCCGGAAACGGCGAGTTTTGGATTGTGACCAGACCAATTACCTGACGTTCAACGTAAGTCCGGGCCGATGCCCGCCGTTTCAGCAGCCTGTTGAACCCCTGCGGCGCGCGCCATGAAGGTCGATCTGAACGCCGATCTGGGCGAAAGCTTCGGCCCTTGGGTGATGGGCGACGACATGGCGATGCTCGATCTCGTTACTTCGGCGAATGTCGCCTGCGGGGGCCATGCCGGCGACCCGGAGACGATGTTCGACACACTTCGCGCCGCTTCGGCCCGTGGCGTGAGCGTGGGTGCCCATCCGGGTTTCGCGGACCGGGAGGGCTTCGGACGCCGGGTGATCCCGATGCCCGCGGCGGAGATCGGGCGGCTCGTGGTGGCGCAAGTTGGGGCGCTGACGGGCATTGCAGCGCTCGCCGGGGCGCAGGTGCGCTACGTCAAGCCGCACGGGGCGCTCGGAAATCTGGCTGCCGATGATCGCGACGTGGCGGAAGCCATCGTCGGCGCGGTCGCCGCATTGCCGGGAAGGCTGGCGATACTGGCGATCTCGGGCACGGTGCTGGAGCAGGCGGCGCGGGCGGCCGGTCTGCCTGTTTACTCGGAGATATTCGCTGATCGGGCCTATCTCCCGAATGGGCGGCTTGTGCCGCGCACGCGGGAGGGTGCCATGCTGCACGACGCAGACGAAGCGGCGGAGCGGCTCATCCGGTTTCTGGACAGCGGCCGGATGCCGGTGCTCGGCGGCGATCCGATCCCGCTCTCCGCACAGTCCATCTGCGTGCATGGCGATAGTCCGGGCGCGGTGGGCATGGCGCAGCAGGTCCGCAGCAGGCTGGAGAGGGCGGGTGTCACCGTCGCGCCCTTCGCGCCGTGAGGACGCCGGTTTTCCGCCCGGTCGGAGAGCAGGGTCTGCTGGTCGAGTTCGGCGATGAGATTTCCGCGGACATCCATGCCCGCGTTCTTGCGCTGGACAGGTCGCTCAACGCATCGCCCTTTGCCGGCTTCCGGGAGGCCGTGCCCGCCTACGCCGCTCTCCTGATCCGCTTCGATCCGCTCCTGACCGATCACGGCATCGTCCGCCGCACGGCGGAGGCGCTGCTGCACGCCCCGGCCAGCCCGCTGGCGCCCTCGGCATTGCGGGAGGTGGCGATCTGCTATGACGAGGATTTTGCCCCGGATTTGGCGGCGGTAGCCCGCCACGGCGGGATGACGCGGGAGCAGGTGATCGCCGCGCACCTGGCAGGCGAGTATCGTGTCTTCATGTATGGCTTCGCGCCGGGCTATGCCTATCTCGCGGGCGTGCCGGAGGCGCTGCGCATGCCGCGGAAACCGGCCGCTGTCCGGGGTATTGCCGCGGGGAGCGTCGTGATCGCGGGGCCGCAGTGCCTTGTCACCACGCTCACCACGCCGACGGGGTGGTGGATCATCGGGCGATCACCCACGGCGATCCTGACGGGTGATCCTGCCGCGCCGTTTCTTTTCGACGTCGGTGACAGAGTGCGCTTTCGGCGCGCGAGTCGGTCGGAATACGAGGATATGAAATGACCGGAGCCCTGCTGTCGGTCATCTCCGCTGGCCCGCATGTCTCGGTTCAGGATGGCGGGCGGCCGGGTCTGATGCGGTTCGGTGTTCCCCAATCCGGCCCGATGGACCGTATGGCTTTTGCCGCGGCGAATATCGCGCTTGGCAATCCGCCGGATGCGCCGGGTATTGAGGTGTCGCTTGGGGGGCTGACGCTCGAATGCCTTTCGGGAGAGGTCGGCTTTGCCGTGGCGGGCGGTGGCTTCCGCATCGACCATGCCGGGCGACGTCGTGGCTCATGGACCGTCGCCACCCTTCGCGCGGGCGAGGTGCTGGTCATGCGGCCGGGACAATGGGGAAGCTGGTGCTACCTCGCGCTCGCCGGAAATCTGCTCACGCCCATCTGGCTGGGGAGCCATGCCACCCATGCGCTGTCGGGCTTCGGCGGTGGCAGGCTCCAGGCAGGACAGAGGCTGGAGATCGCGGAGGCCCGGGGGGCCACGGCGGGCGACATCCCTTGCCCGGTCTTCGCCCGTCCGCGTCGGTGCGTGCATGTGACCCTCGGCCCTCAGGACAGGTTCTTTTCAGCCGGGGCGCTGGAGACATTCCTTTCGATCTCATGGCGGATGACGGACGCCTGGGATCGGATGGGCGTGCGGCTTTCCGGTCCGGCGATCGCGCCCTCTGCCGCGCTCGACATGCCTTCCGAACCGATCACACGCGGGGCCGTGCAGGTTGCGGGCGACGGGGTGCCCACCGTTCTGCTTGCGGACCATCAGACAACGGGCGGGTATCCGAAGATCGCCACGGTGCTGGACTGCGACCTTGACGCTTTCGTTCAGTTGCGCCCCCATGATGAAGTGAAATTTCAATATGTTGCTCCGGAACAGGCGGTCCTTCGCGCGCGCGCCGCTGCGGCAAGGGCGGCGCTCTACAGACAGGGGATCGAACGGCGGGCGGCAGCGGCGGTGCTGTCTCCCTAGCCGCTGTCCGGCAGGCGTCCTTCCCATGTCCCGGATTGCACAAGGGCGGCTGTTTCGCTCACCACGGTCCGTTCGAGATAGCCCAGCAGGCGGGAGGGGTGGCGGTCCACCGGCACGGTCAGCATGAGCTGCCAGCCGGCCCGCGGATCGACCAGGGGCGCGATGCGAAGGCTGCCCCGCCCGATGTCCTCCCGAATGGGCGACGCGGGAAGCACGGTGTAGCCAAGCCCGTTTAACACCATATCCTTCAGAACCGAAAGACTGTCCGCTTCCAACACGACATTTGCGGTGACCCCCGCCGTCTGGACGAGTCTCTCTACCGTCTCCCGCATTCCGTGCCGGCTGCCGGAAAGGATCATCGGCAGGTCCGCCAGCCGCCGCGCTGCCACCGGGACCGACTGGTCAAGCCCGCTGTCGGCAGGCCCCACAAGAAACAGCTCCTCCTCCAGCAACGGGGAGGCGCGGAGCCATCGCAGCGGTTGCGTTTCGTAAAGGATGGCGATGTCCAGGTCTCCGCGTCGCAGCCAGTCCATCAGGAACGCCGAATAGGCGCTGACGATCCGAAGCCGTGCCTCCGGGTGAGCGCGGCGAAACGCGCGGGCCAGCGGAATGGCAAGGATTGCGGCCACGGTCGGCGGCATGCCGATGGAGGCTTCGCCGCGCAGGGGTACATCGTCTCCGCCAAAGGGCAGGCTGCGGATCGCCTCCAGTTCCCGCATGATCTGCCGCGCGTGGAGGAGCAGTTCCTGCCCCGCTTCGGTCAGCTGCATGCCCCGTCCGTGACGGCTGAACAGCCGGGTGCCGAGTTCCTGCTCCAGCAACCGGACCTGCCGGCTGAGCGCGGGCTGCGCGATATGCAGCCGCTCGGCCGCCCGCGACAGGCTTCCGAGTTCGGCGACATGCAGCACGGTGCGCAACTGGGCGATATCCATGGGTCAGCAATAGCGCGATGGGGGAGCCCGCGGTAGCCGTCTCCTCCCGCCCTTCCGGTCGGTTAGCAGGCTGCTGAAAAAGCCCTGAAGTGTCATGCCCATGCGCCGGAGATCGCAAATCGGCCCGGAAACGTACGGAAATATATAGGTTTCCGGCTGGATTTCGTCAGATGGCGAACGATTTCCGCTCCAACACAGGCCAAAAGCCTTTTTCAGCCGCCTGTCAGAACCCTGGGCGCTATCCGGTGACCGCCCGCCATTGGCCCCATGCCCCGGCTTGCCGGGCGGGCTGCAATGGGTTACGGGTCGGCTGTCGGTTTCCGAGAGGAATTGAAAGGGAATCCGCCGCCAGCCCGTCTGGCGAACCGGAACTGCCCCCGCAACTGTAGGCGGCGAGGAACACTGTGAACATGCCACTGTGGTGCAGACCATGGGAAGGCCGCAGTTTCCGTTGACCCACCAGTCAGGAGACCTGCCGACGTCTGAACGCAACACGGCCCGGACGGGGTGTCCGGGGAGGTGCCATATGACGTCTGTCCAGCGGGTGCCCAGCTGCGCCCGATCAGCCACATCTGCACAACGGCCCATGGCCGTTCCTCTCCGCATCCGCCGGGACCATCACCCTGATCGGAGAGCTCGCATGATCGCGCGAAACATTCTGGCCGCCCTGCTGGGCGCAGCGGCCCTGGCATCCCCCGCGCTGGCGGAAAGCCCCTATCCGCTTCACCTGACGAATTGCGGTATGGACCTGACCTTCGACGCCGCTCCCGCCAGCGCGGTGACAGTCGGGCAAGCGGCGACCGAAGTGCTGTACGCGCTGGGGCTGGGCGACAAGGTGGCGGGCACCGCCGTATGGTTCACCGATGTGCTGCCTGAGTTCAAAGACCTGAACGCCGGGGTGGAGCGGCTGGCGGACAATGATCCGAGCTTCGAGGCCGTTGTGGGAAAGCGCCCCGGACTGGTGGTGGTTCAGTATGAGTGGCACGTCGGGCCGCATGGCATCGTGGCCACGCGCGAGCAGTTCCGCGATGTCGGGATCCCCACCTATATCCTTCCGGCCGACTGCTGGAAGAAGGACAATGCCGTCGGCTCGGACGGCACGCGATCCGCGATGTTCGAGATGGAAAGCATCCATGCAGGGGTGCGGGAACTCTCCCGCATCTTCAACGTGCCAGAGCGGGGCGATGCGCTGGTGGCCGATCTCCGTGCACGGGAGGAGGCTGCCACAGAAAAGGCACAGGCGCTGGCGTTGAAGGACGCCTCTGCCGTGTTCTGGTTCTCCTCTGCGGAGATGGACGTCGATCCCTACGTCGCCGGTCGCAAGGGTCCGCCCGCCTATATGATGGAAAAGCTGGGCCTCAGGAACGTCATCGCAAGCGACGAGGAATGGCCGGTGGTGAGCTGGGAAACCATTGCCCGCGCCAACCCGAGCGTCATCGTGATTGCCCGGATGGACCGTCGCCGGTTCGAGGCGGATGACTATGAAAAGAAGCTCGCCTTCCTGAAGTCGGACCCGGTCGCCAGCCAGATGGACGCGGTGAAGGAAAACCGGATCGTCGTGCTGGATGCGCATTCCATGGATCCCTCCATCCGTAATGTAAGCGCGCTTGAAACGCTTGCCGATGCGCTGCCCTCCTTTGGTCTGAAATGATCGCTGACATCAATCTGCGCGCGCGCTTTGCCGCCCCGGTCTGGATTGCCGCGCTTGGGGTTGGTGTCCTTGTGCTGGCGATCCTTGCCGGGGTCGTCATCGGTGAGATGCCGCTGCCCGTGGAAACGGTTGCAGCGGTCCTTGCGAACCGGTTGCTGGGGGCGGCGCAGCCTGTCGATGCGATAGATGCGGCAATCATCTGGAACTACCGGCTGCCGCGGACACTGGTCGCCGCGGCCTGTGGGGCGGGGCTGGCGCTCTCCGGTGTCGTGCTTCAGGCCCTGATACGCAATGCGCTGGCCGACCCGTATCTGCTGGGCGTGTCCGCCGGGGCATCGACGGGGGCGGTCGCGGTGACCATCCTCGGGCTTGGCGGCGGCGCGATCGGATTGTCGGCGGGGGCCTTTGGCGGGGCAGCGCTGGCGTTTCTGCTGGTGGCGGCGCTTGCTCGTGCGGCGGGCGGCGGACCCGCGCAGCTTGTGCTTGCCGGGATCGCCGGATCACAGCTTTTCAACGCGCTGACGAGCTTCTTCATCGCCAAATCGGCAAATGCGGAGCAGGCGCGCGGGATCATGTTCTGGCTGCTGGGCAACCTGTCCGGGGTGCGTTGGCCCGATGTGGCGCTGGCGGTTCCGGCCGTGCTGCTCGGGCTGATCGTCTGCATCGGGCATGTCCGCGCGATGGACGCATTCTCCTTCGGCGCGCGTTCCGCGGCTTCGCTGGGGATTTCGGTCCGGCGGGTTCACCTGCTGCTGATCGGCGCGACGACGCTGATGACCGCCGTCATGGTGAGCCTCGTCGGCTCCATCGGTTTCGTCGGTCTGGTCATTCCCCATGCTGTCCGGTTCGTGGCGGGGCCGCGGCACGGGGCGTTGGTGCCGCTTTCCGCGTTGACGGGGGCGGTGTTCCTGATTGCGGCCGATATCGTATCCCGCATGCTCATTCCCGGGCAGGTCGTGCCCATAGGCGTGGTTACCGCTCTGGTTGGGGCGCCGGGCTTTGCGCTCATCCTGATCCGCAACCGGAGACGCTCATGAGGGTTCTGGTCAAAGACCTCGGCTGGCGCGTGCAGGCCCGGTCGCTGGTGGAGCGTGTGAGCCTCGACGTGGCATCGGGTGAGACGCTGGGACTGATAGGGCCGAACGGATCGGGGAAATCCACGCTCCTCCGCCTTATCGCCGGGCTGGTTCCGCGAGGTGAGGGGGAGGTGTGGCTGGATGGCGCTCCGCTGTCCCGGCTCCACCGGCGGGAGGCTGCCCGCCGTATCGCCTTTGTCGAGCAGCAGGCCGACACAGTGGAAGCGCTGACGGCGCGGGATGTGGTCGAACTGGGCCGAACGCCATGGCTCTCCGCGCTCCGGCCCTTTGGGGAAGGGGATGACGCCATTGTGGAGGACGCGCTGGCAGCGGTGGAAATGCGTCATATGGCGGCGGCGCTCTGGTCAACCCTGTCCGGCGGGGAGCGCCAGCGTATCCATATCGCCCGCGCGCTCGCACAGCGTCCGCGGCTGCTGCTTCTGGACGAGCCGACCAATCATCTTGATATCCACCACCAACTCGGCCTTCTCCGGCTGGTGGGACAGCTTCCCGTGACGGTGATCGTGGCGCTCCACGACCTCAATCAAGCCATGGGTTGCGACCGGATCGCGGTGATGGACGGCGGCAGACTTGCCGCCTGTGGCCCACCGGAGGAGGTGCTGACACCCGCGCGGCTGGCCAAGATCTTCCGCGTCGATGCCCGCCGCCTGACCGATCCCGCCGACAGGGCGACCATTCTGCGTTTCTGCTGCCTTGAGGAGTGACGATGCGATACGTGAAACATGCCGCCCTGATGCTGGCGCTGATGGCGGGTCCGGTCCTTGCCGAGACCCATGACGTGAAGATGTACAATCGGAGCGAGAACGGGGCGATGATCTACGAACC
Source organism: Haematobacter sp. (assembly GCF_032102465.1). Taxonomy (NCBI): domain Bacteria; kingdom Pseudomonadati; phylum Pseudomonadota; class Alphaproteobacteria; order Rhodobacterales; family Paracoccaceae; genus Haematobacter; species Haematobacter sp. The sequence goes on along the minus strand of NZ_DAMDHB010000002.1, from coordinate 208,278 downwards.
CTCCTACCTCCGCATCGCGCCGGGGGATACGGTGCGCTTCCTGTCCACCCAGCCCGGCCACAATGCCGCGACCATCGACGGGATGATCCCCGCGGGCGCCGACCCATTCAAATCGAGGATCAACGAGGACTTTGCTGTCACGCTCTCTGTCCCCGGTTCCTACGGCATCAAGTGCTCGCCCCATTACGCGATGGGCATGGTGATGCTGATCGACGTGGGTGAGCCTGCAGAAGCCGACCTGCCGCCCGACCTGCCCAAACGGGCGTCGGAGCGGTTCCGGCAGATTCTGGACGCGCGGCCGGATGCCTGATCCGTTGGAAGTCATTCTGATCGGCATTGGCACGGGAAATCCCGAGCATATGACGCTTCAGGCGATCCGGGCGCTGAACCGGGCGGATGTCGTGCTCCTTCCCCGCAAGGGGGCGGAAAAGGGCGATCTGGCCGCGCTCCGCCGGAGCCTCTTCGCGGATGTGGTCAGCAACCCAGCGACGCGGATGGTCGAGTTCGACATGCCCGTCCGCGATGCGTCGATCCATGACTATCTCGCGCGCGTTGACGACTGGCACGATGCGATTGCGCGCGCCTGGCAGGCCGCGTTGTCCGCATATCCCGACACGCGTGTGGTCGCGCTTATGGTCTGGGGCGATCCCGCGCTCTACGACAGCACGCTCCGCATCGCGGGCAGGCTCGGGCGACCGGCGCGCATCACGGTCATTCCGGGCATCATGGCGCCGCAGGCCCTGACCGCCGCGCATGCCATTCCCCTGAATGCGGTGGGGGAGCCATTCCTCGTCACCACAGGACGGAGGCTCCGGGAGGAGGGTTGGCCGGAGGGGGTGGAGACGCTTCTGGTGATGCTGGACGGGGACTGCGCCTTTCGGACGCTCGACCCGCGGGGCGTGACGATCTGGTGGGGGGCGTTTCTCGGCATGGCAAACCAGATCGTCGATCACGGCCCGCTGGCAGAGGCTGGCCCGCGTATCGCGGCGGCGCGGGCTGCGGCGCGGGCAAAACATGGCTGGATCATGGATACCTATCTTCTGTGCCGTCACTCGGCGAGCGCACCGTAGAGGATCAGCGTTGGCGCCTCCTCCCGTTGCGCGACGGCCAGCCGCCCGGCGAGACCGCCCACCGTGTCACGGTGGAGGGATTGGCGCGGGGTCGATACGCCTTCGGCCATGAGCGCGGGGGTGTCCTCCGGCAGGCCCGCCGCGATCAGCCGCTGGGCAAGCTCGGGGAAGGTCGCCCGCGCCATGAAAACCGCCGTGACTGCGCCCGGATCCGCAAGGGCGGACCAGTTCAGTTCTTCCGGCAGCGCGCCGGTCACGTCATGGCCGGTAACGAACTGCACCCGCCGCGCGACACCGCGCCGGGTCAGCGGAATGCCAGCAGCGGCGGCGGCGGCGCAGGGCGACGGCACGCCGGGGATGACCTCGAACGGGATATCCGCCTGGCGGAGGGTGGCGATCTCCTCCTCAAGCCGCCCGAATACGCCGGCATCGCCGGATTTCAACCGGACGACCCGGGCACCGGTCCGGGCGTGATCGACCAGCAGCCTGCTCACATGGGCCTGCCGGGGTGAGGCGCGGCCCGCCCGCTTGCCGACGGAAATCAACTCCGCGCCGGGGGGCGTCATGTCGAGGATCGGACCGGCGGAAAGGTCGTCGTAGAGCACGACCTCTGCCCGGCGCAGACGGTCCGCGGCCTTCACGGTCAACAGCTCGGGGTCGCCCGGACCGGAGGAGACGAAACTGACGAAGCCGGTCATGAGGCCCTCGCGATCAGGTGAAAGAACGTGCCGCTGACGGTTCCGCGATGGGAGCCCGTCTCCGCAACGGGCGCGCCGTCGGCGTCCTCGACGCGGGCCAGCGGCGCGTCTGGCTGCGACAGGATTGTGGAATAGTGGAATTCGTGCCCCCTGAGCCGCGTTCCCGCCGGGAAACCGGGGAGTGGCACCCGCAACTCCGCCATCCGGTAGCCGAGATGCATGCGTCGGGTGGCGTAGCTGGTGACAAGGCCAAGCAGCCCCGCCATCCGGTGCGAGGTGCCCTGCGCGTCAACCAGCGCCTCGCCCAGCACCATGTAGCCGCCGCACTCCCCGTGCACGGGCCGCGTCGCTGCGAACCGACGCAGACCCGACAGGAACCTTTCCGCCGCCGCGATCCGGCCCGCGTGAAGTTCGGGATAGCCGCCGGGCAGCCAGCAAACCCCCGCATCGGGGGGCGCCTCATCGGCAAGCGGGGAAAACGGCAGGATTTCCGCACCCCGCCGATGCCAGCCGTCCAGAAGATGGGGGTAGGCAAAGGAAAAGGCCGCGTCCCGCGCCAGGGCAATCCGCTGTGCAGGCGGTGGCAGGTGCTCTGCCTCGATCGCCATCGCCCCGCCGGAGGCGGCGGCCTTCAGCGCGGCGAGGTCCAGATGCGTGCGCAGGAAAGTGGCGTATCGGGCGACGGCTGTCTCCAGATCGGGATGCTCCACCGCTTGAACAAGCCCCAGATGCCGCTCCGGCAGCGCCAGATCACCCCGCCGGGGCAGGGCGCCGAAACAGGGGATGCCGATTTCCTCCAGCGACAGGCGGCACAGCCGCTCATGCCGGGGGGAAGCGACACGATTGAGGATCACTCCTGCCACGCGGACACCTGTGCGGAGCGCGCCCAAGCCCGCCGCGACTGCCGCGACTGTCTGTGCCTGACCGGAAACATCGAGGACCAGCACAACCGGCCAACCCGTCATCGCGGCGATGTCGGCACTGGCCCCGGTTCCCTGTTCGCCCGCGGTCGCCACCCCGTCGAACAACCCCATGGAGCCTTCCGCCAGGGCCAGCTCTCCGCCCCGTGCCAGTTGCGCCCCGAGGAGACCGGGCGGCATGGCCCAACTGTCCAGATTGAAGCTCTCCCGCCCGGAAGCGGCGCGGTGAAAGGCCGGATCAATGTAGTCCGGCCCGCATTTGTAGGGCTGCACCGCGATGCCGTCCTCCGCCAGACAGCGGAGCAGGCCGAGCATTACGGTCGTCTTCCCGGAGCCTGACCGGGGGGCGGAGACAAGGAGGCCGCGCGTCACGGTTTCACGGCCTCCAGCCGGCCTGCGCGAAAGCGGCGGTCGTAATCAGCGGCATAGAGGCGGCTTTCCTCGAATCCTTCTTGTGCGAGCGCAGGGCCGACAAGGATAAGCGCCGTGCGCTCCATCGTCTCGCCCACAAGGGCGGTGATGGAGGCGAGGGTGCCGCGCACCACCCGCTCCTCCGGCCAGCTTGCCCGCCAGACCACCGCCACCGGGCACTCCGGCCCGTAATGGTGTCCGAGCTCAGCCGCGATTTCGGCCAGCCGGTGAATGGACAGATGAAGGGCCAGCGTGGCTCCGGTCGCGGCAAAGGTCGCCAGCCGCTCCCCGTCCGGAAGGGGCGAGGCGCGCGCGCCCGTCCGTGTCAACACCACGCTCTGGGCAACGCCGGGAAGCGTCAGTTCCACGCCCAGGCTTGCGGCGGCAGCGGCAAAGGACGGCACACCGGGGGTTACCGTATAGGGGATGTCCAGCGCGCGGAGTCGCCGGATCTGCTCCCCCATCGCCGACCAGACGGAGAGATCGCCGGAATGCAGTCGCGCCACGTCCTGACCCGCGCCGTGAGCCGCCGCGATTTCCGCCACGATGGCGTCGAGATCGAGGGACGCGGTGTTCACCCGCCGGGCGCCGGGAGGGCAGTGAGCCAGCACCGCCTCCGGTATCAGCGATCCGGCATAGAGGCAGACAGGGCATGCCGCGATCAGATCACGGCCCCGGAGGGTCAGCAGGTCGGGTGCGCCGGGACCGGCGCCGATGAAGTGGACGGTCATGGAATATCTCCTGTTACGGCGAGGGCGGCTGCCGCCATCCGGTCGCCGGATATGGCTCTGGGGCCTGCCAGCCGCGCGCCCGCTCCGGCCGCCGCGAGGGCGCAGGCCTCCGCCACGGAGCCGGTGCCATGGGCCGAGCGGGAGGCGGAGCCATCGCTCAACGTCGATTGGGCCGACATGGCGTGACGCGCTATCGGGATCAGCAGGTAGCCTGCCTCGCAAAGGGCGAGTGCCGCGGGTTGGCGCAGCTTGTCCTGCGGGAGCGCGAGGCGACGGCAGCCTTTCGCGCCCGCCCGTTCCAGTGCGTCGAGCACCGAGGCCATCGTCGCCGCCCCGCGGAATCCGATACCGGCGATCATCGGGTGACACTCCACTGAACCACCGGGTAGCTGGCCTTCCAGCCCCGTTTCCGCCCCAGCGGACGGGCCTCCGAAAGTTCGATGCGCAGGAGGCTGCCGCCGTGAACACCATGCCAGCTGGCAAGCAGCGCCTCCGTCTCCAGCGTGACGGCATGGATCACAAGGCGCACGCCGGGCGCGAGCCGTTCCCAGAGCGCGTGGAGCAGGGCGTCATCGGCGCCGCCGCCGACAAAGACCGCGTGCGGATCACCCAGCGTTGCAATCACGTCCTGTGCCGCGCCCTCCCGCACCTCCAGCGCCACGCCGAGACTGGCGGCGTTGCTCTGGCAGCGGAGCGCGCGGGCGGGATCCCGCTCGATGGCAATGCAACGGGCGGTGGGATCGCAGAGCATCCATTCGATGCCGACGGACCCGGAGCCAGCGCCGATATCCCACAGCAGTTCCCCGCGACGCGGTGCGAGAGCGGAGAGCGCCAGCGCCCGGAGGGGCCGCTTGGTGATCTGCCCGTCATGCGCGAACAGGCCGTCCTGCACCCCGGAACACCGCGGGATCACCGGGCCCTCACCGGCGATTTCGAGCGCGGCGATCACCAGCGGATCGACATCGGTCAACGCAAACTCCGCCGCCGTGGTCCCCCGGATCCGTTCCGAGCCGCCGCCCAGCCGTTCCATGAGGGTAAGCCGCGTGGCGCCGAAGCCCTCGCCGGTGAGCCATTCGGCAAGTTCGCCAGCCGCTCCGCCGTCCCGAAGCGTCACAATGGCCCGAAGGCCGGGTGCGAGATGGCGGCGGAGAGACCCCAGCGGTGCTGCGTGAAGGCCCAGCCGCAAGGTTTCCTCCTGCCGCCAGCCGAGACGCGCCGCGGCGAGAGCGGTCGCCGAGGGCGCCGGGAAGGCCCGCCATTCCCCTTTGCCCAGCCGCCCCGTCAGCGTCCCCCCCGCGCCGTGCCAGAAGGGATCGCCGGACGCGAGCACCGCGACCTTTCTTCCCCGCAGCCTCAGGACCGGCTCCACCGAGAACGGCACGGGCCAGGCCCGCCGCTGTGGATGGTCTATCATGCCCAGATGCCGGGAACCGCCGAAGACCACCTCTGCCGCCGCAAGAGCACGGAGGCTTGCGGCAGACAGGCCATCCGGGCCATCTTCGCCGATACCGATGATCGAAAGCCACTCATTCATGCGTCCGACCCTGATCCTTGGCGGCACGACGGAGGCCAGCCGTCTTGCCGCCGCGATGGCCGATGCGCGGCTCCCTGCGATCCTGTCCTATGCCGGGCGGACCCTCGCCCCCCGTGCGCAACCGGTTCCCGTACGGATCGGCGGCTTCGGCGGGCCCGAGGGGCTGGCGGAGTATCTCCTGCAGGAGCGGATCCGCAGGGTCGTGGACGCCACGCATCCTTTCGCCGCGCGGATCAGCCGCAATGCGCGCGCTGCCTGTGACAGGACCGGCACACCGCTCCTCCGGCTGGAGCGCCCCGCCTGGAGACCGGGAGCCGGGGATCGCTGGATGTCGCTGCCCGATATGGCAGCTGCGGCGGCTGCACTGTCCGGGTCGCCGAGGCGGGTGTTTCTCGCCATCGGGCGTCAGCATCTGGACGCCTTCGCGGGAGTTCCGCAGCATCGCTACCTGCTCCGTCTGGTCGATCCGCCCGCAACACCGCCGCCCTTCCGGGATTGCACTGTCGTCATCGGGCGCGGGCCCTTCGATACCGGGGAGGAGCGGGCGCTTCTGGAGAGACACGGCACGGAAATCATCGTCACCAAGAATGCCGGTGGCGAGGGAGCGGCGGCCAAGCTTCATGCGGCACGCCTGCTGGGCCTGCCCGTGCTGATGGTCGAGCGGCCCGCCAGTGCGGGTGAAAGCGTAGCGGGAGTGGAGGACGTGCTCCGCTGGTGTCATGCCGACCTCGGGGTATAGACGAACGGGCCGACCCGGCGTGTCCGTGATGAGCCGACGATGACCACGGTGCGCATGTCCGCCATCTCCGGCAGGGCTTCCGACAGGGCAACGGTGCGGATCGCCTGATCGGGAGTGGACACGGCGCGGGCAAAGATCACCAGCCGTTCCGGCTCGCACAGCTGCCGCAGGGCGGCCAGCACCGCACCGAATTGCGCGGGTCGCGTGCGGGACCGGGGGTTGTAGAACGCCATGGCGAAATCCGCCTCGGCCGCGAGCCGCACGCGCTTGAGCACGAGATCAAACGGTTTGAGGTTGTCGGAAAGGTTGATCGCGCAGAAATCGTGCCCGAGCGGAGCGCCTGCTGCCGCCGCCGCCGCCAGCATCGCGGTGATGCCGGGAAGGACGCGGATGTCCGTCTCCGCCCGCGACAGGCTCTGCGACGGGCTCTCCGACAGACTCTGCGGCAAACCCTCCAGCGCCTCGAACAGCGCCGAGGCCATGGCAAAGACGCCGGGATCGCCGGAGGAGACGATCACCACCCGCCGCCCCTCCGCCGCGAGCCTCAACGCGTGATGGGCGCGGTCCAGCTCCTCCCGGTTGTCGGAGGCATGGCGCGACAGCCCCTGACGCGGGGCGATGCGGGCGACATAGGGCTGATAGCCGATGACGTCGGTGGCTTCGGCCAACGCCTGCTCCACCTCGGGCGTAATCATGCGGGAGGCGCCGGGGCCAAGGCCCGCCACGGTGATCCAGCCGGGCTGCGGAGCGGTCATGGCCGCCGCCCCCGACCATGCACGAGCGCGATGGCAAAATAGGGAACCTCCCCCTCCACCTCCCGCAACGGGCGGACCCGTTCGGTGGGCATCGTGCCGTTTTCCACCAGCCAGGCGTCCGCGAGCCGTCCCGCTATGGCCAGCGCGCGGTGCAGCTTGGCAAGATTTCGACCGATCTTCATGACGACCAAGGCATCGGTATCTTCTGCACGACGGGTCAGTTCGGCCTCCGGCAAGGTGGCGGGAACCACGGTCAGCACATCATCGCCCCAGGTGATCGGCCGGCCCGTTGCGGTCCAGCAGCCGGCCATGCCGGGAATACCGGGGACAACCTCCACCATCCCGGTGGGCAAGCGGGAATGCAGGTGCATGAAGCTGCCGTAAAGAAAGGGGTCGCCTTCGCAGAGCACGATCACATCGGTCTTCCGGGCCTGCTCGGCCAGGCGCGCAGACCACGTGTCGTAGAACGGGGCGAGGGCGGCTCCATAAGCGGGGTCGCTGAAGGGAACCTCCGTTGTCACGGGATATTCCATCGGCCATTCCTCGGCCTCCGCGGGGATCAGCCCGTCAACGATGCGGCGCGCCTGTCCTGACCGCCCGGCCTTGCGGAAGTAGGCGACGATCCGGGCAGTGGTCAGGAGCCGATGCGCGCGCAGGCTTATCAGATCAGGGTCTCCGGGGCCAAGGCCGATGCAGATGACCTTTCCCATCACTCGCTCCGGCTGGCGAGCGCGTTGACCGCCGCGACGGTGACGGCGGAACCGCCGAGCCGTCCTTCGACGGCACACCACGGCGCGGGGTTGTCCGCGATGAGCGCCGCCTTGGATTCCGCCGCCCCGATGAAGCCTACGGGGCAGCCGACGATTGCTGCCGGACGCGGGCAGGCGGGGTCCTCAAGCATGTTCAGCAGGTGAAAGAGCGCGGTCGGTGCATTGCCGATCGCCACGACGGCCCCCGCCAGCCACGGACGCCACAACTCGAGTGCGGCAGCGCTTCGGGTGGTGGCCAGCCGGGTGGCCAGGTCGGGCACCTCCCTTTCGTGAAGGGTGCAGATCACCGCGTTCCCGGCGGGCAGGCGCGCGCGGGTGATGCCCTCCGCCACCATGCGCGCGTCGCAAAGGACCGGCGCGCCCGCTTCCAGCGCCGCACGGGCAACACTGGCGAAATCGCGGGAAAAGCGGATATGCGTGGCCAGTTCCACCAGTCCCGCAGCATGGATCATGCGCACGGCGACGGTCTCCTCCTCGGAGGTGAAGCCGGCAAGATCGGCCTCGGCGCGGATTGTGGCAAAGCTGGCGCGATAGATGGCCGCGCCGTCTGTTTCATAAAGGTGGGGCAAGCGGGCCTCTCAGCAGGGTATGAACATCGTCGATGGATAGGTCCCTCAGGGCGGGAGGGTCGCCCGCGCGCCCGTGGCGGATCAGGTCGAACCTGCCCCTGCGGCCGGTGAGCGTGAGGGCTGCGGATCGTGGATGGGCGCAGCCTTTTGCGCATCCCGACACATGCAGCGACACCGACCCCGGCAGGTGCGGGGCCAGCCATAGGGCAAGATCCCGTGTCACCACACTTGCGGAACCGCAGGCCGGTTGCCCGGGACAGGCGCTGACCCGGAGCCGGGGATCGGCCGGGTCGATGATCCAGTCCGGCGACGGGGGCACCGCCGCTTCCACGAGCACCGACCGCCAGGGGGTTAGCCGGAGGGGTGCCACGGCTAGCGCGCGGAGCGTCGCCGCCGTCAACCGCCCGAAGGGCAGCGCCACGCAACTCCCCAATTCCGTATTGCCGGGCAGGAGCAGCTCGCCCCGGAGCGGCGGAGACGCGGCTTTCAGCGGAGGCTCACCCCCCGCGGCGATGAGAGTGGCCATACGGCGATGGCCAGCGGCATGCGCGCAGAACCACCGGGCGATATCCATTGCCCGCCCCACGGCTGTTGCCGCGCTGACCCGTTCGCCAAGCGCCATCCCGTCGGCCCGCACAATCAGCCCCTCCGCAGCGCGTTCGAGCCGTATATCGGCGGAGGCGCCGCCGAGGATCGCCCTTGCGCCGGTATCCACGGCAAAGCCGAATTTCGCGGGCAGATCCAGTTCCTCCGCCAGATCCTCTGCCAGCGCAGCCTCCAGCGCGGCGCTCAGTCCGAGGGTCTCTGCATCGTTCGCGATGGGCGTCGTCAGGACGTTCCGCCGCGCTTCTCTCGCCGGGTCGGCGTCCAGCATGCGGAGGGTGTCCAGTGCCTGGCGCAGTTCGGGAAGCGCCTCCTGCCGGATGCCACGGAGCTGAAGGCTCGCCCGGCTGCCAAGGTCGATCTCCCCCGACCCGTGCGACTCCGCCAGATCGGCGAGGGCCAGCGCCTGCCCTGCGCCGAGCCGCGAGGCCCGGGGGCGGAGCCGGACCATCAGCCCATCCCCGGCTTCCATGGGGCGGAGCGCACCGGGACACCAGCCCTTCACGTTATGCCTCATGCAAGCCCCGCTGCGCGGCTGTTGGAGCGGGATTGCCAGAGGCCCGCTTCGGCGAGAGCTGCGAAACACCCCTCCATCGCGGCGAGCGCTGCGGGATTGGCAAGGGCGAGGAAGTCCCGAACGTCAGGCTCATCCAGCGTCGCCGCGTGGTAAAGGTCGAACAGATGCGGGGGCACAACGCCTGCCAGATGGGCAAAGGCGGCCATGTGTTCGAGCGTGGCGGCGATCTCCGCCGCGCCGCGAAAGCCGTGCCGCATCATGCCGCGTATCCAGAGGGGATGGGCCGCCCGTGCCCGGACCACCCGGGCGATTTCCTCGGCCAACGGGCGCGCGCGGGGGCGTTCGGGTCGTGTCGCGTCAAGGTGGTAAAGCGCGGGGGCCGGCGCCCCGATCCGGGCCATTGCCGCCGCGAAACCTGCCTCATGCGCCGCATAGTCCTCCGCCAGCAGCAGGTCCGTCTCGGGGAGGTCCTGCGTGTGGACGAAGCTGTCGGCGCTCCGCAAGCGCTCCTCCAGCGCAGCACGGGCGGGAGCGCCGCTCGCATCGTGGGCGGAGGCCGCGAGCCATGCCTCGCCCGCCGCGCGGCAGTGATCCTCCGTCAGGCCGCCGAGCGCGATGCCAAGACCGTAGCTGCCCGGCTCCGGGCAGAAGACCCGCGGGCCACCGGGGGATGCGACGTAGGGGTTCATGTCCGCGGCCTCGTCCCTGAGGGCGAGCGCCCCGGTCGCGGCTTCGAAAAGCCGTGCAAGGTCGGGGAAGACATCGCGGAACAGGCCCGAAACCCGCAGCGTCACCTCCGTCCGCGGGCGATCCATGAGGGCGAGGGGGATGATCTCGTAACCCGTCAGCCGATCGGAGGCCTTGTCCCAGACCGGCGTCACACCCGCGAGATGCAGCGCCATGGCGAAGTCCTCTCCCGCCGTGCGCATCGTCGCCGAACCCCAGAGATTGACCACAAGCCCGCGTGGATAGTCGCCCCGATCCTGCAGGTGACGCCGGACCAGTTCCTCCGCCAGCTTTACCCCCTGTGCGTAAGCCGCGCGCGAGGGAACGGCGCGCGGGTCCGTGCCATACATGTTGCGCCCCGTCGGCAGAACGTCACTGCGCCCGCGATAGGGTGAGCCGGACGGTCCGGGCGGCATGGGCTTGCCGGAGAGGGCGGCGGGGAGAGCCCGTTGCTCCGCCTCGACGGAGGCGGGATCCCCTGCCAGTCCGCCCCCCGCCTGCGGCGTGCCGCGACCCCATATGTGCAGTCCCTCGCCGAACTGGCTTTCCTTCACGTCGCAGACGAAGCGGTCGATACGCGGAATCGCCTCCGCCGCTGATGCGCTCCCCGGAAGGCCAAGGTCGTCCTCAATGCCCGCCCGCTGAGCCTCCTGCCGGATGGCGGAGATCAGCCGGGCGCGGCGCGGCGGGTCCAGCCCGTCGGCGGTGGAATACTCATCCAGCAGCCGCTCGATCCGCAGAAGCTCCGGCGAAAGGCCGCTCTCGGCCAGGGGCGGCGGCAGATGGCCGAGCGTCACGGCACCAAGGCGGCGGCGTGCCTGTGCGGCCTCTCCCGGATCGTTGACGATGAACGGATAGATCACGGGCATCGGGCCGGTCAGCGCCTGCGGCCAGCACACAGGCGAAAGCGCGGCGGCCTTGCCGGGCAGCCATTCCAGCGTGCCATGCGCGCCGATATGCACGATGGCATCCACCTGCTCGCGCAGCCAGAGGTAGAAGGCGGCGTAGGCATGGCAGGGGACGCGGGTCGTATCGTGATAGGCGTCCTCCCGGTCCTCTCCGCCGCCGCGCTCCGGTTGAAGCGCCAGCACCACGTTGCCGCGACGGGTGGCGTGAAAGGCGAAGCCCGCATCCGTGACATCGCCATGGGTCGCGCGCAGCTCCGCCTGCAATGCTTCGGGAAGGCTTTGGAGCGTGTGGCGGTAGGAGGCGAGAGGCCAATGCACCGTTTCGTCGAGCGCCGCTTCCAGCGCCGGGCCGGAGGGCGCCACATGACCTGCTTGGCGCAAATCCTCAAGCATCGCCTCTGCCGAAGCAAACACGTCGAGCCCCACGGCATGTGCCGCCCGGTGGGCCTTGCCAGGGTAGGTGGACAGGACAAGCGCTACGCGCCGCTCTGCGGGGGGCAGGGTTGCAAGCCGGTGCCAGGCGCGCACACGGGCGACCGTCGCGGCGATACCCGGCTGATCCGCCCCATGCCGGGACTGGGTGAACTGCAGATCCGCATTCCGGGCCCGCGGCTCCTTGAAAGAGATCACGCCTGCGCCGATCCGCCCGTCCACCTCCGGCAGCGCGACATGCATCGCCAGATCGGAGGGGGAAAGACCGCGCCCGGACGCCTGCCACGCCGCGCGTGCGGACGTGGCGTGGATCGCTTGAAACACCGGCACGCGGGCCGCCTCGAGCGGCGACGCCCCCTCGCTTCGGGCGGAGAAAGCGGTGGTGTTGACGATCGCCACAGGTGCCAGCGCAGGCAAGATGTCACGAAGCCATGCGGCGGCGGCGCTGTCCTTCAGGCTTGGCAGGAAAAGACCTGCGGCGCGAAAGCCCTCCCGCTCAAACCCCCGGATCAGACCGGCGATCCCATCGGTATCCGCCGCGGCGAGCCATGCGCGATAGAATGGAATGGCGACAAGCGGCGGCGTGCCGCCGGGTGGATCGGTCATGGGGCCGGTATCGGGATGCCAGAAGCCGAAGGAGGGCAGCGTCTTCGGCCCGGGGACGGGTCCGGCATACAGCCCCGCGGCCAGAGCAAGCTGTGCCAGAGCCCCCTGCGCCGCGATCTCTCCCCCTGCTTCGCAGAGGGTGGAAAGCCGCCGCAGCGTTGCCACGGGGAGCGTGGAGGCGGCGTCCAACGCCGGATCGGGGCATCCGTCTGCGGGCAGGATGGCAAGGGCGATGTCCCGCTCCCGTGCCAGTCGCGAAACCTGCTCCACGCCGTAGGACCACCAGGATGCGCCCCCGATGAGCCGGATCAGAACCCCCTTCGCCCCCGAAAGCGTACGGTCAACATAAGTGTCCACGGACAGCGGATGGGCGAGCGCGGACAGATTGGCCAGCCGCAAGGACGGCAACCCCTCCCGCCCCCGATGCCAGCCCGCCGCGAAAGCCCCCAGATCGCTGTCGGAAAACGACAACACCACAAGGTCCGCGGGCGATTGCCCCAGATCCTGCGGGGTGACCGTCTCCTCCAGCCCGTGGCTTTCGCGGAACAGGACGTGCATCAGAGGAGCGCCGCACGCACGGCTTCGGCATCAAGATCGCCCTTCTCCGCGATGATGACGAGCCGCCCCTGCCGCGGTTGCTCCCCCCAGAGGCGGTCGAACTGATGGCGGACGCGCGGGCCGACGGCCTGAACCAGAAGGCGGAAGGGCCTGTCCGTCACCGCCACATGGCCCTTCACGCGGAGGATCCTCTGCTCACCCGCCAGCGCCGCGACCCGCTCGGCGAGCACCTGAGGATCGGCTATCTCCGGCATGTCGAGGACAATGGTATCGAAATCATCGTGGTCATGCTCCTCCTCCCCGTCGTGGTGGGAGGGGCGGGCGTCCAGCCCATCCTCTGCCGCGGCGTTGAGGCCCAGCACGACGCGGGGGTCGATCACGCCTTCGGTGAGCGCGATCATGGGCAGCGCGCGGGGTGCTTCGGCGCCGATCACCCTGCGCGCCTCGGCCAACCCGGCCTCACCGGCCAGATCGGCCTTCGACAGCAGCACGATATCGGCGCAGGCGATCTGATCCTCGAACACCTCCGACAGCGGCGTCTCGTGATCGACCTCCGACGCGTCGCCCGGATGTGCGGGATCGGGCGCGAAAAGGCCCTTCGCCACCGCCTCCGCATCCGCCACGGCCACCACGCCGTCGATCGTGATCCGCGAGCGCAGGTCGGGCCAGTCAAACGCCTTCAGCAACGGCTTCGGCAGGGCAAGGCCGGAGGTCTCGATCACGATATGATCGGGCCGCGGCTCCAGCGCCATCAGCCGCTCGATGGAGGGGATGAACTCATCGGCGACGGTGCAGCAGATGCAGCCGTTGGTAAGCTCGACGATATTCGCCTCCGGGCAATCGGCATCCGCACAGGCGCGGATCAGGTCGCCGTCCACCCCGACATCGCCGAATTCGTTGACCAGCACCGCCAGCCTGCGTCCGCCGGGGTTCTGGAGAAGATGCCGGATCAGCGTGGTCTTTCCCGCGCCCAGAAATCCGGTGACGATGGTGACGGGGGTCTTTTCGATGGACATTCAATCCTCCAGGGGCGGTATGCGGGCGATGGTGTTCTTGCGGATGACTTCGGGCCGTGCGCGCCACGGCACCACGCCATCGGGCGCGGTCGCATAGGCGTGGATCATGGCGATCAGGTCATCGAGGTGGAGGTCCGGGTTCAGTGCGCCCTGCACATAGGTCCAGCGCCCCGGCCCGCGAAGCACCACGGCACAGCCCCGCGAGCAGGCGGACAGGCACGGCTGGCGCCGGTGGTCGATGCCCGCGCGCGCAAGCGCGTCGGACAGGCGCGCGCCATCGCGGGGCGCATCGGGGGCGACGTTCGGGTCGGCACCCTGCAGGCGGCAGGTGGTACAGACCACCAGTTCCATTGCATCGCTCATCGGCCCCTCCGGCCAGACGGTCTTGGCGGACGGGAGCAGAACGGGGCTGCCGGAACGGCAATCACCGCCCTGCGGCACACCCCGGCCGCGGCTTCGGACAACCGCCCTCGGGGCGGCAGATCGCGGCAGGTCTCCCGGCTTGCGGATGTCAGGGTTTCCCCTGGCGGGCGCCCCACCTTCCCGGTTTCCCAGTGGCTCTGCGGGCGACCTCTCCGGTCACGGTCGCGGGGGCGGCTGCGTTGGGGCGGTGAAGCCTGTCGCATTCCCTCTTAGCCTGCCATATGGCAGGAACCAGCGATGCGGACAGCCAAGCCACGCCGCGCGCCGGAAGTCAAGGAGAGTGCCGTGCCCGATGACACTATCACGCCGGAGGAAGCCGCCGCCCATGCGGGGAAAAAGGCGCGCATCAAGGCAGCGCGGGACCGCATGATGGCCGAACGGACCGGAGAGAAGGGGCTGGTGATCGTTCTTACGGGTCCGGGGAAGGGCAAGTCCTCCTCCGCCTTCGGCATGGTGCTGCGCTCCATCGCCCATGGCATGCCAACCGCCGTGGTGCAGTTCATCAAGGGGGCGATGACCACCGGGGAGCGCGATCTGCTGACCGGCAGCTTCGGCCACCTCTGCCGGTTCCACACCATGGGCGAGGGTTTCACGTGGGAGACGCAGGACCTTGCCCGCGATCGCGCTGCCGCGAGGGCGGCGTGGGAAAAGGCGAAAGAGATGATCCGCGATCCCGCGATCCGTATGGTGCTCCTCGACGAGATCAATATCGCGCTCCGCTACGATTATCTCGACATAGCAGAGGTGGTGGCGTTCCTTCGGGACGAAAAACCCCCCATGACCCACGTGGTGCTCACCGGGCGGAACGCGAAATCCGACCTGATCGAGGTTGCCGATCTGGTCACGGAGATGCAGGCCGTGAAACACCCGTTCCGCAGCGGTATCCGGGCACAGGCGGGGGTCGAGTTCTGAACGCGCGCTCCGCCGCTACCTGCGGGCCGGGCTGGAGGTCAGGACGCGCCGAGCGTCTCGGCCCTGATCTGCCGGGCGGTCAGCCGCGCGCTCTCCGCTTCGGCCCGCAGAACGGCGACCTCATCGGGGGTGCGGCTGTGAATGTTGGAGTAATCGAGCTTCCAGCCCATATCAGGCGAAAACGTCTCCGGAGAGTGCATTGTCGTCCGAGGTCCGGGCGCGCGTTCCAGCATGTCGAGCGCGCGGTGAACGTTGCGCAGCTGAGAGTCAGGGTCGTTGGGACGCCCCGCCGCATTGCCGAGCGGCATGTCGCTGAACAGCAGACGCGGGGCGCCGGCATGCTCCACGATGTCCTTCGCCGCGCCCATGATGACAGTGGAAATGCCGTTTTCCTCCAGATGCCGGGCCACGAGCGTGACCGTCTGATGGCAGACGGGGCAGTTCGGCACCAGAATCGCGGCGGTCACGCCATCCTCCCGGCAGCGGGCCAGTATTTCCGGCGCATCCACCTCCATGGTATGGCGTTGGCTGCGGTTGGTCGGAGCACCGTGAAACCGGGGGGCGATCCACCCGATCCGCGCAGCCGCCTGTCGCAGCGCCGCCAGAGGGAACCACGCGCCCTGATCGGTCATGTCGGCATTCTCCCGATCGATGCCGACATGGGCGATCCGCAGGTCCGGGTCTGTGGCGGTGGGGAGGGAATAGACCTCGTAGAACTTCGCTGCGGAATTGTACGGCGCGCCCTGTCCCTGCGGACCCTTGGCCGGATCGTAGGGAACGGCGGTGGTGATGAGGGTGACCGTGCTTTCGGCCAACGGAAGGGTCAAAGGCGCAAAGGGCGCGTCGGGATTGTGGGCCCATTCGTAGGGCGTGTCATAGCCAAGGCCCAGATACCAGTCCCGCGTCCGGCGCATGTAGCCGACAGGTTCCGTCAACGCGGCATCACTCTGGGGTCTTTGCATCATCCCGGCCCTCTCTCCCTCTGCGTGGCGCGTATCGGAGCGCCACGCCCGGGCCAGTTGTGCGCATAGACAGCCGGTTTGTCCATGGCCGCGGTGATGCGGCAACCTTACCAGAAACGATCGGACCGATTGCGGATGCCCGTGTCCGCGGCGAGGGACGGCAGGGAATGGTCAGAGAGCGGAGGCACGCCCGCCCGTCCACCGACCCGGTCGACGGCTTTCCGGCGGAACTGGGCAGCGAAAGCGTTGATTGCTGCCTCCGTCACCATGTCACCATACCACTGGGCGGGCGCCGGCTCGAAGCCATGTTCCTCCGCCAGAGCCGAGAGCAGGTCGGCATCCGCGAGCGTGAGGGTGGAGCCGATGCTGAAGTCCCGCTCCTGACCGGAGAGGGCCAGCAGCATCGTCTCGCTCAGGCAACCCCAAGCGATGTTGGCAGGCAGCGTCTGGAAAGGCCCGAGGTCCACTTCTCCCGGCGGGCGGACGAGACCGCCGTCAAAGACCATCACGCCGGTGCCGCGCAGATCGGCTTTCTGCACATTCGGCGGACGCGCCACATCGCAGACCAGCGTTCCGGGCTTCAGACGCCGCGGATCGACAAGCACGGTATCCGAACTCGTGGCCACGAGGACGACATCCGCATCCGCCAGCGCCGGTTCCAGATCGGTCGTCCAGGAGAGGACGTGCCCGTAACCCGCTTTCGCCTTCGGAGGAACGTGGATCGTCTTCTCCGTGTCCATCTGGCGGACGGAGCGCGCCAGCAGTCCCGGCGTCCAGGCATCGGTGCGCGGGCTTCTGGCCAGCGAGGCAAGGATGTCGTCGGCGACCTTGGAGAGCAGGCGCGGAGCAAAGGGATTGCGGGCGTTCCCCACCAGCGTCATGCGTCCGGCCCGCCGGGCAAGCAGCATGGCTCCAAGCCGCCCGATCGCTCCCGATGCGCCCACGACGACCACATGCGCGTCCTCAAGGGCGATGCCGGTGCGCCGGCAGAGCTGGGTGATCGCCTTCACCGCAGAGACGGTGGTCAGTGTATTCCCGCTGGTGATAGGCACGCCGCGCCCAGTCACGGTTTCACCGCCGCGTGTGACGATTGAGGTGAAGGCACCGAGACCCACACGGCACGCGCCCTGCTCCCCTGCGATGGCCACCGCTTCCGCGATCATCTGACGGGCCTCGGCCTTTCCCTTGCCGCGCATGTCGCCGGGCAGCATGGGCACCGAGAGTAGCCAGCCGGAGGCAACCTTGCCTGCACGGGAGGTGACATCGGGAATCTCGTGGACGATGCCCGGGCCAAGGCCCTTCACCCACGCCTTCCAGCTTGCCAGTTCCTCCTCGTTGAACTGTCGCAGGGAGGCGTCGGAGCGGAAGATATCCTCGTCCTCGGTGTAGTGGATCACGAACCCGAAGCGACCCGGGACAAGGCTGCCCTTCGGCACGACTGCCGTCTGCGTTCCCGTCTGTGGCGCCATCTGCGGCCCTTCTTCCGCAAGCTCCCCTCCCCTCCGCGCGACGAGGTGGCGCACGAGAGAGTAGTAGTCGTTCTCATGGATGATCCGGCAGACCGCTTCGAGCGCGGCCACAGCCTTGTCGAGCCCGTCGCGTCCGAGGATGAGCGGCGGTTGAAGCCGGAGAACACGGCTGTCGTTGAACAGCGGAGCCGTAAGCACCTTCTGCACGTTTACCAGATAGGAGGCGATAAGCGCCGTCACGCCACCGTTGAAGCCGGCGTGCGCCATGATGGCCGAATTGCGACGCTCCTCAAGCGGCTGGAACTCCAGGCCGAGCATATATCCCCGTCCCCGGACCTCCCGGATCACGTCGGGATAGGCGCGCTGCAACTCTTCAAGCCGCGCCCGGATGTAGGTGCCGTTCTCCGCCACGCGCCGAACCAGCGCCTGATCATCCTCCAGCAACTGATCGAGCGTCGCACAGGCAACGGTGGCAGCCAGTGCATTGTTGGCGAAAGTGGAACTATGGAGCCGCCCGAAGCGGTCATCCCATGCGGAAGGGCGTACGATACAGGCTCCAATCGGCATCAACCCGCCGCCGAGCGCCTTGGAGAGCAGCAGCATGTCGGGGACTTCCTGGAAGCTCGAGCAGGCGAAAAGCTCGCCGGTGCGCCCCAGACCGGTCTGAATTTCATCGAGAATCGTCAGGACGCCATGCTTCCGGCAAAGGGCGATCGCTGCTTCGGCGTAACCTTCGGGCGGGCAGACCACGCCGCCCTCTCCCTGGATCGGTTCGAAGATGAAGGCCGCGATACCATCCGCAGACGCGACAAGCCGCGCTTCAAGAGCGGCAAGATCGCCGTAGGGCACATAGTCGAAATCGGGGGCCGGGGCATTGAAGCCCTGTTGGTAAAGCGATTTTCCCGTGGCTGAGAGGGCGCCGAGCGTCTTGCCGTGAAAACCGTTCCGGGTGGACAGAATCAACGCGCGACCGCTCCTGATCCGGGCGAGCTTGATCGCGGCCTCCACCGTTTCCGCTCCGCTGTTGGCAAGCGTCGTGATGGAAAGGTCACCCGGCGTGACCTCTGCCAGCCGCTTGGCCAGCCGCTCGGCCTCCGCGGAATGGAGCGGCTGGATCAGGGACGGCATCTGCGCCGCCTGAGCCGCGCCCAATGCCGCCCAACCGCGCTCAGGATTATGCCCGAACGGCAGTGCGCCGTACTGGGAGAGGAAGTCCAGATACTCCTCTCCGTTTTCATCAAAGAGACGCGCGCCGCTTCCCCGGACCATTGCTCCGTTCAGCGCGAAGATCTCCAGCAACTTTGAGCGAGCAGGATTCAAAAAGGACATGGAGGCTCCATTCAGATCTCGGTCGGCTGCTGTCACCGGGGTGAAGCAGTCGGTTGAAGAAGGTCAAACGCATCACGGAGTTGCCGGCGCGAGGGTCGGCAACGTCGGCTCGTCGGTATGTGTCTATGAGAGGGCAGCAGGCAGCAGCAGATTGCGAAGTCAGGTCTTGTGATTGCTGGATAGCTGGCAATGCCTGCCCTAAGAAGCCCAACTTCAATCATGTCTGACATTTCGGCATTTTGCTGCCGACGATGATGATCCCAATGCGCGGTTTTGCGCGACAATCCCCCAATGGTTGTGTAATTGTCTCGGAAACGAGCGTGATTTTTTGAGCAGCTCGCGAATTTCACTGCTGCGCCGCCGCATCCAGTCTCGGCTATTCGGTGACTGATCAGTCCAGTGGTGAAGGGGCGATCTCGCCGATTTCCGGCGCGATTTTTGCCGGATCACCGGGGATGCAATGTTTCTTTATTGATTACAATGCGAAATTTTCCGGTTGAAGGCGTGGTTGGCTTGAGGCCGTCGCTGATGCCTCATCGCGTTCAAGTCGACGTGAGTCGTTCCACCATAATTTCTAAAGAAATTCCTGCGCCGCAGCGCCCCGCCGTTCCGATGCAAGTGGACAATCCGTAGGCATTTTTAGATTGGACGCTGATTTTGCAAAACTTTTGTCAAAAAGACTCGCGCATTAATCATTTATAGGTTTAGATGGTTAAGCACTTTTGATCGGTTGTGACACCCTAGGAGGTATCCAATGGTATTTAAATTCCTCGGCGCCGCAGCATCCACGGCGTTTCTTCTTACGGGCGTCCCCGCATCTGCGGTGACCCTCGTTCTGGACAGCTTCTCCTCTGAGCAGTGGGTTCAGGATGGCCCCACCAGCGACAACCCCAATGCTTCCGAACTAGCGGACATGGGTATTCTGGGTGGCGCTCGCGATCTTGCTGTTCGGAACACCAAGGCCGATGGCAACAACACGGCCACCTCCGAAATGCGCGTTACGGGCGGGAACCTGAAGTTCTCTAACGTGGCTGGCGCGCGCGGCACGGGTTGGATGACCTATGACGGCATCGACGGCGACGGTGTTAACGTTGCGACCACCGGTCTTGGCGGTGTGAACCTGAACATCGGGCGGAACCCCTACTTCTACTTTGCCGCGCCGGCGAATATCGTGTTTGACCATATCGCCGCCTTTAGCGTCACGGCTTGGGACATGACCGGCAAAACCGTCACCTACAACGAACTGCTGGCTCCGGGCTATAATCCCAATCTTTACTTCAGCGAGTTCACGGGCGACGCCGGCTTTGACTTCGGCAATCTTGGAGCGCTTCAGTTCATGATCAGCTCCTCCGATACCGCCGATGCGGTTGACGGAGCAATCAGCCAGATCGAAGTACGCGCGAGTGTTGTCCCGCTTCCCGCCACAGCCCTGCTTCTGATGGGCGGTGTGGGTGGTCTCGCGGTGCTTCGTCGTCGCAAGCAAGCGTGATCACATTAGCTCTCTGAGCTTGATATTCTGAAAGACGCCGGCCCGGATAAAGGGTCGGCGTCTTCGCATTTAAAGAAGTTTGTACTGAATTGAGAGCAATTTACAGGTGCGAGATAGTATTCGTTTTTAACCATATGTCATGCTGAACTGCTGTTTTGTGTCTATTTGATAAACGAATCGATCTTTTTCTCAGAAATCGTGGCATGATCTAGAAATCTTTTAGATTATTATTATGCAAATCCTCTTAGCAATGGATCGAGTGCCATGTCGCGTTTTTTTGCCGGCTCGCATTCTGCAACGATGTTTTTGGCATTTTTGGGGCTTGGGATCGTCCCTGCAGACGCCAGACCTGTGCCTGTCACTGTGACCATAACGTCTGTCGAGTGTACACAGGATGAGGAGTGCGACGCTGCCGGGATAGAGGCCGCGGGAGAAGATTGGCCGGACTTTTATGCACGTGTGTTCATCAATGGGGTGCAGATCGACACGCCCAGAGCAGACGACGATCAGCAGAAAATTCAGCCATTCTGGACTGTCACCAGCACCGTGGACGATTCGGTCACATCTGTGGTCCCCATCACGATCCAGATCTGGGATCATGACAGTACGAGCGGCGACGATATCGCCGATGCGTCTCCCCAGTACGATCACAACAACCTCGATCTGGTTCTTGATCTCACTACTGGCCGTTGGTCGGGGGATACGGCGACGAGTTGCGCCACCGGAGACGGGGTGGATACGGATGACGATGAATACTACCCGGTCCGCGTCTGCTTCGACATCTCCACGATCTCCGCTTCCGGCGATGCCGATGGCGACGGGCTTTTGGATACGTGGGAGATTTCCGGGCTTGATGCCGATGGCGACGGCACGATCGATATCGATCTTCCTGCTATGGGCGCTGACCCGCAGCATCAGGATATTTTCCTTGAGCTTGACTACGAGACCGGCCGGGCGCCCACCCGGGACGGTATAAATGCCATGAAACGGGCTTTTGCGGCTGCGCCGCGCCCCAATCCAGACGGCACGACGGGGATAAACCTTCATGTCGATGCGGGTGCGCTTTTCGATGCCGGCGCGGATGAGGCAGGTAGAGCAGGTACCTGCACGAACGGCATCGATGACGATGGCGATGGGTTGACGGACGGCCAGGATGGCAGTTGCTTCTATCTCGACGCCAGTCGGGAGGTGGGTGTCGGTGATTGCGGCAACGGTATCGATGATGATGGCGACGGTCTGGTTGACTCTGCTGATCCGCAATGTCTGGTAGGTGACAATCTGGGCGGAGGCACGGCCCTCACCATTACCGCGGCAACGCGCGCCTGCGGGCTGGACGGCAATTTTGCCGCTATCAAGGCCGCACAGTTCAATCCCAATCGGGTGTGGGTGCTTCACTACGCCATACAGGCCGCCGCTCCGCCAAATCCTCCGCTTCCGCTTCCACCGCTCAGGTGCGCGGGCGGCGAAGGAGAGATCGGGGGCAACGATTTCATCTCTCACAATCTCGATGCGGGGACGGTGATGCACGAGCTTGGGCATAACCTGAACCTGCAGCATGGCGGCTCCAACTCCATGAACTGCAAGCCGAACTACATTTCGGTGATGAACTATAACCTGCAAGGCGGCATTCTGCAGGTCACGGGCGGCAGAATTCTTGACTACTCGCCCCCGCGGACCGCGCTCAACGGATCGACACGGGCAACTGCGCCACTTCTCCCGCTTGCGGAAAATTTGCTGAGCGAAGCGCTCGCCGTCGACCCGGCCGATCCGAGGAACTCCATCGTGTTCATGAACGGGCGGAACCAGATTGCCACCGTCGGCGCGAATACGCTGCCGGACTGGACGGGCGATCCCACACTGCCTACCGCGGCGGGCATCAATATCGACAATGGTATTCCTGCAACCGCAACGACGCCCGCGACAGGCGCTCCCGGCTGTGCCAATACCGCGTTAGATAGCCTGCTTGCCGGTGATAACGACTGGAACCGGATCGCACTGAACTTTCACCAGTTCGGCGCGGGGGCAAGTGGTGCCATCGTGCGCAACCCGGAAACCAGCCCGACGCAGGAAGATTTGGACCGGATGCAGCAGGAAATGCGGCGCACCGATCTTGAACTGACGCTCACCGCCACGCCCGACCCGGTCGCTGCGGGAACGCCTGTGACCTATGCCGCCGTCATCGTCAATCACGGGCCAAATCCATCGCTTGCGACGAGCCTCGATCTTGAGGTTCCGCCTGCGACGGCCCTGTTTCTTTCTCCCCCGCCCGGTTGCGCTGCACCCTCTCCGGATAAGCTGTCCTGTGCCATCGACATGCTCCATCCCGGAGAGACCCGGACGCTTACGATGGCCGCCATGCTACCTGCCGATCTGGTTTACCTCGCCGGTGCGCCCTTTACGATTGACGCCAAAGGCAATGTCACCGATCGGGCTGGAAACGATGCCGCTCCGACAAACAACACAAGCATGGTGACGGTAAATGCGGTGGCTGTCGCAGACCTTGCCATCAGCTCCTTCGACGTCCTCAACCCGCCGCGTCAAATGCTGGCCGGTGAGCCTGTGGTGATAGAACTCGCCTCCATTCTGGGCAGCGGGGGACCCTCCAGCCCCATGGATACGCTTCTCACCTTTCGGTCGACCACCGATAACGGCGCCAGCGTGACGCCGACCTACCTTACCACGACGCAGGCGGCACTGCGGCAGGATGAAGCCCGTACCGTCTTTGACCACGCGATCCTGCTGTGCAAGGAGCCGGGAGGCCACAAGTTCCGCTTCGAGCACCAGATAACACCGGATCGCGCGCCCGACAGTGATCCATCGATGGGCAACAACACAACGGCCCATGATTTCGCCATCGAATGTCTGCCCAGTAACCAGCAGCCGCCTGTATTCGAAACACCGGAAGGGCTTCTGCGGGGATTGCGGGAGGCAGGACTGGATACCAGCGTGGCGGAGAGCGATCTGCTTTCCTGGCTATCGACCCAACCCCCCTCAACCTCCTATCCGGCGATCATCACGTCGATCATGCAAAACGGCTGGCACTTCCGCCAACCTGCCTACATCGACGTGATCGTGGGGAACTACGAACATACCGCTGGCGTCACCTCTCCGCGCCTGACGGCGGATGTCGATACGGAGGTTTTGAAACGCGCGATCCTCGCCGCCTCCAATGAGCGGAACGGACAGACCATTGAGGATTTCAACGCCTTGCTGCGATGACTAGCGGGGGGTGGGGATGGCGGTGTCGAGTCCCCGGATTGTCACGTCCAGCCCGTGTTGTGCAAAACGGGCCTTCACCTTGTCCAGCGCTGAAAGAGCGCTGATATCCCAGAGGGTTGCATTGGTCAGGTCTATGACCACCGGCCCGTCGTGGTCGATCGGATCGAAGGCCTCGGTGAAGGCGTCGGCAGAGGCAAAGAACACCTGTCCCGCGACGGTATAGACATCGCCGTTGCGGCGGACGCTTTGCATCCGCGCGACTTTGGCGGCAAAGAAGACGCCGCTCATCAGCACACCGACAAGAACGCCCAGCGAAAGGTTGTGGCTCACCAGCGTCATCGCGACAGTCGCCAGCATCACCAGATTGGAGAGTGCCGGCGTTCCGCGAAGACGGCGCAGCGAGCTCCAGTCAAGCGTGTCGATGGAAACCATGATCATGATCGCCACGAGGGCGGCGACCGGCACCTGCCCGACGATGTCCCCGAGCGCTACCATCAACAGGAGCAGAACACCCCCCGCCGCCATGGTCGAGAGCCGGCCCCGCCCGCCGTATTTCACGTTGGAGACGGTCTGACCGATCATGCCGCAGCCGGCGATGCCGCCGAACAGGCTCGCCGCGACATTGGCCAGTCCGAGCCCGCGCGCCTCCATGTTCTTGTCTGAAGGCGTCCCGGTCTCATCGTCCACCACACCGGCGGTCATCAGACTTTCGAGCAGGCCCACCATGGCGATGGCAAGAGCGGGCAGAAAGATGATGTTGAGCAGGTCGAGACCCAGCGGAACGTCTGGCAGGGCGAAGGCCGGTAACCCTTCCGGCAGCCTGCCAAGGTCGGCCACACGGGGAATGTCTATGCCGAGCGCGGAACACAGCGCTGTCAGCGCCACGACGCAGATCAGCGGCGCAGGTATCGCGGTGGTCAAACGGGGCGCCAGATAGATAATCGCGAGACCGGCTGCAATCACCGCATATCCGGTCAACCCGGCGGCGAGGATATGCGGCAGTTGCGCCGCAAAGATCAGGATCGCCAGCGCGTTGACGAAACCTGTCCGCACCGACCGGGAGACATAGCGCATGAGCGTCGCCAGCCGCGCGAAGCCGAAGACGATCTGGAACATCCCCGCCAGCAGCCCCGCGGCGAAAAGATACTGGACCCCATGCTCCTGCACCAGCGGCGCCACCACCAGCGCGACGGATCCGGCCGCGGCCGAGATCATGGCGGGGCGTCCGCCGAAAATGGCGATCACTATGCTGATGACGAAGGAGGCATAAAGCCCCACCGCCGGATCGACCCCGGCGGTGAAGGAGAAGGCGATGACCTCCGGGATAAGGGCAAAGGTCGCCACCGACCCGGCAAGAATTTCTCGGACAGGGTTTTCCCGCCACTGACGCAGATAGTGTCGTGTGCTGTTCATTTGATGGGAGCGGACGCGTTTTGAATGCGTTGTCCGGCGGATCGGCGGCCGGAATAGCCACCCGGATTGAACCGGGTCCATGCGAATGCGGCGCTTGTAGCGGAGAAGGCGGTTGTTGCCAAGCGCCTCGTGCCGCTGATGGACGCTCTCGTGGGTGAGCGGCTCGGGCGCGGCGGTTTCTCGCCGCGTCCGGCCGAAGTCATGGTTCAGACAGCAATGCAGTCGGCATAGAACTGGACATCGCCATTCTCGTCCTCCTCCTGCACAAGGCCGTGGATATCCGTTTCAAATCCGGGGCATTCCTTGGCGAATTCGCGGTTGAACTTCAGGTAATCCACGATCTGCCGATTGAACACCTCCCCGGGTATGACCAGCGGGATGCCGGGCGGGTAGGGGGTGACAAGGCTGGTGGTGATCCGCCCCTCAAGCTCGTTGATCGGGACGCGCTGGGTCGTGCGGCGGGCGATATGGGCAAACGCATCGCTCGGTTTCATAGCGGGGACAAGCTCGCTCAGATACATCGCGGTGGACAGGACGGCGACATCGTAGCGCGCGTAGAGTTCGTGGACATGCTGGCAGAGGTCGCGCAGACCCATGCGCTCGTACCGGGGATGCTTGGCACAGAACTCCGGCATGGTGCGCCACATCGGCTTGTTCTTGGCGTAGTCGTCCTTGAACTGCTGAAGCGCCGTCAAGAGGGTGTTCCAGCGGCCCTTGGTGATGCCGATAGTGAACAGCACGAAGAAGCTGTAGAGCCCGGTCTTTTCGACCACCACGCCATGTTCCGCCAGATATTTCGTCACGATCGACGCCGGTATGCCGGTGGCTTCGAACCGCCCGTCAAGGTTCAGCCCCGGCGTGACGATCGTGGCCTTGATCGGATCGAGCATGTTGAAGCCGGGTGCCATGTCGCCGAACCCGTGCCAGGACTCCTCGCCGTCGGAGGGATGGACCCCGTCCGCGTCGGTCCGGCGGAGCACCCAGTCCTTTGCGCGGCCGATACCCTCCTCCTCCAGCTCCTCCGGGCCCCAGACCTGAAACCACCAGTCGTCGTCGCCGAATTCGGCATCGACCTTTCGCATGGCGCGGCGGAAGTCCAGCGCTTCGGCGATGCTCTCCTCCACCAGCGCCGCACCCCCCGGCGGCTCCATCATGGCGGCGGCCACGTCGCAGCTCGCGATGATGCTGTACTGGGGGCTTGTGCTCGTGTGCATCAGATAGGCTTCGTTGAACAGGTGCCGGTCGAGCTTGGTATCCTGCGAATCCTGAACGAGCACGTGGCTCGCCTGACTGATGCCCGCCAGCAGCTTGTGGATGGATTGGGTGGCATAGGTCACAGAATGCCGCGCGCGGGGCCGCTTCCGCCCCATCGCGTGGAACTGTCCGTAGAAGGAATGGAAGGAGGCATGCGGAAGCCACGCTTCATCGAAGTGGAGGTTGTCCACGTAGCCATCCAGCATACCCTTGATGACTTCGGTGTTGTAGAGCACGCCATCATAGGTGGATTGCGTCAGTGTCATGATCCGTGGTTTGACGGTTTCCGGGTCCACCCCTTCCAGCAGCGGGTTCGCGCGGATTTTTTCCTTGATGGACTCGATCTCGAATTCGCTGTGCGGGATGGGGCCGATGATGCCGAAGTTATTGCGCGTCGGCCGCAGGAATACCGGTACAGCACCGGTCATGATGATGCTGTGCAGGATCGACTTGTGGCAGTTGCGATCCACCACCACCACGTCACCGGAGGCAACCGTGTGGTGCCAGACCATCTTGTTGGAGGTGGACGTGCCGTTGGTCACGAAAAAACAGTGATCGGCGTTGAAGATGCGGGCGGCATTTCGCTCGGACGCACCGATCGCGCCGTTGTGGTCCAGAAGCTGCCCCAGCTCCTCCACAGCGTTGCAGACATCGGCCCGCAGCATGTTTTCGCCGTAGAACTGGTGATACATCTGGCCGATGGGGCTCTTCAGGAAAGCCACGCCTCCCGAATGCCCCGGGCAGTGCCAAGAGTAGGAACCGTCCTCCGCATAGTCGAGCAGCGCCTTGAAGAACGGCGGCTGGATGCTTTCCAGATAGCTCTTGGCCTCGCGGATGATGTGGCGGGCCACGAACTCCGGGGTATCCTCGAACATGTGGATGAAGCCGTGCAGCTCTCGCAGGATGTCGTTGGGCAGGTGGCGGCTGGTCTTGGTTTCGCCATAGACGTAGATCGGTACATCTTCGTTCTTGCGCCGCACCTCGCGGATGAAGCTGCGCAGATCCTCGATCACCGGGTCGTCGTCGGGACCGGGGCTGAACTCCTCATCGTCGATGGAGAGGACAAAGGCGCTGGCACGGGACTGCTGCTGGGCGAATTGCGACAGATCGCCGTAGCTGGTCACGCCAAGAACGTCGAAGCCCTCGTTCTCGATGGCCTCCGCCATCGCGCGGATCCCCAGGCCCGAGGAGTTCTCGGACCGGAAATCCTCATCGATGATGACGATGGGAAAGCGGAATTTCATGTCATCCTCCGGGGGAAGTGGCAGCGGTTACGCGACAGGTGCTTTTTGCACAGCCGCCGTCAAGGTCAACCCATGCACTGAACCTGTGGGAAGGCGGAGCCGCCCAATGTCGGAATGGTGATCTCCAGCCTGTCTGAGCCGGCCCCCAGTGAACGGACGGTCCTTTGCGCCGCTGCATCGACAGATCATCCCGACCATCGGGCAAGATGCTGCAAGGGCAAACGGCGGGGTCGCTTCACCGAATATCCCATCAGTCATTTGCACCTCCCCGTGGCAGACGGGTGAGCATGCGCTGATGCAGGTGGAAGAAATGCCCATGAATTCCGCTTATGTTTTGGCTATTCTGGCCTGCGGACGTGAAATATTCATGAAGTTTCGCGTGTTATATGGGAAGTGAACGCGCCTCTGCATGGCAGCGAAAGCCTCCCGGTAAGATGCTCTCACGCGTCACGATCGCGGTCGGACAGCTTCCGTGGCGCACGAACCCACCCCGGCACCCTCACTGTCTCCGGAAGTCACATGGCATGCGGTTGGCGGGGAAGCGGGGGAACACCGATGGCATGGCAGACGTTTCAACTGCATAGCCACGAAAGAGGACGATCATGGACCATTCTGCACATACGCGACTCGCCCCCGAAGAAATCACCGACGCTGTGCTGTCGGGAGCTACGGTCTATGGGCCGGGCGATGAGAAGGTCGGGCACATAGATCATCTGCACGGGGCCGGATCGAATGCTCAGGTGATTATCGACGTCGGGGGTTTTCTTGGGATCGGCGCCAAGCCGGTTGCGCTCAACGTCGCCGATCTGGATATCATGCGTGACGAAAGCGGTGACGTGCATGCCGTCACGCGCTGGACAAAGGATGACTTGAAGTCGATGCCTGAGCATCACCACTAAAAACTGCTGTCGGTCGAAGGTTCGAACCTTCGACCGCTTCACCTCGGCCGCGGACTTTTCCTGAGGCCAGCATTTTGCTTAGGGTTAGCAAGGCCTCTAGTCTGCACCTATCTGAGCACAAACGGATTTGCGACGCCTTCCGCCAGATTCAGCCAAACGCATTTGGTTTGCATGAATTCGTAGATTGCATCTTGCCCATTCTCGCGACCGATACCGCTTTTCTTGAAACCGCCGAACGGCGCCATGAAGCTGACCGCGCGATAGGTATTCACCCATACGGTTCCTGCCTTGATAGCATCCGCCATCCTTATCGCGCGACGCATATCGCGGGTCCATACTCCGGCGGCAAGTCCGTAGATGGTATCGTTGGCAATGCGGATCGCATCATCCTCATCCTCGAACGGGATGATGGACAGAACGGGTCCGAATACTTCTTCCCGTGCGATGCGCATGTCGTTCGTTACATCGCCGAAGATCGTCGGCTCCACGAACCAGCCGTCTGAAAGCGTCTCGTCGCCCGGGATCCCGCCGCCGAGCAGGCAAGCGGCGCCTTCCTCCCGTGCGATACGGATGTAGTCGAGAACCTTCTGACGTTGCGGGCGGGTGGTGATCGGCCCGACCTGCGTCGTGTTCTCCATCGGGTTGCCGAGCTTTGCTGTCGCCGCAAACTCCACCACACGGCGGGAGACCTCGGCATATATCGACCGCTGAACCAGCAACCGCGATCCTGCGATGCAGGTCTGCCCGGACGCCGCGAAGATACCGGAGATTGCGCCCTTCACCGCGTCGTCGAGATTGGCGTCATCGAAGACGATGTTCGGCGATTTGCCACCAAGCTCAAGCGAGACGTGTTTCAACCCCTTCGCAGCCCCGGCGTAAACCGACGCCCCGGTCGCATCGCCGCCCGTGAAGGCGACCTTCTCGACCAGCGGATGCTCGACCAGCACAGCGCCGATCTCCTGCCCGTAACCGGTGACGGTATTGATGACCCCGTCTGGAAAACCCGCCTGCTTGGCCAGCCTGACGAATTCCAGCGTGGAGGCTGATGTGAACTCCGAGGGCTTGATGACCACGGTATTTCCGGCAGCCAGCGCCGCCGCGAGCTTCCACGTCAGCAGCAGCAAGGGCGAGTTCCACGGCGTGATGCAGACGACGACGCCCAGCGGTTCGTGGCGTGTGTAGCTGAATATGTCCGGCTTGTCGGACGGCAGCACCGCCCCTTCGATTTTGTCGGCCAAGCCACCGAAATAATGGTAATATTCCGGCAGATACCGAACCTGACCGGACATCTCGGCGTAGAGCTTCCCATTGTCCCGGGTTTCGATCTCCGCAAGGCGGTCGGCATTGGTCTCGATCAGATCGGCAAACCGTCGCAAGAGCTTGCCCCGCGCGGTCGCCGTCATTCTGGACCATGGCCCTTTAAAGGCGGCATGGGCGGCCTCGATTGCGGCGCGGGCATCATCGGCGTCGCAATGTGGAACCTCGGCCCATGGCTTGCCGGTGAATGGATCCTCCGACACCAGCCAACGGCCTGTTCTGCTCGCCGTCTCCTGCCCGTTCACCGTATTCGTAAAGCGTTCAAGGCCGCTCATATCCGTACCCCCTCACGTCCTTCAGATAGGCTGGTGGCCGAGCGCCATGCGGAAGCGGTTCTTGACATGGACGCCATCCCGCGGCGGCAGAACACGTGGCAGATTTTCCGGCTTTATCTTCAGGGTGGCAAGGCGCAGCCCGTCCCGCTTGTAGATGTCATCGCGGAGCGATTGCACGCCCGTCATATCGGTGATCCGCCCCGTGTGTGGAAATCCGCAGGCGGCCGCCACCTGATCGAGCTCGATACCGCGCCCCGCATGGCTCTCCTGCATGCCGGTTTCGCCGAAGTGACCGTTGTCCAGAATGGCAAGGGTCAGGTTCTGCGGCCTGCGGAGGGCGATGGTGGCCAATGCGCCGAAGCCCATCAGGGATTCACCGTCTCCCGTCAGAACGAGAACGGGCTTGTCGGTCTGGGTCGCGGCGATACCGAGGCCCACCATCGCTGCCGACCCCATGGCGGCCCACAGATAGTAGTTGTTGTCGTGATCACCCGCCGCCATCACGTCATAGGAGGCAGACCCCAGTCCCGTGACCACCAGCAGATCCTTGCGGTCCGCCAGAAGGGCACGCACGACCTCGCGGCGGTCAAGCGAGCCGCCTGCTTTCACTTCACCCATTTCTTCTCTCCGATCAGGCGCTGACCCAGAAGGACGGCGGTTGCGCTATCTCCGTTGAAGGCCATGGTCGCCGCGCCATGGATCAGCGGTTCGACATCTTCCGGTCGGTCAGCCCGCCACACCATCACACCCATGGCGCGCAGCGTTTCCTCCGTCGCCTGACCCATCGGGTTTTGCCAGCCGTTGAATTCCGCCCAGTCGCCCCGCATCGTGATGACCATGAGCAGTGGAAACCGCGCGACCTGCTGCAAGGCCAAGGTGTTGATGCAGTTGCCGACACCGGAGCTTTGCATGAGCAGGGCGCCCCGCTCGCCGCCAAGCCACGCACCTGCGAGATAGCCGATGCCTTCTTCCTCCGTCGTCAGCACGACGGAATTCATCTCATTATCGGCCTCGGCACGCCGGATGGCCGCGGAATGTCCGGCATCCGGTACGTAGGCGACATGCTTCACGTCATGGTTCTTGAGGACGCGATAGACATCCTCCTGCCAGTTCGGCTCAGCCGGAGCATCCGGCGCAGACCTGTCCATTGTTCCACTCCCTGCACTGTTCGGGAGAGCTTACCGCCGGAGGCATATAAAGAATAATGTTAGTATTTTCTTTGAGATATAGCGGTAATAGATGGCTCGTTTACAGGAGCGTCCCTTTCCAAATTCCGCTTTCCACCCTTTCCTGCGTCAGCCGGATGAACAATTCGCCGACGTAGCGGGCCGCCGGACTGACGGGCCGATCGGCAGAGTAGCAGAGCACCAGCTTACGTTCCGGTGCGGGATCGACAAGCGGCGCGCAGGACAGTTCGCCCGCGGCCAAAGACCTGTGAATGGGGGCGACCGGCAGGATCGTCGCACCGAAGCCGGCACGTGTGAGGTCGATCATGGAGGCAAAGGAATCGGCTTCGATCACCTGTGTAAACGTGATACCCGCCACCCGCGCACAGTGATCGAAAATGGCGCGCAGCCCGTGGCGCGGACTGGGAAGCACGAGCGGCTGGAGAGCCAGATCGCGGAACCGGACAGGCCGATCCTCACAGAGAGCGCCCGAGGGGCCGATCAGGAACAGGCTTTCCATGAGCACCGGCCTTACCCGGAGCGAGCGCGTGGACGCCGGGTCATAGGAGATCATCACGTCGAGTTCTCCCCGCGCCATCCAGTCCACCAGATAGCCTGCGAAGGCGGAGGAGAACCGGACGGCAAGTTCAGGGTGATCGTTCTTGATCTGGACCATCAACGGGACTGTCATGAGTTCTGCGACGGTGGGCGTTGCGCCGATCCGGACCAATCCGCGGAAAGAGGACCGCCCCTCTTCCACCGCCCCACGCAGGGAATCGATCTCCGCGAGCACCCGAAGCGCGTGATCCACCGCCGCCTGACCTGCCGGCGTGATAGCCACACCGCGGCCGTGGCGTTCAAAAAGCGGCACCCCCAGCTCCTCCTCCAGCAGACGTATCTGCCTGCTGAGCGCGGGCTGCACGATATTCAGCCGGTCGGCGGCCTTGCTGATACTGCCCAGTTCGGCCACGTGGACGAGGGTGATGAGTTGGTTGATTTCCAAGACCTGCGCCTCCGCTACCTGACGGAAGGATGACATGTCGTCATAATGCGACACCAGCCGGAACAGCGCCGCGAAAGCCCCGCTCGTCCATATGTTTTCGCTAATATCCACGGCAGGAAGGGCGCAACGCGCGTGGAAGCGGCTTACCTTGAGGGTCATGACCCTCAAGCCCGCGGAGCAATAGCGGCAATTGCAGTTAAACAACGTAATGCCCTCGCATGAGGGCCACCCTATTCATGCCGATCCGGTATAGGTGGTAGCATCATCATATATTTGATGTATCGCCACACCTGCTGCACACTTCGCGAAACGATGAGAGGTTTGGGGAGAGTCGGGGTATGTTTGATCACGGCGCGGACGATTATCAGGATATCCGGGATGCGGTTCGGGCGCTTTGCGCAGAATTCCCCGATGAATACCACCGCAAGATCGATGAGGCGCGTGGCTACCCGGAGGAGTTCGTCGAGGCGCTCACACGAGCGGGCTGGATGGCCGCACTGATCCCGGAGGAGTACGGCGGCTCCGGGCTTGGGTTGACGGAAGCGTCGATCATCATGGAGGAGATCAACCGGTCGGGCGGCAATTCGGGCGCTTGCCACGGGCAGATGTACAACATGAACACGCTCGTCCGGCATGGCTCGGAGGAGCAGCGGCGCAGATATCTGCCGAAGATCGCCAGCGGTGAATTGCGCCTGCAATCCATGGGCGTGACCGAGCCGACCACCGGAACGGATACCACCAAGATCAAGACCACCGCCGTTCGCAAGGGTGACCGCTATGTCATCAACGGCCAAAAGGTCTGGATCAGCCGGGTGCAGCATTCCGACCTGATGATCCTGCTCGCCCGCACCACGCCGCTGTCGGAGGTCAAGAAGAAATCCGAGGGCATGTCGATTTTCATCGTCGACATCAAGGAGGCGATGAAATCGGGCATGGAAGTGCGCCCGATCCTGAACATGGTCAATCACGAGACCAACGAACTGTTCTTCGACAACCTCGAAATCCCCGTGGAAAACCTGATCGGCGAGGAAGGCAAGGGCTTCAAGTATATCCTCACCGGCCTCAATGCAGAGCGGACGCTGATCGCGGCCGAGTGCATCGGAGACGGTTACTGGTTCACCGACAGGGTCGTGAAATATGTCAGCGAACGCAATGTCTTCGGTCGGCCCATCGGCCAGAACCAGGGCGTGCAGTTCCCGATCGCGGAGGCCTATAT
The DNA here is from genome assembly GCF_032102465.1 of Haematobacter sp. Taxonomy (NCBI): domain Bacteria; kingdom Pseudomonadati; phylum Pseudomonadota; class Alphaproteobacteria; order Rhodobacterales; family Paracoccaceae; genus Haematobacter; species Haematobacter sp. The sequence goes on along the minus strand of NZ_DAMDHB010000002.1, from coordinate 175,125 downwards.
CGAGATAGAGGCCGCGAACCTCATGCGGTTCGATGCCTGCCGCCGCTATGACGCGCACGAGGATTGCGGCGCACAGGCCAACATGGCGAAGTATCTTGCCGCAAAGGCAAGCTGGGAGGCGGCGAATGCCTGTCTCCAGTTCCACGGGGGCTTCGGTTTCGCCTGCGAATACGACGTGGAGCGGAAGTTCCGTGAAACCCGTCTCTATCAGGTTGCACCGATCTCGACCAACCTCATCCTGTCCTATGTCGCCGAACACGTTCTCGGCCTGCCGCGGAGCTTCTGATGGTGTATCAGCCGCTGAAGGGCCTGACGGTCGTCGCCATCGAGCAGGCCGTCGCGGCTCCGTTCACCACCTCCCGGTTGGCGGATGCCGGAGCGGAAGTCATCAAGATCGAGCGGCCGGAAGGTGATTTCGCGCGCGGTTACGATGACGTGGCCAACGGGCAGTCGAGCTATTTCGTCTGGCTGAACCGGGGCAAGACCTCCGTCACGCTCGATCTGGCGAGCGATGAGGGCCGGGAGGAGCTGGCGCGGTTGCTGGACGGGGCCGACGTGCTCGTTCAGAACCTCAAGCGCGGGGCGCTCGAAAAGCTCGGCTTTTCCTTCGAGCGTCTGGCGCAGGAGTGGCCCCGGCTCATCACCTGCTCGATCACCGGGTATGGCGAGAACGGGCCGATGGCCGATCGGAAGGCCTATGACCTGCTGATACAGGCCGAGTCCGGTTTGTGCTCGATCACCGGCGGGCCTGAAGCCGCGGCTCGCGTCGGTATTTCCATCGTCGATATCGCGACGGGAGCCACCGCTCATGCCGCCATTCTCGAAGCCCTAATCGCGCGGGGGGTGACGGGCAGGGGGGCACAGATTTCTGTCTCCATGTTCGATGTGATGGCCGACTGGCTCACCGTCCCGCTGCTGAACCATGAGGGTGGCAAGTCGCCACGGCGGCTTGGCATGGCCCATCCGTCCATCGCGCCTTACAGCGTGTTCACCTGCAGTGACGGCAAGCCGATCCTGATCTCCGTGCAAAGCGACCGGGAGTGGCGCAAGCTGGCGGATGTATTTCTGGGGCGGCCCGAACTGGGCAGCGATCCGCGCTTCGCGACCAACGTGGCCCGGGTGCGTAACCGGCCGGAGACCGACAGCCTGGTCGCCGAAGGTTTCGCGCGCCGAACGGCGGAGGAGGCAAGCCTTGCACTTCTCAAGGCGGATGTCGCCTTCGCCTCGGTCAGCGACATGCAGCTGCTGTCACAGCATCCGCATCTGCGGCGCATCACGGTGGAGACGCCCAACGGACCGGTCAGCTACCCCGCGCCGGCCGCCGTTATCTCCGGCGAGCAGCGCAGCTATGGGCCAGTGCCCGCTTTGAACCGGGTGGAGGTCAAGGCATGACCGTGGATATCGATTACTTGCGGGAGTGGATCGGGCGCGGTGAGCGGAAATCCGAGCGTGTCACGCAGGCGCTGGTTGAACGCTTTAACGCCACGCTGGATCTGGACGGCGATGCGAGGGACGGGGATGCCGCCCCGCTGCTCATCCATCTCTGCCTCGCGCCCCCTGCCGCTCCGACTGCCAGCCTGGGGGTGGACGGGCACCCCGCGCGGGGCGGTTTCCTGCCTCCCGTGCCGCTGCCGCGCCGGATGTGGGCCGGAGGAGCATTTGCTTTTCACGACGCGATCCGCGTGGGGGAGCAGGTAACGCGCATCTCCACCATCCGGGACGTGACCTTGAAAGAGGGGCGCACCGGGCCGCTTTCCTTCGTCACGGTGGACCACCGGATCGAGAGTGACGACAGGCTGGTGATCGAAGAACGGCAGGACATCGTCTATCGCAATGCGGACGCGCCGGGCGGCACCCCGAAACCGGTGGAACCGGCGGCGCGGGGGATGCATAGCACCCCGGTCACTCCCACGCCGCCGTTGTTGTTTCGTTATTCCGCGCTGACATTCAACGGCCACCGTATCCACTACGATCAGCCCTATGTGACCGGAGAGGAGGGCTATCCCGGTCTCGTGGTCCATGGGCCGCTTCAGGCGACGCAGCTTGTGCAGTTCGCCGCAAAACTGCGTGGCAGCAGTCCCGCCCGCTTCGACTTCCGCTCGCTGTCTCCGTTGTATGATACCGCCGATTACACGCTCAATGCAGAGACTGACGGCGACGGCCTGCGGCTCTGGACTGCCCGCGTCGATGGGCCGGTGGCGATGGAAGCACGTGCGACATGGTGACCGCCATTCGGGCGCCGTTGTTCGTGCCGGCAAACCGGCCCGAGCGTTTCGCCAAGGCCGCAGCTTCAGGCACTGACGCGGTGATCCTTGATCTGGAAGACGCGGTTGCCGCCGATGCGAAGGACACGGCCCGCGCCGCGCTGACCGCCGATTTCACGGATCTGCCGGTCATCGTGCGGATCAATGCCCTCGGAACGCCCTGGCATGAGGCGGATATCGCGGCGGTCGCGGCGCTTCGCCCGGCTGCGGTGATGCTGCCCAAGGCGGAGGAGGCGGGCGCGGTGGCGGCCGTGGCGGCGCAGGTCGGTCTGCCCGTTATCGCTCTGGTGGAAACGGCGCGTGGGCTGGCTGCGGCACGATCCATCGCCGCGGCGGAAGGTGTCATGCGGCTTGCCTTCGGTTCGGTCGATTTCTGCGCCGATCTGGGATGCGCGCATCTGCGAGAGGTTCTGCTTCCTGCGCGGTTCGAACTGGTTCTTGCCTCGCGCCTTGCGGGGATCGCCGCTCCCCTCGACGGTGTGACAGTGCAACTGGATGACCTGTCCGTGAGCGGTGAAGACGCCGCCCATGCCCGCTCGCTCGGGATGACGGGCAAGCTTTGCATCCATCCGAAGCAGGTCGGGGTCATCCGCAACGCCTTTGCCCCCTCGGAAGCAGAGATCGACTGGGCGCGCCGGGTGATCGCGTCCGGCGATGGTGCGGTTTCCGTCGATGGCGCAATGGTGGATGAGCCCGTACGCCTTCGCGCCCGCGCCATTCTCGCAACGGCGGGCTGATACCCGTCGAGGGGCTTGGGGCTGACGCCCTTGAGAGCCGGTTCTCCGTCGCGGCGAGCCGTGCCGGAAAGTTTGCGTGGGTGCATGGGCGCGGCCAGGTATCCCGCAGATCGCGCCTTGTGGAACGCAGCCACCCCTCCCGCTTCACATGCGCAGGAGGGGTATTCAAGTCACGCTCGATACTCCGCCCAACCGGGTTGTTGATCTCATGGAACTGCCAGCATTCCCAACGATGCCTAGGCAAGTACCTTCGACCGATGCCCGGATCAGCTATCCCTCCTTCCGACCGAATAGTGGCGGCGGGCGGTGCGCGGGTGTGGTTATCATCGCCGCATGGCAAGGATTTGCTCGGCCGGATAGCGGGATGACGACTATACGTGCGGTCGGATTAGCGCCTCTGGGAGCACGGTAGCGGGTGATGCAAGCAGCACCGCCCCGCAACGGGCGAAAGCGCCGTCCCCGCGATCATTCCAGCTTCGGGTCCACCAGCTTCGGATTGACGCTCGCGGCGAGATGAAGAAACCTCTCCCATCTTGTTCCCCGCCTGGCCACTGGATCCGAAAGAAGCATGACACCCGCTCCCTCAAGGCAAGGAAAGCACCGTACCGGACGGGCCGCGTTTGCTGAGCCCATGAGGCAGTTCATCCTGCTCGCCGGCAGCGTGCTGCTTGCCGGGATGATCGGCACCGGCTTCTGGGTCAACGGGGAGGTCCGAAAGATCGTCACGCAGAATGCCGGGGCCGTCACGGCGCTCTATGTCGATGCGATGATCACCCCGGCCGCGCAGGATCTCGAACTGCCGGGAGGGATCGGCGATGCCACCCGCACCCTGCTGGAGGAGATCGTGCGGCGCGGAGAGCTGAGCCGGCAGGTGTCGGCTTTCAAGCTCTGGAACACGGCGGGGGAGGTCGTGTACAGCACCCGGCCCAGGATGACCGGCCAGGCCGGGAGAGACAATCCGCGGTTGAGAGCCGCCCTTGACGGTCAGGTTCATGCCGCGCTGCGCAGGGTGACCATGCCGCCGGAAGCCGAACCGCAGGATCTGATGGAGGTCTATAGCCCCGTCCATTCGACGACCACCGGTCAGGTCATCGGCGCGGCAGAATTCTATACCGGCAGCGAGACCTTGCGCGCGAACCTGTTCCGCAGCCAGTTGAACAGTTGGCTTGCCGTCGGACTGGTGACGCTGGGAATGTTTGCGGCCCTCTACACGCTTTTCGCCCGCAGCGCGCGGACGATCAGGCAGCAGAAAGCGGCGCTGGACGACAAGATTGCCGAGCTTTCGGCTTCGCTCGTCCACAATGACGCTCTGGCGCGGAAAGTGGAGCGGGCAAATCAGCGCGCCACGGAGATCAACGATCTCACGCTGAAGAGGCTGTCGGCAGATCTGCATGACGGGCCCGCGCAACACCTCGCCTTCGCCGCGATGCGCCTCGACGGCGTCAAGGGACAGGAAGAGGTGGCAGAGGCGGTGGATGCTGCCCTGACCGAACTGCGCTTCATCTGTCGCGGCATGGTGTTGCCCGAACTTCGCAAGCTCGACGTTGCGGCGATTATCCGCCGCGCCGTCGCCGCGCATGAAGCCAGAGTGCGGCAGGGCGTCACGCTCTACATGCCGGATACGCTGGCGGCATTGCCGCTTCCGCTGCGCAACTGCATCCATCGTTTCGTGCAGGAAACCCTCAACAATAGCGCCCGCCACGCGCCGCGGGCCGATCTGGCGGTGCATGTCCGCTCCACGGATGGCGGCATCGGTATCGAGGTTACCGACACCGGTCCCGGCTTCGATCCGGGCGCCGAAACCGCGGGGCTGGGGCTGGCCGGACTGCGGGAACGAGCGCTCAGCCTGCGCGGAACATTCAGCTTGCGCAGCGACGAGGGGGCAGGCACATCCGTTGCCATGTGGTTGCCCGCATGCGCCGAAGGCAAAGCTCCTAATGACACGCATCCTGATCGTTGACGACCACCCGATCTTCCGACGCGGCTTGGCCCTGTCCCTCGCCGAGGCGGGAGATCTCGTGGTTTGCGGAGAGGGGGCCACGGCGGAGGAGGCCGTTTCCCTTGCCCGGAGCCTGCGGCCCGATGTGGTTCTGCTCGATCTTTCGCTGCCGGGGGGCGGATTGTCGGCGCTGCCTGCGCTGCGCCTTCTTACCGGGGTGGCCGTCGCGGTGCTGACCGCCTCGGAGGACAGCGACGATCTGACCAACGCTTTGTCGGCGGGAGCGGCGGGATATATCGTCAAGGGCGTGGGAGGCCGCACATTGATCGACGCGGTGCGCACCATTGCCCGGGGGGAGGGTTACGTCACTCCGACGGTCGCCGCCCGTGTCATCTCCGAGATGGGGCGCGACGCAAGGATGAGCCTCCCCGCCTGCGACGATCAGCAGGCGGGACTTCGTGCGCGTCTGCTGGACCAGCTCACCCCGAGGGAGGCCGCGGTGCTGAGGCTGGTGGCGGAGGGACGATCCAACAAGGAAATTGCCCGCCTTACGGAAGTGCATGAAAAAACGGTCAAAAATCACATGACCCGCATTCTCTACAAGCTGAACGCCCGCAACAGGACAGAGGCCGCAATGCTGCTGCGCGGTGAACGGGGCGGGGTCGGGACACCGGACTAAAGTCCCGGAAGGTCCGGCATTGGTCCCGGGCCAATTTCGATGAGTTTTTTTGTCGGCTATGCAGTCCGCGACAGGCCGTGGGCCCGCGGAAAGGGAAATCCTCCGCCCATGGTGTCGCCTTCAGCCAGACCCGCGCGATGCGAAGGGGCCAGCAAACGAGCATGCAGTCGGCAGGCCAACCGGTAATCGTCGGGGCGCCGCTACCACCGGGCCCGCGACTGCCGGGCCGATTACGAGGATATACCCATGAAGACCACACTCCTCTGCGGCATTGCGTTTGCATTCGCGGGTTCGATGGCCTCTGCCGACTCGCTTGTGATCTATTCCGGTCGTGGTGAGGCCCTGGTCGCCCCACTCATCGCTCAGTTCGAGGCCGAAACCGGCATTGATGCCGAGGTCCGCTACGGCTCCACCTCCGAGATGGCGACGCTGTTGATGGAGGAGGGCACGCGCACCCCGGCCGACGTGTTCTGGGCGCAGGATGCCGGGGCCCTTGGCGCGCTTTCATCGCAGTTCGCCGACCTCTCCCCCGCCGTCAGTGAAACGGTGCTGGAGGTATTCCGCGATCCGTCGAACAAATGGGTAGCAACATCCGGGCGGACCCGCGTTCTGGTCTATTCTCCCGAGCGTGTGCAGGAGGCCGACCTGCCCCGCGCAATCACCGATCTGACGGATGCGAAATACAAGGGCCGCGTTGCCTGGGCGCCGACCAACGGTTCGTTTCAGGCCTTCGTGACCGCCTTCCGCCTGACCCATGGCGATGAGGCTGCAAAGGCCTGGCTGGAGGGTATGAAGGCCAACGAAACCAAGGTCTTCAAGAACAACGGCACCCAGATCGAGGGCATCGCCAATGGCGAGGTGGATTTCGGACTGGTGAACAACTACTACTTGGGTCGCTACACAGCGAAAGACGACAAGTTCCCGGTGGACCAGACCCATTTCGGCGCAGGTGACATCGGCAATCTGGTGTTGGTCGCGGGGGCCGGTGTGACAGAGGCCTCCGACAACAAGGACGCCGCGCAGAAGTTCGTGGATTTCCTCCTGTCGCCCGCCGCGCAGCAGTTCATCACCCTTCAGGGCAACGAATACCCGGTGCGGCAGGGCATCATCCCGCAGGCGACCCTCGAACCGCTTGCCACGGTGGAGGAAATCAGCCCCAAGGTCGACGTGAACAAGCTCGGCGATCTTGAGGGGACGCTGGCGCTGCTGCGTGACGTGGGTCTGCTCTGAGCCTGAGTCCGACGGTGAGAGTGACAACGGCGGGGCAGAAGCCCCGCCCTCCGCTTGTTGTGGTGCTGCCCGTTCTGCTGGTGCTGGGGGGAACATGCCTGCCGGTGATCTATCTGCTGATGCGCGCCTTTGCCGCAGAGCCTGAACAGATCGCCCAGATCGTGCTGCGAGAGAGGAACCTGCTGCTCCTCGCCAACACGTTGAAGCTGGTGGCGCTGGTTCTGGGGCTGGGCACGCTGATCGCTTTGCCGATGGCCTGGCTGGTGACGCGCAGCGATCTTGGCCACAGGCGGCTCGTGTCCTTTCTGATGGTGCTGCCGCTGGCGGTGCCTGGCTACGTCATGGCCTACGCGATCATCGGCCTGTCCGGGTATTACGGGTTCCTGAAGCACTGGTTCGGCCTGTCGCTGCCGCCGCTGCGGGGGCTGTGGGGCGCGGGACTGGCGCTGACGCTCTACACGTTTCCCTATATCTTCCTGAATCTGCGGGCAGCGTTTCTCGGCATGGACCCGGCGCTGGAGGAAACCGCCCGCAGCCTTGGCCGGTCGCGGACATCCGTCTTTCGCCAGGTCGTTCTGCCCCAGCTATGGCCCGCGCTCGTTTCGGGCTGGCTGGTCGTCGGGCTTTATGTGATCGGCGATTTCGGAGCCGTCGCTCTGATACGGTATGAGGTTTTCAGCTACGCGATCTATACCCAGTACAGCGGCGCCTTCGACCGCACCTATGCGGCGTGGCTGGCGTTGATCCTGCTGGCGATGACGGTGGCTGCGCTGTTCGCGCAAGGGCGGCTGACCCGCAATCGCCGTTTTGCCGCCACGGGCAGCGGGGCGCGGCGGCTTGCGCAGCCCATCGCGCTCGGGGCATGGCGCTGGCCCGCGCGTCTGTGCGTCTGCGGCGTGGCGCTGGCCGCGCTCGGCCTGCCGCTGATGGTGCTTCTGCACTGGATGCGGCTCGGCCTGCCGTCGCTGAACGCGGCTGATCTGGGGGCGGCGATGACCGCGACGGTGCTGATCGCCGGGCCCGCCGCACTGGTCGCCATGGCGCTGGCCTTGCCGGTCGTCCTGCTTGACCTGCGCTGGCCCGGGCCACTCTCCCGCCTGGCGGAGCGGCTGGCGTGGTTGGGCTATGCAACGCCCGCCCTTGCACTGGCGCTCTCGCTCGCATTCCTGACGTTGCAGGTGGCCCCGGTACTCTATCAAACCCATGCGCTGCTGATCTTTGCCTATGTCATCAGCTTCATCGCACTGGCGTTTGGGCCGATCCGGCTGGCGCTGATGCAGATCGGCCCGCATCAGGAAGAGGCGGCCCGTGCGCTTGGCGCTTCTCCTCTGCGCGCGTTTGCCAGCGTGGTGATGCCCCGCCTGCGACGCCCGATGATCGCTGCAGGCATCCTTGTTTTCGTCATGGTGGTGAAAGACCTGCCCATCGCGTGGATGCTTGCCCCCACCGGCACGCGGACCCTCGCCACCACGATCTTCGCCCGCACCGGAGAGGGGATGATGGCGGAAGCCGCGCCGTTCGCGCTGGTCCTGATCCTCTTTTCGGCGGTATTCGTCGGGCTGATCCTGAAGTACGAGGGCGGCGGAAGGGGAGCGCGAAAGTGACGGAAGCTCTGCTGCAACTCGAAGGCATCGAAAAACGCTTTGGCGCCACCACGGCCGTGACGGACATCTCGCTGACGGTGGCTGCGGGTGAAATCCTTGCCCTGATCGGCCCTTCGGGTTGCGGCAAGACAACGACGCTGCGAATGATCGCGGGGTTCGAGACGCCGGATGCCGGGCGTATCATGCTCTCCGGTCGCGATGTCACCACCCTGCCGCCGGAACGGCGGAAGGTCGGGATCGTGTTTCAGGATTATGCGCTCTTTCCCCACATGACCGTGGCGGAGAACATCCTTTTCGGATGCAGAGACCCCGCTGCGCTGCCCCGGCTCCTCGCCATGGTCGGGCTGAGCGGGCTGGAGCACCGGTTCCCGGACCAGCTTTCCGGCGGACAGCAGCAGCGGGTGGCGCTTGCCAGGACGCTGGCCTTTCAGCCGCGTCTGATCCTGCTCGACGAGCCGTTCTCGAACCTCGATACCGACCTGCGCACGGCTGCCAGACAGGAAATCCGCCGTCTGCTGAAGGCAAGCGGCTGCGGGATCATCATCGTTACCCACGATCAGGACGAGGCGCTCGGCTTTGCCGACCGTGTTGCCGTGCTGCGCCATGGCCGACTGCTTCAGTGCGGGCCGGTGCACGAGGTATACGAGCGTCCCGCGGATGTCTTCGTCGCGCGCGCCCTTGGCCGCACGAACCTGATCCCTGGGCTGCGCGACACCGCCGGTCATTGGGCGGAAACCGCCATCGGGCGTATTCCCGTGCCCGATGCGCGGGCGGGAGAAATCGTGTTTTCCGTGCGACCGCAGGACATTCTGCTCAGCCCCGTCAAGGGCGATCAGGCTGGCAATGGGCAGGTGGTTGCATCGGAGTATCGCGGGCGCTTCACGATCTGCACGGTGGATTGCGCAGGCCTGCTGGTGGAGGCTGAAAGCCGCACGCCTTTCCGGGATGGTGCGAATGTCCACGTCGGTTTGCGGCCCGATGTTACCCCTGCGCCGGTGAGCCCGCTCCCCGAACAGCCCGGAACGGGGCCAGCATTTCCAGACCCTCCGCTCTGATCGGCGCGATGCAGTCCGGCGGCGGAGCGTATCGCAACCGTCACATATTCTTCGAGAGCAGCACCCATACGGCAGGACGAGAGGGGGCGGCTAAGAAGCGTGTCGCTGGATATGGGGTGAGCTGGCACCCACAATGGACAGCGAAAGGCGGCACACAGTGGAAGCGCGCCCGCCCGGCCTCACTCTGCCGGTTCGAAGCGGAAGGGTTTTGCGGGCGTGAACTTGCCGGATACCTCCCCGGACTGAAGGGCGACCATATCAACGCCCACATCCAGCCAGCGCACCCCGCTGTTCGCGGCAAAATCAAGACGTTTCAGATCGACCCAGAAGACATTGGGCGAGATCGCGGATTCCACATAGAACAGCCGATCCTTCTGATCCGCCACCACCCGCCACCGCGTGGTCGAGAGGTTCGGCGCTTCCGGGGTAGTGATGCCGTACGGCACAGAGGTATTGCGGATCACGCTGAAGGCCGCCGCAGCCGCCTCGCGCGGGTCGTCGGATTGTACGACCATGTCGATATAGGTTCCGGCCCGCACGAAACGGTCGGAAGCGCGGGTGGTGCCCGGCAGCATCTCCCGCGGATTGACGCCCCGCCAGTAGGCGGCCACTGCCAGCTGCTCGGGATAGGGCGGATCGTTGGTCATCACCCTGTATTCGGGGCCATGATGGATGATCAACTCGCCATCGATCCATTCGAGGATGGCGCTGTCGCCGCTCGCATCGGACAAGGACAGATGCACCGTCGTCAGCCGCCCCGGCTGTACCGGAACATCCCGCGTCACGACATGGAAGGGCCGCGCCTTCAGGTCCGCCACGGCCTCCGCCACGGTGGCATAGTTGTCCAGGAAATACTGCGCCCAAACCGACAGCGACATCTGGGGTGTGCTGCCGTCGTCTTCGGGATAATCCGAGCTTTCCAGCCACAGCATGTTCGCGACCAGCCCGGTCTCGTTCATGCCGTCGACGGTGGCGATGTCATAGCCCGAGACGATCAGGCTGCCGTATTTCGATGTCCACTCCAGCGAGCGCGGCCCGGCCTCGCCCGTGCGGGTCATGCGGCGCGGAAAGACCCACAGGTTGGACAGCATCGGCAGGCTCCAGTCCATCGACCGCGCCGTCAACACCCGGCCTTCCGGCCCATGATAGACCACACGGGTGCAGGCCTCGGCGACAGGAGCGGCGGTGAGCGCGGCAATGGCTCCCGTGGCGAGAAGCAGGCGCAGCATGGGATTTCCTCTTTTCAGAACTGTCGGAAGACGCTTGATTGTCCGGTCATCGTAGCATCGAAATCTCCGCCGCCATCGCGATAATCAGCAGGGAGCCGCAGCGCACTTCTGAAAACCGTTGCCATCCCTGCGGCACCATGATGGGCGCGGCGCCCTCCGAAAAGAGGAATCGAACTTCCTGATCAACACGCGTGATGGAGATGGAGTGGTCGCGGCGCTCACATGGAAACCGGCCTGACGGCAAGACATCGGCGACCGATGCTCATCACCGGCGCCGGAACGGAGAGCGACGGTGCGACGCCCCTGGGCGGTTGCTCAGAGGGGACGCGCTCGTGGTCGGCATCCGTGGAAACATAGCTGCCTGTCCAATCTCCGTGTAGGCGCCCGAGGCGCTCTCGAAGGTTCGGGTGCCCCCTCCCGTCATACGGTTGCGGGTGATCCCCGCGGATCGCTTTGCGTACCTGCGGAGTAAGCGCGATGGAGATGTCGAGCGCGATCCGCAGGACCTTAGCAGGCTGCTGAAAAAGTTCTGAACTGTCATGCCTATGTACCGGAAATCGGCCCGGAAACGCCCGGAAGATTTCCGGCTGGATTTCGTCAGATGGTGTCAGATGGTGAACGATTTCCACTCCAACACAGGCCAAAAAGCCTTTTTCAGCAGCCTGCTAGATATGCTGGGCGCGACCATGGTACATGATAGCTGCGGGGGTCAGCAAACCGCAGAATGTCCAGCGATCAGAATTCGCAAGCGGTTCTGGTCGGCCTCTCTCGGATCCGAGGCGGCGACCAGTATTTGTGGCGACCGGAGCTGCATCGGCTGGATATCCAGGCCGTCACGGCCTCCGCGCGAAAAAGCAGCCGCCGTAGAGCCGACCGGGCTGCTGTTGAGGAGCCGCGTGAGGGGCGGCGGCTCCATCGGGTCCGCATTGCCGAACGCCACGTTACTTGCATATTTCGACCGGTCAGCAGAAGGGTCCCGCAAAGGGCTGATGATCGTGGACGGCGAGGGTCGTGCCTGTCGCGGCTGCCCTGTGCTCGTTGTCTCGCGCGAGCGCACAGGCGAGACGGCATACGGTTCCACGCAGCATGGGCAGGAGAAGAGGATGCCGGCCCGTTCAGGACCAGCGTCCTTGCGTGTCCTTTTCCAGCAGCGGCGTGATGAAGCAGCCGCGTACGCGGGCGTTCCACCCCTCCGCCCCGGCCGGATCGCGCCAGCGGTCTGACTGAAGCATCGCAGTGCCGATCACGACCGGTCGAACGCCGAGCGTCTCCAGCAGCGACAGCCCGGCGCGGATGGACCGGCCGCTCGATATCACGTCGTCAATCAGCGCCACGCGGCGGTTCACCAGCAGTGGCAGCATGCGCGGGTCCATGTAGAGCCGCTTCACCTGATCCGGCGTCGTTACGGAGGAAAGCGGCACGGACAGCGTCTCCTCATACCAGAACTTGCGCGAGGTGCCGAGCGGCACATAGCGGCTGTGGCCCAGCTGCCGCGCCACCTCCGCGGCGAGTGTCAGCCCCAGCGTCGGCAGGCCGACCACCACGTCCGGCTCGAATTCCGCCAGACGCGCGGCCAGATCGGCGGCGAGCGCGTCCAGCACGGCGAAGCTTGCCTGATTGACGATCAGCGAGGCCAGCCCGTGCCGCCCGTCGGGCAGCGGCCTTATCGGCAGGCGGAGGCGCCGTCCATCCGCCAGCGTAGCGGTGTAGAACCCATCGTGGTGCAGGGGCGCGTCGGGCCCGGGCGGCAGTATCTCCTGCCAGAAGTCATGAGGTTCCATCGTCATTCCGCCGCAAGCTCGCGTTCCACCAGCCGCGTCCAGAACCGCACGCCGGGACCGATTGCCGCATCATTGAAGTCATAGCCGCCGTTGTGATGGATAGCTCCCTCCACGGCCGGGCCGTTGCCCAGCCAGACGTAGCAACCGGGTCTACCTTGCGCGAGCGCGGCGAAATCATCCCCTGCGGTGGAGGGCGGAAACGCGGTACGGACCTTCCCGAAGACATCCCACGCCGCACCGAGAGCGCGGGATGTCGCGTCGGGGTGGTTCACCACGGGCGGGATGCGCCGGATGTAGCGGTAGTCGGCGGTGAGACCGAACGTCATGGCCGTGCCCTCCACCAGCCGCCCGATCTCCGCTTCCAGTTGATCGCGCACCTCGGCGGAATAAGCGCGCGCCGTGCCGCCGATCTCCACCGTTTCGGGGATCACGTTCAGCACCTCCGCCTGCCCCGCCTGCACCGAGCAGGCGCTGACCACCGCCGGTTGCAGCGGATCCACCACCCGTCCCACGATGGTCTGCAAGGCGGTGAGGAAGCTGCCCGTCGCCGTCACGGGGTCGCGGCCCAGATGCGGCTTCGCCCCGTGAGTGCCGATCCCGCGGAAGGTCACCCGCCAGCTGTCGGAGGAGGCGAGCTGTGGCCCCTCCACCACCGCGATCTCATCAGGGTCGAGACCCGGCATGTTGTGAAGCCCATAAACTGCGTCGCAGGGGAAGATGTCGAAAAGCCCGTCCGACACCATGCGATCCGCACCCCCGCGACCCTCCTCCGCAGGCTGGAAAATGAAATGCACGGTCCCGGAGAAATCCCTCCGCCGCGCCAGCTCCCGCGCCGCGCCGACCAGCAGCGTGGTATGCCCGTCATGGCCGCAGGCATGCATCTTGCCGGGCACAGTGGATTTGTAGGGCCGATCCACCAGCTCCGGCATGGCCAGCGCATCCATATCCGCCCGCAGCCCTATACGGCGTGTCCCGTTGCCGATCTGGAGCGTGCCGACGACCCCGGTGCCGCCAAGGCCGCGATGCACGGCGATCCCCGCCTCCTCCAGAAGCGTTGCGACGATATCTGAGGTGCGGTGCTCTTCGAAACCCAGTTCCGGGTGGGCGTGCAGATCGCGGCGAAGCGCCGTCAGAAAGGGGAGGTCGGCGTCTATCGTGTCGCTCATGGTCATGTCCCGGAAAGGATGTCGAGGATGGGCGACGACAGAACGCCCCCGCGCGAGATGTCGGCAATGCCGAGATCGGTCTGATGCGGGCCGAGGTTGCAGGCAAGCGTCGCGCCGAAGCAGGCCTTGAAGATCAGGTAGGGGGGCTGCCAGTCCACGACGCGATCCATCGCCTCGCGAAGCGCCGCGAAATCGGCCGCGACCTCTGCCAGAACCGAGGGCGATACCAGACCCGAGACCGGGAAGGGCAGAAGCGCCAGGACCTCTCCTCCCGCCGCCGCGGCCATCCCGCCTCCCGCCGCGATGACGGCATTCGCCGCGACAGCCATATCCTCCGGGTTGCCGCCGAAAACTGTGAGGTTGTGGCTGTCATGGGAGACGGTGGTGGCGAAAGCTCCCCTCCACGCGCCCCATTCCCGCAGGAAGCCGGCCCGCGGCGCAGGATCGGCAAGGCCGTGACGATGCGCAACGGCGATGAGCGTCGCTCCCTCCGGCGGCACGACGACACCCTCCGCCACGGCAGTTTCCGCCTCTCCCCAACGGGTGAAGCGCGGTCTGTCGATGGTGGCGACGCGGACACGGTCGCCGGCGGCGCGGATGCGGAAATCATCAGCCGTCAGCGCGGAAAGCCGGATGGAATGCAGAAAATTCCCCGCTTCGGCCTCGACCGAAGGGCGCAGGACTGCGCCCTCACGCGCCACGATCCTGCCATTTGCCACGACGTGGCCCGCAACGAATGCCTTCAGATCGTCGAAGATGACGATGTCGGCCCGGCGACCGGCTGCAATCAGTCCCAGATCGTCCCGCCCGATCTTCCGCGCGCCGTTCAGCGTTGCCGCCTGCAGCGCCCATTCCGGCGGCAGGCCATAGCCGACAAGCCGGCGCACTACATCCGTCAGCCCGCCGCCGTGCAGGAGATCGTCGGGAAAGACATCATCGGTGCAGAGCGACAGGGTCTGGGGCAGATGTCCAAGCCGGTTCAGTTCCGCTACGAATTCGGGCAGCAGATGATCGTGCGAGCCGCGGAGTTCGATGAACAACCCGGCCCGCAGCTTCTCCATCAGGTCGGAGCCGGAGGTCAGCTCATGATCCGAGCCGACGCCTGCCGCCATGAACGCCTGCAACGCCGCCCCGGTCAGCCCGCGGGCGTGACCGCAGACCGGCTTTCCGGCAGCGAGCCCGGCCTGCACGATGCCGCTCATCCGCGGCTCACCGGCGATGACGTCGCGCATGTTCATCACTTCGGCCACGCCGCCGATTTCCGGGCGGGCGAGCAGCCGGGAGACCGTTGCCGCATCGAAATCGGCGCCAGCGCGCTCCTGCCCCGGCGCGGAGGGCACGCAGGAGGGCGCAAGCACCACGAACCGCAGCGGCAGATCCTCCGTCGCCCGGATCGCGTAATCGACCCCCGGGATGCCGTGCACATTGGCGAATTCATGCGGGTCCCAGAGAACGGTCGTCACACCGTGGGCAAGTACCGCATCGCAATAGGTCGCAGGCGTCACCATCGAGCTTTCGACATGCATATGCGTGTCGATGAGGCCGGGAGAAAGGAAGGCTCCTGCCACATCCAGAACCTCTCGCCCGTCGCTGCGGGTGCCCGGCGCATGGACGGAAGCGATCAACGGGCCGACGATGCCGATATCCGCGGGCCGGTGCTCCCCGGTCACCATGTCGATGAGGGTGCCGCCCCGGATCAGCAGGTCGAAGGGTTGATCGCCCCGCGCCGCGGCTGTTGCACGAAGGCGGAGGCGTCCCTCGGCAAGGTCCAGTGGCTGTCTCATTTTCCGGCCTCCCAATGCAGCGCGGCGAGCACGGCTTCACGAACCTGCGTCCTGTCGCAGTCGGCGGCGAAGCGGGCGTTGAAGATGGCGTGGCTCGCCCGCGTCTCCACCACGGTGCGCCCCCGCGTCAGGTGACCGCCGCATTCGACGTCGATCCGCGCGGGCTCGAATGTTATCAGATCGGGCCGGGCGAAGACGACTGCCGCCGCCGGATCGTAAAGCGCCATGGCAGGACGCGCCCGCGACAGGGCGATATCGACGAAGCCGCCAAAAAGGTCGGCAAGAAGTTCTGCGTTGATGCCCTGCGCCCTCCGCAGAGCCTCCACATCCTGTGGCGTGGCGAGGATCCTGCGGCAGAAATCCAGATCGACCATGGTCAGCGGCAAACCCTGGGCGAGCACGATGGCGGCGGCCTCCGGGTCTGCAAAGGCGTTGAACTCCGCCGAGGCGGTGTGATTGCCACGGGTAAGGCCGCCCCCCATCCACACGAGATCATCTATGCGGGAAGCAAGGTCCGGCCGCGCCAGCGCCAGAGCCGCCAGATTGCCCAACGGCCCGAGGGCGAGAATGCGATGCGGCCCGTCCCCTTCCAGCCAGCGGCATAACGCGGCAAAGGCATCGCTCACCGGCAGCGGTTCCGCTTCTGGAAGGGTGCGGCCCCGCGTCGGGATGCCGGTCTCGCCAAGGATCGTCTGGGCCGTCTCCAGCCGCCCCATGACGGGCAGGGCGCGCCCCATATGGATGGGAAACCGCCAGCCGAAGGCCGCGGCCGCCCCGGCGGCGTTTCGGCACACCTGCGCCAGCGGCGCATTGCCGAAGGTGAGCGACACGCCGTCGATCGCAAGGCCCGCATTCTGCACGACCAGAACGGCCGCGATATCGTCAAAGCCCATGTCGGTGTCGATCCAGACGCCCATGATGCTATCCGAAACGATGGAGGGGGGCGGCGGCGTCCAGCGGCAGATCGAAGCGCACCGCATCGCCCAGCTGATGCGCCGGTTTGCCTGCATCGACCTCCGTCTTGATCGGGCCGAGCGGGGTGTCCAGCACATATTCACGGGTGCTGCCGGCGAATGACGTGCCGCGCACCGTGCCCGAGTAGGGACCAGCGCCGAGCGGTACCGCATCGGGACGCCATGCGAGGCCCGCTGCACCCGCCGCATCGGCAGACAGGGAAATGTCGCCGCCTTGCGTGATCATCCTGCCGTCCTTCACCGCGAAGATATTCTCGAACCCGACGAAATCCGCAACGAAGTTGGAGGCGGGGCGGTTGTAGATATCCTCGGGCGTACCGATCTGCTCGATGGCGCCGTCGCGCATGACGACGATCCGGTCGGCCAGCGCCAGGGCCTCCACTTGATCATGTGTGACGAAGATCATCGTCACGCCGCTTTCCTTTTGCATGCGCTGCAATTCGTTGCGCATTTCCAGCCGGAGACGGGCGTCGAGGTTGGACAACGGTTCATCCAGCATCAACACCTTCGGCTCCATCACCATGGAGCGGGCAAGAGCCACGCGCTGCTGCTGGCCGCCGGAGAGTTCGGGCGTCTTCCGGCTCGCGAATTTCGCGAGGCCGACGGACTTGATCGCCCCTGTGACGCGCGCGTCAAGCTCGGTCCCCGAAACGCCCTTCAGGCGCAGACCGAAGGCCACGTTCTCATACACCGTGAGATGGGGGAACAAGGCGTAGGACTGAAAGACCAGCCCGACTTCCCGCTTGTTGGCAGGGGTATGGGTGATATCGCGCTCATCGAGCCGGATCTGCCCCGATTTTACCGGCATCAGACCGGCAATGGCGCGCATCGTGGTGGTCTTGCCGCAGCCCGAGGGGCCCAGCAGAGCGATCAGCTCCCCCCGACGGATGTGGAGGTCCAGGCCGCTGACGGCAGGGGTCTTGCCATAGGCCAGCGTGAGCTTGTCGAGAACAAGAAAGGACGCATCAGACATAGCGCGAGAACCCCAGAAAACGTTCGGCTGCGAAAACGATGCCGATGGACAGGAAGGCGAGAAGAGAAGACAGGGCCGCGATGGAGGGATCGAACACGATCTCCATATACCCCAGCATATCCACCGGCAGCGTGCGGACCCCCGGCCCGGAGAGGAACAGCGACACCGGCACCTGATTGAAGCTGGTGACGAAGCCCAGAATGAAGGCGGACAGGATGCCGCCGCGGATATTGGGCAGAACAACACGGAAGAAGGCCCCGATCCGCGATGACCCGAGCAGGACAGCCGCTTCCTCCATGTCGGACCGCAGGTTCGCAAGGCTGGCAGACACGACGCGCACCGCATAGGGCAGCACCAGTGCAGTGTGGGCCACGAACAGCGCCAGCGTGATCGGAATGCCGACAGGGATCACGAAATAGCGCAGCAGCGCCAGACCGACGATGATGCCGGGCACGATGATCGGCAGGGAAACCATGAACCGCACCGTCTCCGCCCCCGGCAGCCGATAGCGTGACATCGCATAGGCCGCCGGAATACCGAGGAGCAGCGCCACAAGCGTGCCGCCGATAGCAAGGAACATCGACGTGGCGAAGCTTTGCCGGAAGCTCTCCACCGTAAAGACCTTGGCGATCCACTTGAGCGAAAATCCCTGAGGCGGGAACGCCAGCGTGTCGCCCGCCGAAAAGGACGCCGCGACGATGATGAAGAATGGCCCGATCAGGAAGATCATGACCAGCAGGAGGATCAGCGGTGCAAGCGCCTTGCGGATCATTTGCCACTCCTTGCCGAGGCGATGCGGCGCAGCAGGATGTTGGCGGCGAAACTCATCACGATCAGGATGAAGGCGATGACGCTGGCCGCGACGAAGTTGTTGGCGACCGTGACCTGCTGGTAGAGCAGCGTCTCCAGCATCAGCACCTTGGATCCGCCAAGGATCGCGGGCGTGATATAGGCGGTAAGGGAGCCGGTGAAGACCAGCGTGCCCCCGATGATCAACCCCTCCCGCGTCAGCGGCAGGATGACCTTCCAGAACACCTGAAACCAGCTGGCCCCGAGAACCCGGGCAGCAGGAACGACATCGCGGGGCAGGTTCTCCAGCGCGCTGATGAGCGAGATGATCATCAGGGGCAGAAACAGTTGCAGAAGCCCAATGAACACCGCCGTCTCCGTGAACAGGAACCGCACCGGCTCATCCGTCAGGCCGAACAGCTGCAGTGCCTGATTGACGATGCCGGTGCGGCCCAGAATGACGATCCAGGCATAGGTCCGCGCGACGGGCGAAATCATCAGCGGCAGGATGACAAGCCCGATCATCCGCCCCTTGGCCCCCGGAGGCAGCGACACGATGGCATAGGCGGTAACGTAACCGATCACTGCCGCCACAGCGGTCACGGTCAGCCCGAGCCGCAGGGTACGCAGGAAGATCGTCCTGTTCAGGGGCTGCGAAAAGAAATCCACATAGGCCGAGAGCGTCCACTGGCCGGAGGAGCGGAAGCCTTCGGACAGCAGGAGCGCGACCGGGATCAGAAAGACAATGGCTGCGAAGAGCGCTGCCGGAAGGGCAAGCGCCAGCGCTTCTGCCCGGTTCTGGAACATGGGGATGAGCCTTTGCTACGGGGAGGATCGGCCGGGAGAAGGGGGCCTCCTCCCGGTCTGCTGACGGTCCCTGGCGGTTATTGTCCGACCTTGGCGTTCCAGTCGGCGAGCCAGCCGTCACGATTGTCGAGCGAGATGGAGGAGGGGATCAGCTTCAGGTTCTTCACCGTCTCCTCGCCATAGGTGATGTTCTGGGCCACCTCGTCAGAAACGCGGACTTCGGCATTCGCGGGGCTGTCCACCAGCTTCTCCGCCAGTTTCGTCTGCACCTCGGTCGAGAGCCAGAAATCCATGAATTCCAGCGCCAGATCCCGGTTCTGGGAGCCCTTGGTCACCACCATGACATTCATGCCACCCGTCTGCCCTTCCTTGGGCGTCGCCCAGGCAAGCGGCAGGTCCAGCTTGGCGAAGGGCGCCCAGGAGAAGCGGCCGATAGGGGCCGCCCAGATTTCCTCCTGCTGCATGAGCTGCACGAGCTGCGAGGATTTGACGTAGAAGGTCACGATCTCGTCCCGCTTGGCGCCCACCGCTTCGATCGGACCCTTCAGATCCGGCGTGTCCTGCCCGAGCGCGATGCCCAGCATGTAGAGCGCGGGCGGCCCCTGATTGGTGGTGACGTTCGGGAAGGCCATGTGGGAGACCACGTCATCCTTGAGCAGGTCGGCCCAGGATTCGATCTTCATCTTGTCGGTCCGATACACGATGGATGTCGCGTAGAAGGTGTAGCCCACGCTCATCCCGTCGCCATTCGGATCCTTGGCGATGTCGTAGAGCTTGTCGTAGTTGGTGAGCTTTGCCGTATCTATCGTGTCGGTCAGGCCCGCGCGGCTGGCCTGCAGCGCATCGGCCATGGAGACCACCGCCATGTCGATCACCGGCCTCGCCTTGTTGGCCTCCATCTTGGCCAGACGCTCGACGCTGTTGCCGGTCTCTACGACGAGCTTGCACCCGCATCGGGCCTCGAACGGATCATAGACCAGTTCCTTGAATTCATCCTGCGCGAAGGCATAGACGGAAATCGTCAGCGTCTTCTCCTGCGCCTGAGCGCCGGAAAGGCTGAGGGCAAGGGCTGTGGCAGAAGCCAGGGCGGTCCGCAGTTTCATTAATGTCTCCCTCCATGTTGGGCGGTTCTTCTGTCGGCGGTGCTTGGCGGGGCCGCGGTCTGGCGCACGACAAGTGTCATGGGCACCCGCTCCAACGCAGGTGAGGCCAGCTTGACGGAGCCGGAGGAGAGCGGCCCCTCCGGGGTGGCGAGGTTGTGCTCTATCGCATCGGTGAGGGCCATGATCGCCCGCTCGGCGATCAACGGCAGGTCCATCCGCACCGTCGTCAGCGCGGGCCGGACCACGGAGGACCACAGAAGATCATCGAACCCGGACACGCTGGCCTGATCGGGCACCCCGATACCCGCGCCCAGCAGTTCGGTGAGCGCGCGGATGGCCAGCAGGTCGGATACCGTGGCGAAGGCAGTGAAACCTTGGGCGAACTTATCTGCCAGCCGCAGGGGCTGGCCCGGGCCGGATTGCCGCTCGATCCGCTCCGCCCACATGACCTCGACCACATCGGGATGACAGGATCGCATGCCGCCCACCCTGTCGTTCTGCACGTTCGAGGTTGGATCGTTTCCGAGGATCAGCACCTTGCGATGACCGAGCGACAGCAGATGCGACATGATCAGCCGCCCGCCCTGCCAATGGTCGGCGGAAACCGTGTTCCCCGGCGTGGAGGGGCTGTCGATCACGGCGACAGGGCTGCCGATATCCGCAATCCGGCTGCCCCGCCGCGGCACGACGACGATCCCGTCCACGCCCCGTTCCAGCAGGCGCGCGATGGCCTCGGTCTGCATGGTGACGTCATCGCGGGCATCCGCGATCAGAACGGCGTAGCCGACATTCGCCGCGGCCTGCTCTATGGCGCGGGCGATCTGCGGGAACAGCGGATTGGAAATGTCCGGCAGCACAAGGCCGATGACATGGGACCGACCCGTCCTCAACGCCCGTGCCGCCCGCGCAGGCACATAGCCCATCTCGGCGGCGGTCGCCCTGATCCGCTCCGCCACTTCCGGCGACACACGCCCCTTGCCCGAGAGGGCATTCGACACCGTTGCGACCGATACATTCAGGCGCGCGGCGATCTGGCTGAGGTTGGGACGTATGCGGGTGCTGGTCACCGGCGCTGCCATCGACTGATTAAACGATTAAGCACGCCTAGACGAAACAGTTCCCCCTGTCGACCGTTTTTGATGCCGGCGTGCGCTAAAAGTAACATGGAGGGTGTCCCACGGTGGCCCCCGAGTCTCGATGTGAGCAAGTGCTTTTCAGACGACCGGCCAGTGATGCGGAGTTTGGCCATGCTTGTAGGTTGCAGAAGCCGTTGCGGGACACTCCACCCGTCACCATTTCAGCCCCGCTGAGGCAAAGAAACAAGCACCATTGCGTCGAAGGCGCGTCACAGTATTCAGCCATACCCTGGATCGCCGGCAAACCGAACGACCTCAGAGCAAGAGCGGTAAACGGCTTCCGACATCAGTCATCCGCGCTTCCTCCGACAAGAACGGTATCGCGCCGTTACCCAGGGTAAGAAGGGGGAAATGCCGTCCGAAGGGGCGGGCTGCCGCGTCCTGCAGCTTGCGGAATGTCGGTTCTCCTCCGGGGCGTGTGACGCGAAAGCAGGGGCATTGCATTTCCGACGCGGCAGAGGCTTGGAAACGGCTCCCTCGAAACCATCATGAGGGGGAACACTCCTTCCGATGGAATTCCAATGTTCAGCAGCTTTCGGATCAACCCGCCGGTATTTTTCGGATCACTGGCAGTCATATTCCTGTTTCTCGGCGTCGCAGTCATACTGCCGGGAGAAGCTGCCAGCATTTTTGCGAAGGTACAGAGCTGGATCCTGAACCGCTTCGGCTGGCTCTACCTGCTGGCTGTGGCGATATTCCTCATCTGGGTGCTGATCTTCTGCATCGGGGAGGGGGGCAATCTACGGCTTGGACCGGATGAATCGACCCCGGACTTCAGTTTTTCCGCCTGGGTCGCGATGCTCTTTGCTGCCGGCATGGGCATCGGGCTGATGTTTTACGGCGTGGGTGAGCCGATGACCCATTTCCTTGCCCCACCCACCGCCGAACCCCATTCCGTGGCGGCGGTCCGGGAGGCGATGTCGGTCACCTTCTTCCACTCGGGCATACATGCCTGGGCAATCTATGCGGTCGTCGGCCTGTCGCTGGCCTATTTCGGTCATCGCTACAACCTGCCGCTCACGATCCGGTCCGGTCTCTATCCCCTGCTGAAGGAGCGGATCAACGGGCCGATCGGGCATGTGGTGGATATCTTCGCGGTCGTGGGCACGATTTTCGGCATCGCCACTTCGCTCGGGGTGGGCGTGTCGCAGATCAACGCGGGGCTGCATTACCTGATCGGCCTTCCCATCGGTCTGTCGATCCAGATCCCGACCATCGTGGTGGTGACTGCGCTTGCGACCATCTCTGTCGTAAGCGGGCTGGACAAGGGGGTGCGGATCCTTTCGGAGCTGAACCTCGTGGTCGCGATCATGCTGATGATCTTCGTCCTTCTCGTCGGTCCCACCGCTGAACTCTTCCGCGACTTCGTTCAGAATATCGGACTTTATCTCGACACGCTGGTGCTGCGGACCTTCAACATCTATGCCTATGAGCCGACGCCGTGGATCGACGCCTGGACCCTTTTCTATTGGGCATGGTGGATTTCCTGGTCACCTTTCGTGGGCATGTTCATCGCGCGGATCTCGCGCGGGCGGACCGTTCGGGAGTTCGTGCTCGCCGTTCTGTTCATACCCTCCGGGTTCACGTTCTTCTGGATGACGGTGTTTGGAAATACCGCCATCTTCGTAGATTCGACGGTGGCGAATGGCGAATTGGGGCAGGCCATCGCCAATGACGTATCCGTCGGGCTGTTCCAGTTCTTCAGTTATCTGCCGTTCCCTGCGGTGACCTCCGCACTCGGCGTGTTGCTGGTCGCGGTGTTCTTCGTGACCTCGGCGGATTCGGGTTCTCTCGTGATGGATACGATTGCCTCGGGAGGAGAGTCGGATACGCCAGCGATTCAACGGGTGTTCTGGTGTGCACTGTCCGGCGTCGTGGCGGCTTGCCTGCTCGTGGCAGGCGGGCTTGGCGCGCTCCAGTCAGCGACCATCGCGAGCGCGCTGCCCTTCACCTTCGTGATGCTGGCGCTGGTTCTGGGGTTGCAGATGGGGATGCGATCGGACCTTGCGCAGAAACGGCTCAGAACGGCGCGGCGTGCTGCTGCCCCCGCCGTTGGTGTGAGCTGGCAGAAACGGATCGCATTGCTGCTGCATTCGCCGACAGAGGCAGAGGTGCAGCGCTTCATCGCGCGTGACGTTCGCTCCGCGCTTGATGACGTGGCGATGGAGCTCACACGCCGGGGGCAGGAAGCCTCCGTGCAGGACGCGGATGGAGGAAGCGTGGAACTCCGCTCCCCTGCCGAAGACATGCGCGACTTCGTCTATGGCGTGGGGCCAGTTGCGCTGCCGCTACCCTCCTTCTCCACCCGCAGCGTCGATCACCCGGGTTACCGCTATGAGGCGCGAACCTACTTCTCAAGCGGAACAGAAGGTTACGATGTCATGGGGTTGACGCGTGAGGCTCTGATTGCCGATGTGCTGACCCAGTTCGAACGGTATCTGGTCTTGGTCCAGCGCCCGGAATCGCAACTCATGCACGGCGCGCCCGAACACGCGGCGGAGCGCCCGGCGGAAGGATAACGCCCTGCGGCGTGAATGCGGCCCGGAATGCGGCCCGGAACATCTGCCGTGCCGCATCCACGCCGCAGGGCGCATCATTTCTGCCGCCGCCGATCTGTCCAGACGGCCCATTGCGCGGGCGTTCCGGCAAAGGCGTTGAGGTCCACACCTCCGTACACCCCCGACACGACACCGGTGCCGGTATATTGCCAGAAGGTCCACCTTTCTTCGGGATAGCGTTCCGAGGGATGGGCCGAAACCGCGCGCAACCAGAACTCATATCCACGAAGCGCACCAAGGTTGTTGTGGGCATAGAAATCCGGCGTGGTGTAGATGACGGGGGCGGTGCCGTAATGGCGGGTGACGATCGCGGCGAACTCCCGGATATAGGCCTGCACCGTGGCGGCATCCGGCCGCCGGCGGCACGTGGGGGAGGTGTGGTTCCACTCCATGTCCAGCACAGGCGGCAGATCCCCCGCCCGCCGCGGCACGTTCGCGATGAACCATTCTGCCTGCTCGCTGGGCGTCCGGCAGAAATAATAGAAGTGATAGGCGCCCACCGGAACGCCCGCCCGGCGCGCTGGTTCGGCATTGACGGCATAGCCGGGGTCCAGAAAATCTGCGCCCTCCGTAGCCTTCAGCCATGCGAAGCTTACCCCGCCCGCTGCGACCTGTCGCCAGTCGATGCGCCCCTGATACCGGGCTGCGTCGATGCCATGGACGCGATAGTGATCCGGCGACAGGCCGGACCAGGCATGGGGCCGGGTGTCTCCAAAGGAGCGTGGAATACCGGGGGCGGAGTGGTCACTCACCTTGAGCGGAACGGGTTGTTCGAGCCTCCCACCCCTGTATTCCTGCGATCCATCCGGCCCCGCTCCACCGCAGGCCGTCAGCACCGCCATCGTGAGAGCAGCCATCATGCCGGGCAGCAATGCCCGCGTCCCCGACCGGTCCATGTTCCACCCCCCTCGTTTTGACGCATGATAGCGGTTCGGCAGGGCGGGTCCATCGTGGTGGCATCGAAGCAGGTCACTTATCAAGGCCTTTACCCAACAGAAAAACCAAGATGTCACCGCCCGGATCCGGGGGGCTTACGGCCCGCGCGCTGACGCAGTAATGCTACTCCTTGCGCAGCCGTTTTCCGGCTTCGGCCGGCTCGCCCCTACCACCTCGACGGAAGACGAAGATGACCAAGTATTGCCTGACCGTTGCCTGCCCGACCCGCCGCGGCATCGTCGCTGCCATCGCCACCTATCTGTCGGATAATGGTTGCAACATCACCGACAGTTCGCAGTTCGATGACGCACAGACGGAGCGGTTCTTCATGCGGGTGAGCTTCACCTCGCAGGAGGGCGCGAGCCTTGCTGCGCTGGAGGAGGGGTTTGCGCTCACCGCACAGGCCTTTGCCATGACCGCGAAGTTCCACGACGAGGCCGAGCGCATGAAGGTGGTGATCATGGTGTCGCGCTTCGGGCATTGCCTGAACGACCTGCTCTACAGATGGCGGATCGGGGCGCTGCCGATCGACATCGTGGCGGTGATCTCCAATCACATGGATTATCAGAAGGTGGTGGTCAACCACGATATCCCCTTCTACTGCATCAAGGTCACCAGGGAGAACAAGCCCGAGGCCGAGGCGCAGCAGATGCGTATCGTGCGTGAAACGGGGGCGGAACTGATCGTGCTGGCCC
Source organism: Haematobacter sp. (assembly GCF_032102465.1). Lineage (NCBI taxonomy): Bacteria > Pseudomonadati > Pseudomonadota > Alphaproteobacteria > Rhodobacterales > Paracoccaceae > Haematobacter > Haematobacter sp. Next base: position 149,686 of record NZ_DAMDHB010000002.1, on the reverse strand, counting down.
GCTACATGCAGGTGCTGTCGGACGAGATGTGCAAGGTGATGTCGGGCCGGATCATCAACATCCACCACTCGTTCCTGCCGTCCTTCAAAGGCGCGAACCCCTACAAGCAGGCCTATGAGCGCGGGGTGAAGCTGATCGGCGCCACCTCCCACTACGTCACCGCCGATCTCGACGAGGGTCCGATCATCGAGCAGGACACAATTCGCGTGACCCATGCGCAGTCGCCTGAGGATTATGTCAGTCTGGGCCGGGATGTTGAGGCGCAGGTGCTGGCCCGCGCCATCCACGCCCATATTCATCGCCGTGTTTTCCTGAGCGGAAACAAGACGGTGGTCTTCGCCGCATCCCCCGGGAGCTATGCTTCGGAGCGGATGGGCTGATCGGCAGCACGCAGATCCGAGTCTGACGATCCGCAGTGCTGCCGGCCACCCGGCTTCTCCGTATCTTGGCGCTTGGCAGGCTGTGAGGAAGGCTTTTAGCATTGGAGCGGAAATCGGTCGCCATGCGAGGAAACCGGGCCGAGAATCTACATTTCGGGGCTTTCGTCACTCGACTATCCGATTTCCAAGGAGGGGCACGACACCTCTGAACCTTTCAGCGGCCTGTTAGTAACGCGGCCGGATTTGCCTGCGCGCCCGTGTGCCTGCGCCCGTGTGCAAGAGAGCGAGCGGCGACCCGAAGGACGCAGGGGCCACTAGCACAACCCGGATGTTGGGCCACCGCGCCGAGGGGTGGGTGCAAACCTGCACCGCGACATCCGCCGCAACGCCCGAAATCTGTTCGCTGATTGGTTCGGGGTCGTCCCGGAGGGGTCGGCGCGGTGATGCCGCCGCGCGCCGCAGATGATCGGCGGTCCGGCGTTCGCGTCATCAGGCCGGGGCCCTGCACCCCGGCAGGAAAGCAAGACCCGGCAGCCCTGCATTTCAGGGGCGCGCGAGTCCGGACAGGAAAACCTCCAGAAGCAGTTGGGACCGGGCGGGATCGGCCCCTGGTCCGTAGGACAATCCGATGAGGACACGCATGAGGTCTTCGGGCGTCACATCCGGGCGCATGGTGTCCGCCGCCACGGCGCGGGCGTGCAGAGCGGCGAGCGCCGACCGCATACGCGCTGATTGGTCTGAATAGAAAGGGGCGGCAGGGTCGATCACCGGCGCCAACGCGGCGATCATCCCCTTCTTGGTCGCCATCATGTCGAGCGCGGCTGTCATCCAGCGGCCCAGCCCTTCATCCGCCCGCATCGTCTCTGCCAACCGCACAAGCTCTTCCACCTCCCGCTCATAGACCGCCTGATAGAGAGATTCACGTGTGGGGAAGTGGCGATAGAGCGTGCCTATACCCAATCCGGCCCTGCGGGCGACGGCTTCGAGGCTCGCACCTTCGGCGCGGAAGACCTCGCGCGCGGCGCTGAGTAGACGCTCACGGTTGCGTATCTGATCCGCGCGGGGTTTTCTTGCCTTCGGCTCACTCTCGCCCATCTGTTACCCGTTGCCTCTTGCCCATTGCAAAACGGAGGCACCCTCCGTATAAACAGATCATGGCATCGCGCCACCCCACTTCCCGACAGCTTACCGCCAGAGAGGGAAAGATGACACAGAGCCTTCATCTCACCATAAACGGAATGGCGCAGACTATCGCGCTCGACGATCCGCGCGTCACGCTGCTTGATCTCCTGCGGGAGCGGCTTGGTCTGACCGGCACCAAGAAGGGCTGCGATCGCGGCCAATGCGGGGCCTGCACGGTTCTCATTGACGGGCGACGGATGAACAGTTGCCTGAAACTCGCGCTGAGCTGCGAAGGCGCGGAAATCACCACGATAGAAGGGTTGGCCACCGCAGACGGGCTGCACCCGGTTCAGGCGGCCTTCATCGAGGCTGACGGGTTCCAATGCGGCTACTGCACCCCCGGCCAGATCATGTCCGCCGTCGCTCTCATCGCCGAAGCGGAGGCCGGGATGGATCCCGAGCGCGTGCGGGAAGGGATGAGCGGCAACATCTGTCGTTGCGCCGCCTATGCCGGGATCACCGAAGCGGTGCTGGACGCCACACGGCAACTTTCCGCGACCGCTGAAAGGAAATCCGCATGAGACCCTTCGACTACAGTCGCGCCGCGACGCTGGAGGAGGCGATGGCCGCGGGGCCCGGCGCCGCCCTTCTTGCGGGGGGCACCAATCTTCTCGACCTGATGAAGCTCGACGTGGCGCGGCCTTCCGCGCTCATTGACATCGGTGGACTTCCTGGCCTGGACCGGGTGGAGGAGGCGGAGGGAGGCTTGCGGATCGGCGCGCTGGTGCCGAATGCCGATCTGGCCCGGAATGCCGCGGTGCTGGCGCGCTATCCCGCCGTGGCGGAGGCGGTTCTGTCGGGTGCGTCCGGCCAGCTCCGCAATGCCGCGACGACCGGCGGCAACGTGATGCAGGAGACGCGGTGCAGCTATTTTCAGGACGTGTTGTCCCCCTGCAACCGGCGGGAGCCGGGGACGGGTTGCGGCGCCCTTGGCGGCGTGACGCGGAACCATGCCATTCTCGGCTGGACCGAGGGCTGTATCGCTACCCACCCCTCCGATCTCTGTGTGGCGCTTGCTGCCTATGATGCGGTGGTCGAGATCGCCGGGCCGACAGGCAGGCGCGAGGTGGCGATGGAGACCTTTCACCCGCTCCCCGATGCGGAGGGGGCCGGCCCGCCACCACTGGCGCGAGGAGAGGTCATCACGCACATCCGTCTGCCTGACTCCGGCGCGATGGCCCGTCACGCCCGGTATGTAAAACTGCGCGAGCGCACATCCTTTGCCTTCGCCATCGTGTCGGCCGCTGCCGCTCTGGATGTGCGGGACGGCCGTATCATGGCGGCGCGGCTGGCGCTTGGCGGGGTCGCGGCCCGGCCATGGCGCTGCCGGGAGGCGGAGGAGGCGCTGAAAGGTGCCGCTCCGGGAGAAGATGCCTTTGCCGCCGCGGTTGCCCTTTCTTTGGCAAATGCAGCACCCTCGGGCGATAATGCGGCCAAGATCCCGCTGGCAGGGCGGATCGCAGTCCTCGCGCTCAACCGTGCCGCCCTGGGAACGCCCGACCGGCTTCCCGCCCTTCCGGCCTCCGTTTTTGAAGGAGATGTCTCATGACCGACGTGCTTCCCATGCAGGGCCATGTGCGGCTCGGTTCCAACGCGGGTCAGTCGATGACGCGCCGGGACGGTATGCTGAAAGTCACGGGCCGCGCGCCCTATGCCGCTGACCGGCAGCCCGAGGGGCTGCTTCACGCGGTGGTCGCCATTGCGGGTATTGCGCGGGGTCGCGTCACACGGCTGGATACCGAAGCGGCCGAAGCGCATCCGCGCGTGGTCAAGGTTTATACCCCCCGGAACCGTCCGCCGCTGGCCAAGGGCCCTGACGAGAAAATTCACGGTTTCGCCTGGCGTATGGAAGCCCTGCAGGACGACAGCGTGCGCTACGCCGGGCAGCCCATCGCGCTGGTGGTCGCAGAGACGCTCGAAGCCGCGATGGAAGGTGCGCGGCTTCTGAACCCCTCCTATGAAGCCCAGCCGCCCCGTATGGGTCTGGATGGCGGCGTTCCCTATACGCCGAAAACCGTCGGCATCGGCGGCGAGCCAAGCCGCGAAGCAGGCGATATGGAGGCCGAACGGGCGCAGGCGCCGCGGCGTTTCGAAACCACGGTGGAAACTCCGGCGCAGTATCACAACGCCATGGAACCGCATGCGATCACCGCCGAGTGGAAAGGCGACCGGTTGGAGATCGACACGCCGAACCAGGCGATCGGATTGGCAAAGATCAGCTTCGCGACCTATCTCGGGATCGATCCCGGCAATATCCTGATCCGCAGCCCGTTTCTGGGCGGCGGCTTCGGCTCCAAGGCGATCCTTTTCGGCGCGCAGCTTCTGACGGTTCTGGCGGCGAAGGATCTGGATCGCCCGGTGAAGCTCGCGCTGCGCAGGGATCAGATGTATGGCCCCGTCGGGCACCGGCCTGCCACCCGGCAGACGGTGCGGCTCGATCTGGATGACGCAGGGGATATCCGGGCGCTGGAGCACCACACCGTTTCGGTTGGCTCGGCGTTTGACGACTTTCTGGAGAGCGCGTCCAACGCCTCTCACAGCGTCTATGCCACGCGGGCACTGCGGACGACCCATGGTGCGGTGAGGGCGGATACCGGCACGCCGGGGCCGATGCGCGCGCCGGGGGAGGCCTCTGGCTCGGCAGCGCTTGAGGTGGCGGTGGATGCGGCAGCGTTTGCGATGGGCATGGATCCGCTGGCCTTCCGCCTGAAGAATTATGCAGAGACGGACCCGGCTTCCGGCCTGCCTTTCTCCTCCAAGGCACTCCGGGAATGTTATGCCCGCGCGGCCGAGGCTTTCGGGTGGGAAGGGCGTCCCTTGCACCCCCGGCAGATGCGCGAGGGGCGGTTGCTGAAGGGCTGGGGCATGGGCACCGCACAGTTTCCCTGCCCGATGTTTCAGGCCGCGGCGCACGCGACACTGCACGCCGACGGGAGCGCCGTCGTTGAGACCTCTGCCGCGGATATGGGGCAGGGCGCATGGACGGCTCTGGCCCAAATTGCCGCGGATGGGCTGGGGATAGATATCGCTCGGCTGGAGTTCCGCTCCGGTCAGTCCGATTTGCCGGATGCGGGCGTGGCCGGGGGATCGGGGCATACCGCGACGGCAGGCACCGCGCTGTTCAACGCCGGAGCCGATGTCGTGCGCCAGCTCGCCGATCTGGCCGTGCAGGATCCGGCATCGCCGCTCTTCGGTGCGGGCAATGCCGGGGTGACCGCGCGCGACGGGCGGCTGTGGCGGAACGACGATGATGGCCGCAGCGAGGCCTATGAGGACATCCTCGCCCGGGCGGGGCTGGATCTGGTGCGCGGCAGCGGATCGGGCAAGCGGGATGCCTCGGTCGGTGAGGCGCGTGCGATGTTTTCCCACGGCGGGGTATTCGCAGAGGTGCTGGTCGATCCCGATCTGGGGCAGGTGCGTGTCAGCCGGCTGATCGGAGCATTTGCGGCAGGCCGCATCATCAATCCGCGCCTCGCCCGCAGCCAGCTTCTGGGCGGCATGATTTGGGGTATCGGGTTTGCATTGCAGGAGGAAGCGATCCACGATCCCCGTACGGGGCGGTTCACGAATGCCGACCTTGCCGGATATCATGTGCCGGTGAATGCCGATGCGCCGTTCGTGGAAGCGATGACCGTGCATGAGGACGACCCCTTCGTGAATGCGCTCGGCATCAAGGGGGTGGGGGAAATCGGCGTGACAGGCACCGTGGGCGCAATTGCCAATGCGGTATGGCACGCGACCGGCGTTCGGCCTGCCAGCTTCCCGATCCACCCGGAGAGCCTGATCTGACGCGATCGTGAGCTTGCGTTATGAGTTATGCATCTGCAGCAAGTCAGGCTTGCTCAGGCGGTCACTTGCAATCCGCAAGCGGATCGACGAAATAAGTCCCACAGCGCTTCGGCGCTAAGGGTTTCCCAAGGCTCACTCCTCCTCCCCGAGCCTCGGAAAATGGCGGCGACCCCCTCCTCCTCCCTGGGGTCGCCGCTTCCCTCCCTCTTCCCGATACAGCTTGTGCCAGAGCCGCGCCTTTCCACATCCGGCGCGCCGTCGGCCATCTGGCGCGTCAGCGAAGGTCTGCGCCGCGGCCCTGATCTGCGAGCCATTGGCCAAGCGAGGGCAGCCAGGCGCCGTCTCGTCCCACAAGCGGTTCGGCGGCGGTCAGCGCGTTCAGCACAGCCTCCTCCGTCGCCTCGGCGGCAGCACGGAAGGCGAGATCGATCTGCTCCTCCGCCAGGACGCGGGGCGAGAGGAAGGCCGAGCCATCATGTGGCACGGGGTCCGCCGTGGTGAAGGCCAGCGCAATATCGCCGCTGCCATTGCCCCAGAAGCTGCCCAACCGTGCGAGCCCCGCTCCCGCCCGGCGGGCGATCCGGGTAAGCTGACGGCTTTCCAGCGGCAGATCGGTTGCTAGCAGGATGATGACAGAGCCCCGCTCCGGCGTGGCAGGTATCATCCCCTCGGGCCGCGGGCGCCGCCCGTCCGGCAGGACAAGATCGCCGGCATTGCCGAAATTGGCCTGCACCAGCGCGCCCAGAGTGAAGCGCTCTCCCCCGACCTCCATCACGCGAGATGAAGTTCCTGTTCCGCCCTTGAAGCCAAAGGCGGTCATGCCGGTGCCGCAGCCGACGGATCCCTGTTCCACCGGCCCGCTCTGCGCGGCATCCAGAGCGGCCTCCGCATCCGCTTCCGTCACGGCCAGCGCCCGGATATCGGAAAGCACCCCGTCATTGCATTCGCACACCACCGCGTTGACGGTCGATGTCTCCCGCCCGATGGCAGGATCGGCGGCCAGCGCCCGCCGGATCAAAGCGGTTGTGCAGGCGCCCACGGCAAAGGTGTTCGTCAGCAGGACGGGGCTTTCCAAGGTGCCCAGCTCCTCCACCTGAACCAGCCCTGCCGACTTGCCGAAACCGTTGATGACCGCGACCCCCGTGCGAAGCTTCTGACGGAACATGTCGCCAGGATGCGGAACGACCGCCGTCACGCCGGTATTGATCTGCCCGTGGCGAATCGTCCTGTGCCCGACCATGACCCCCGCCACATCGGTGATGGCGTTGAGCGGGCCGGGGGGAAGAATACCGGGGACGATCCCGAAATCACGGATGAGCATCGGAGCCTCTCAGAGACGACCCGCCTCGATCAACCGCTTCAGGAAGGCCTGTGTCCTCTCCCCCTGCGGCGCGCCGAAGATCTGATCTGGCGGACCCTGTTCATAGACCTTGCCGTTCTGAAGGAAGCAGATGCGGTCCGCAACCTCCCGCGCGAAGCCCATCTCATGTGTAGCGAGCACCATGGTCATCCCCCGCTCCGCCAGATCGCGCACGATGTCCAGCACCTCCGCTACCAGCTCCGGGTCGAGCGCCGAAGTGATCTCGTCCAGCAGCAGCAGCATGGGATCCATCATCAGCGCGCGCACGATCGCGACCCGCTGCTGTTGGCCGCCGGAAAGCCGGTCGGGATAATCCTTCGCCTTGTGAGCAAGCCCGATCCGGTCCAACAGCATCATCGCCTTTTCCTCCGCCACGCGGCGGGAGAGGCCCAGCACCTTGACCGGAGCAAGGGTGGCGTTTTGCAGCACCGTCATGTGCGGAAACAGGTTGTAGCCCTGAAAGACGATGCCGATCTCGCGCCGGAGCGCATCCAGATCGACGCCCGGCCCGGTGATCCGCTCGCCATGAATGCGGATCTCGCCTTCGTTGATCTCCTCCAGCCTGTTGATGCAACGGAGGAGGGTTGATTTCCCACAGCCGGATGGCCCGATCAGGCAGACGACCTCATGTTCGCCCACGTCGAGCGTCATGCCGGAGAGGACCTCCATCTGGCCGTAGCGTTTCACCGCATGATCAATTTCGACAAGTGCCATGGATCAGCCCCCCGAACGGATGCGTCGCCGGTCGCGCTCCGTCAGCTTGTCGACGAGCCGGGCCTGCGGAATCGTGATGAGGATGAAAAGGATCGCCACGGTCGTCACGGCGGAGAGGTTGAAGTTGTTCGCGGCTATGATCTTTGACTGGTTGAAGGCGTCGATCGTGCCGATGATCGCGACGAGCGCGGTGTCCTTCTGCAGGCTGATGCAGTTGTTCATCAGCGGCGGAACGATGCCCCGCAGGGCCTGCGGGATCACCACATAACGCATGGTGCGTGCATGGGAGAGCCCGAGCGAGCGGGCGGCTGCGATCTGGCTTTGGTGCACGCTCTCGATGCCCGCCCGGTAAACCTCCGAGGTATAGGCCCCGTAGGTCAGCGTCAGCGCGATGATCGCGTAGGAGGTGGAGGACAGGTTGGAAAGAACAGGCAGATTGGTTAGCGGCAAGCCGAAGCCGATCAGATAGATGGTGATGATCGCGGGCAGCCCGCGAAACAGATCGCCATAGATGATGGCGAGCGTACGGATGGGCTTTCCCGCCTCTCCCGGCAGCGTTCTGGCGATGGCGACGGCAAGCGACCAGATCAGGATCAGCACCCAGGAGACCGAGAAGATGACGATATTCGTCCAGAAGGCGGCGAGAATCTTGCCGGCCGAGGCGGCGATGAGCGACAGGTCGAAGAACGTCCGGCTGACAGCCGCATCGTTGACCGTAAGAAACCATGCCCCGGCGGTCAGGATCAGGAGTGCGCCCGCATAGGACATGGCCCGGAAGCCGAGATCGGATGCCAGCGCCCCGAAGGCCCGTGCAGTCGTGGGTTCCGCCGCCCGGCCCGCGGCCCGTGCCGTCGCGACCGCCCGGCCGCCGATCCAGACCACATAGGCCGCGAGTGCCAGGCACAGCGCCCCGACCAGCGTCACCGGGAGCGCTTTCCACCCCTGGGAGACGAGGTATCCGCCGATGTGCTGCACCGAAATCGCCACGATCGCGAAGGTGAGCATTCCGACGGCAAGCCCGGTGGCGGCGCGGCCCATATGGGTGCGGATGCGGTTCCGGGCGCGCCATTCGGCGGCGCGCCCCTCGTTGCCGTGTTCCTCGACCACGGTCATCGGCTCAGTATTTCCAGACGGGAATGTCAGCCGGGGATACGCCGCCCCACGACGGTTTGAGGTAAAGGTCGGAAAGCTTGTCGAGCGACCCATCGGACTTGAGATCGGCGATGATCTGGTCGATGACCGGCTTGGCTTTCGAGCCCTTGGGATAGATGCCAGCCGTCTGACAACCGGTTTCGTACTGCCCGACGGTCTCCAACTTGCCGTTCGACGCGGCGACCTGACCCATCACGATGGACAGTTCCGTCATCACCGCGTTGACGTTGCCAGCCGCTGCGGCGGTGAACATGGCGCCCGTATCGTCGAACACGCTGAGGTTCTTCACCCCGAGCTTGTCCTGAGCGAACGGGACCATCGTCGTACCCGCCTGAGTCCCGAGCTTCACGTCCCGGATATTTGCCTCCGTCACATCGGCACCCTTCTTCGCAGCGATACCATAGGCGGGGAAGGCATAGGGCGTAGAGAAATCGACAACCTTCTTGCGCGGTTCGGTGACGGAGATCAGCGCGAGCGCGATGTCGTAATCGCGGTTCTGCCCCGCCACGATCGATTCAAAGGAGGCGTTCTCCAGCTTCACCTTCTCCAGACCCAGCCGATGCGCGATGTTCACGGCCATACAGAACTCGAACCCGTCCTTGATCGTCTCGGGCGTGTCGCCGTTGAACTGACCAACCGCGGGGAGGTTGATGATGACGGTGAACTGCCCCGGAACAGCCGGTTCGATGCTGGCCGCCCCCTTTTCGCCATAGAGCGGGCAGTCCCCATAGCCCTCGGACGCATGAACGGCGGGGGCGAGGGCGAGGGCCAGCGCCGCCGTGGCGGCCTTGAGCAGGATTTTCGTCTTCATTTCCGTGTCTCTCCTGTTGGTTTTTGTATCAGTTTGTTTGGGCGGGCTGAGCAGAGACCTCTGCAAGGTAAAGGGTCTGCAACCGTCGGGTCAGCGGGCCGGGGCGCCCGTCGCCGATGCGGCTCTGCCCGATGCGGACGACCGGCGTGACGAGGCTGGTGGCGCTGGTCTGGAAGGCTTCCGTGGCGGCCTCCGCTTCGGCGGTCGTGAATCCGCGCTCTTCCAGCACCAGACCGGCTTCCGCAATAAGCTTCAGGACGGCGGCACGGGTGCAGCCGGGCAGGATCGCCCGCGAATTGCCGCGTGTGACCAGCGTGTGGCCGCGGATGATGAAGGCGGAGGCGGAAGCACCTTCGGTGATGACACCGTCCTCATGCAGCCATACATCGGTATAGCCCGCCCGCTGCGCCGCCTGCTTGGCCAGCACCTGCCCGAGCAGCATCGTCGTCTTGATGTCCCGGCGCATCCAGCGAAGATCGGGTTGCAGATCGACGGCGATCCCCTCCCGCTGCGCTGCGGTATCGAGAAGCTGCTTTTGCTGGGTGAAGACGACGAAGGTTGGCGACAGCCCCGCGGCGGGCAGGAAATCCCGCTCCTGTACCCCGCGCGACACCTGCATATAGACCGTACCCTCCTCGAGACCGTTCGCGTCGACAAGATGGCGCTGTATCCGCTCGATCTCCGGCAGCGGCCTCGGCAGCGGAATTCCTATCTCCGCAAGGGAACGCTCCAGCCGCGCCAGATGCCGGTCATTGTCGATCAGCCGGCCGCCGATCACCGCCGTCACCTCGTAGATCGCATCCCCGAACAGGAACCCCCGATCCATGAGGGGCAGCGTCGCCGCCTGCAGGGGCAGGAATTCCCCATTGATATGGACGATGCGGGGCATGGCTGGCGTCTCCGGTTCTGTGCTGCAACGTTAAGCCGGGGGCGCACTCCAAAACCAATGCTCAATTTTTCCGACACCAGTCCGTTTTTGCATAACCCCTCTTGTCAGGCGCAATGGCTCGCGTAGGAAGGGTTGGAGAGGGTCGCGACATGGAACTGAAGTGGCTTGAGGACTTTGAAATGCTGGCGAATACGCTCAGCTTTTCACGCGCGGCGGAGGCGCGTCACGTTACCCAGTCCGCTTTCAGCCGCCGTATCCGGCAGCTTGAAACCTGGCTGGGTGCGTCGCTCATCAATCGGGCGACGGTGCCGGCCGAGTTGACCCGCGAGGGGCGCGCGTTCCTGCCCGTGGCGCAGGAGGCGATCCGCGCCTTTTATGCTGCGCGGGATGCGTTGCGACCGCAGATTGCCGACCATGCGCAGGTGACATTTGCGGCTCTTCATACGCTCACCGTCACGTTCTTTCCCGGCTGGCTGGACCGGCTCACCGCCTCCGTACCCGACCTTAGAAGCGCAATCATCCCGGATCGCGGGGGGATCGAGGCCAACCTTGGCGCATTGACCGAAGGGGAGGCGGACCTCTTTCTGACCTATGCCCACCCGACAGTGCCGTTCATCCTCGATCCGCAGCGGTTCGACCATCTGGTGCTCGGGACGGAGCGGGTGCTGCCGGTCGCCGGTGTGGAGGTGCGGACATCCTGCGGGGCGAGCCTGCCCGGTGAGGCGCTGCTTGACCGTACGATCGCCGCAGGGGAGCGGATGCCCTATCTCTGCTATGGGGAATCGTCGTTCTTCGGCGTGGCGCTGGGGCGCCTGTTCGGCAAAAGGCCGGATCTGCTGCGTGATACCGTGCATCAGAACACGATCTGCACAGGGTTGAGGACGCTTGCGCTGGCCGGGCGCGGGGTCTGCTGGCTGCCGGAGACGTTGGTCACCGATGATCTGTCGGCGGGACGCCTGCGCCTTGCCAGCACCGACCCTGCGTGGACGATGGAGGTTCAGATACGCCTTTACCGCCCCGCCACTCTCCGCCGCCCGATTGTGGAGCGTATCTGGCGGACGGTGGCGGGAGGCTTGGATCAGTCTTTGCCCTGAAGGCCGCGCAGTTCCGCAACCGTGCGCCGGAGGATCTCGCCCGCGCGCTCCTGTACCTCGGGCGGAGCCTCGCGCAGATCGAACAGTGCGGCCCGGAGCGCCATGCGCATTTCGGAAAACGGCCGCTTGTGCCGGCCATCATCTCCTTCGCTCCGGCGCATTTCATCAAAGCGATCACCCGCACGACCTATCGCACTTCGCAACGCTTCGACGGCTTCCTGCGCATCGGCAAGATGCGCGCGACCGGCCTCCGTGGGGCTGTAGGACCGCCGGTTGCCATCGGTTTGCGCTTCGGCCAGGCCGGCATCCTCCAGATAGGAGAGTGCGGGATAGATCACCCCCGGGCTTGGCACATACAGTCCCTGGGACAGTTCCTCGACCGCGCGGATGATCTCATAGCCGTGGCGCGGCTGCTCCGCGATCAGGGAGAGGATCAGCAGTTGCATCCCCTCTGCGGAAAGCTTGCGCCCGCGCATGAACCGCCGCTCCGAAAAGCGGGGCTCGCCGTCCCTGCGAAAGGGGGAGCCACCGCCGCGCCGCCCCTCGGGGCCTGGATGAAAGCGATGGTGATGGTGGTGATGATGAAAGATATGTCTCATGTTTTCTCCTTAAGATATATCGTAAGATATGTCTGAATATCTCACGCACAAGACCCTTACGCTGAAAACTGGTGGAGCCGGATTTCGTCTGTCACCAAACTCCGAAGACGACGCGCAGCGGGAGAAAGCGCGCGCCCTCGTATCGTCAGCACATCATAGGGCGGCACGATGACAGGCATTGCCAACTTCAACGTCTTCAGCCCGGAAGCGCGGCCCCCATGGGTCAGGAGAGCCGCGACTTCCGACGCCATCGGCCCGATCGCGTCGGAGTCCCGCAACAGAGCTATCATGAGCACCAGCGAGGATGTCGCTATGACATCCGCTGGAACGGGCGCATTGTTCCGCAGGAGCGCGCGCTCCACCGCCAGACGGATCGGCGTGCCCCGCTCCTGAATGATCCAGGGATGGTCAGACAGGGCCGTCACAGGGACGTCGGCCGCGCCGGCAAGCGGATGGCCGTCTCGCACTACGAAGTGGACCATCTCCACCTGGCCTGCGGTGATCTCGAACGCCGCTGCATCCGCATCACCGGGAAGCCGCGCCACGACAAAATCGTACTCCCCTGCCTCCAGCCCCCGCACGAGCTGCGGTGAAGGGCCGACATCCAGCCGAAGTTCAACGTCGGGAGCCAGCGCCTTCAGCTTTCGGACAGCAGGCACAACATAGCCAACCGCGGGCCCTGTCACGGCCCCGGCCCGGACAAGGCCGCCGCGTCCCTCCGTCATCTCCTGTACCTCTCGGGACAGGTCGGTCATCGCAGTCATCATTCCCTGCGCGCGACGAATGAGAATGCGCCCAAGCAGGGTGGGCGCCATGCCGCGCGGATGACGCTCGAAAAGCGGCGCGCCGACGATCCGTTCGATTTCCGAAAGCATGCGCGATGCAGCAGGTTGCGTGAGCGCCAGAGCCTCCGCCGCAGACTGAAGGCGCCCATGTTCCGCAATCGCGGCGATCAGGCGGAACTGCGACAGTTTAAGGGCCAGAAGCGCCGACATAGATATACCATAATCGATATGTCAAACAGCCATAAACTCATTTGTATGATATGTCGAAGCCTTCTACCCTTGCGACATCCGTGGGAGCGGAGACCGGTCATCGCATCGGTCAAAGGGAGGGGAAAAGCATGAAGATCAGGGCATTCGCGGCGGCGGTCGCGATGATGGCGTCGTTTGCGGCAGTTCAGGCCGATGCGCAGTCCAAGGGACTTGTCGGCATAGCCATGCCGACCAAATCCTCGGCGCGCTGGATCGATGACGGCAACAATATGGTCAAACAGCTGCAGGCTGCGGGCTACGACACCGATCTGCAATATGCCGAGGATGATATCCCGAACCAGCTTGCCCAGATCGAAAACATGATCACCAAGGGCGTGAAGGTTCTGGTGATCGCCTCCATCGACGGCACGACGCTGACCAACGCGCTGGAGAATGCAGCCGCCTCGGACATCAAGGTCATCGCCTATGACCGGCTGATCCGCGAGAGCGACGCGGTGAGCTACTACGCCACCTTCGACAACTTCAAGGTAGGCGTGCAACAGGCCACGAGCCTGGTGAGCGGGCTGAAGGAGCGCTTCCCGGACGTGAAACCGTGGAACGTGGAGCTGTTCGGCGGTAGCCCTGACGACAACAATGCCTTCTTCTTCTACAACGGCGCGATGTCGGTTCTTCAACCGATGATAGACAGCGGTGAGGTGGCGATCCCGTCCGGCCAGATGGGCATGGACAAGGTGGGCACGCTGCGCTGGGATCCGGCGACGGCGCAGTCGCGGATGGATAACCTTCTGTCGGCACAATACGGCAACCGGACGCTGCACGGCGTGCTGTCGCCCTATGACGGGCTGTCCATCGGCATCCTGTCGTCGCTGAAGGGTGTGGGCTACGGCTCCGGTGGCATGAAGATGCCGATCGTCACGGGGCAGGACGCGGAGGTGCCTTCCGTCAAGTCCATCAAGGCGGGTGAGCAGTATTCCACCATCTTCAAGGATACGCGCGCGCTTGCAGCAGTGACGGTGAAGATGGTCAACGCCGTTCTGGAAGGTTCTGAGCCCGAGATCAACGACACGACCACCTATGACAACGGTGTCAAGGTCGTGCCCTCCTACCTGCTGGAACCGGTGCCGGTGGACAAATCGAACTATGAGCAGGTTCTTGTCGGCTCCGGCTACTACTCCGACGCGCAACTGAACTGACAGCCCCATGCCCGTCGCAGGAGCGGCGGGCTTTTTGCAGGCGGGAGGGGCCATGGCGACACTTCTGGAAATGCGCGGGATCGGCAAGAGCTTTCCCGGTGTCCGCGCGCTCGACCGGGTGGACCTGAGCGTTGAGACGGGAGAGATCCACGCCATCTGCGGAGAGAACGGCGCCGGAAAATCGACGCTGATGAAGGTGCTGTCCGGGGTCTATCCGTATGGCAGCTACGAAGGCGACATCGTTTACGACGGCAAGCCCGTCGCCTTTGCCGGGATACGCGACAGCGAGGCGCAAGGCATCATCATCATCCATCAGGAGCTGGCGCTTGTCCCGCTGCTCTCCATTGCGGAGAACCTTTTTCTCGGCAACGAAGTAGCCGCGCGAGGGGTCATCAACTGGCCGCTCGCCTTCCGCCGCACGAGCGAGCTTCTGGCCAAGGTCGGTCTGTCGGAAGTGCCGACCACGCGGGTGGAAAAGCTCGGGGTCGGCAAGCAGCAGCTCATAGAGATCGCCAAGGCGCTGGCCAAGGACGTCCGGCTCCTGATCCTCGACGAGCCGACTGCGGCCCTGCAGGAGAATGACAGCCAGAAACTTCTGTCCTTGCTGCTGGAACTGAAGAAGCAGGGCGTCACCTCCATCCTCATCAGCCACAAGCTGAACGAGATCGGGCGGGTCGCGGACAGGGTGACGGTGATCCGCGACGGCTCCACCGTGGCCACGCTGAACCGCGCCGAAGTGACCGAGGACCGGATCATCCGCGACATGGTGGGCCGCGACCTCGCCAACCGCTACCCCGACAGGGAGCCGCAGGTCGGCGAGGTGCTGATGGAGGTGCGGAACTGGAACGTCTGGCACCCCGACCTGCCCCGGCAGGTGATCCGCGACGCGGGCTTCACTGTGCGGCGGGGAGAGATCGTGGGCATCGCCGGGCTGATGGGTTCGGGGCGGACCGAGCTTGCCATGAGCCTTTTCGGCCGGAGCTACGGGCGCAACATTTCGGGTGACGTGGCGATCCGCGGAACCCCTGCCGATCTGACGACCGTCAACCGGGCGATCGACGCGGGGCTTGCCTATGTGACGGAGGACCGCAAGGGTCTGGGCCTCATTCTGGAGGAGCCGATCCTGCGCAACATCTCCCTCGCCAACCTGCGGGGCGTATCGCAGAAAGGCGTCCTGTCGCGCGGGCGGGAGCAGCTCGTCGCCGAGGGCTATCGCAAGGATATGCGCATCCGTACGCCCGGGGTCTTTCAGCGTGTCGTGAACCTTTCGGGCGGAAACCAGCAGAAGGTGGTGCTGTCGAAATGGCTGTTCACCGAACCGCAGGTGCTCATCCTCGACGAGCCGACGCGGGGCATCGACGTAGGGGCGAAATTCGAGATCTACGGCATCATGAACAGGCTGGTTGCCGAAGGGAGGGGGATCGTCATGATCTCGTCCGAGATGCCGGAACTCCTAGGCATGTGCGACCGGATTTACGTGATGAACGAGGGGCGGATTCTGGGTGAGCTGTCGCGGCAGGACGCCAGTCAGGAGCGCATCATGGCCCTCATAATGCGGGATGCGGCACGGGCGCGACCGGAAACCGGTCCCGCTGGTCCGCCGCCGGGAAGACCTGAGGATCACGCGCCTCCTTCCCCCCCGAGGGAGGCCACGCTGTGAGCAGCCTCGATACCGACAAGACCCCCACACGGCCAAAGGGCATCGGCGCGCATCTGGGCGGCCATTTGCGCGAAAACGGAATGATGCTGGCGCTGGTCGCCATCGTGATCTTCTTTCAGATCATGGTGGGCATGCAGGGCGTGGATTTCTTGTCCGCCCAGAACATTACCAACCTGTTCCTGCAGAACAGCTACGTCATCATCATGGCGCTCGGCATGCTGCTCGTCATCGTGGCAGGGCATATCGACTTATCGGTAGGGTCGGTCGCGGCGTTTACCGGCGCGGTATCGGCGGTTCTCACCGTGCAGCTTGGCTGGCCGGTGTGGGCGGTGATCCCGACGGTTCTGCTCGTCGGTGCGCTGATCGGGGCGGCGCAGGGGTACTGGGTTGCGTTCTGGCACATTCCCTCCTTCATCGTGACGCTGGCGGGGATGTTGGTGTTCCGGGGCCTGACGTTGTGGTTGCTGGCCGGGCAGAATATCGGACCATTCCCTCGCGCGTTTCAGGGGCTTTCCACCGGGTTCATTCCCGACCTGTTCGGCGTGGGGCGGCCCAACGTCACCACGCTGGCCCTTGCCGGGATCGCGGCTGTCGCCATCGTCTGGACGGGCCTCAGGGCGCGCCGGCATGACGAGGCATTCGGGATAGAGCCGGAGCCGATCGCTTTCTTCTGGCTGCGCAACATCGCCGTCGTGGCGGCGCTGATGTTCGTGGCGTGGAAGCTGGCCTCCTTCCGGGGCCTGCCGAACGTGGTGCTCATCATGTCGGTGCTGATCGTCCTCTACGCCTTCTTTACCGAACAGACGACAACGGGGCGACGCATCTACGCTCTCGGCGGCAATGAAAAGGCGGCGCGGCTGTCGGGTATCCGCACCGACAGGCTGGTGTTCCTGACCTTCGTCAACATGGGGGTTCTGGCGGCTCTGGCGGGAATGATCGTCACCGCGCGGCTGAATTCCGCAACCCCGAAGGCGGGGGTTGGGTTCGAACTGGACGTGATCGCGGCAGTGTTCATCGGCGGCGCTTCCATGTCCGGGGGGGTAGGGCGGATCATCGGCGTCGTGATCGGCGCTCTCATCATGGGCGTGATGAACAACGGCATGTCGATCATGGGGATCGGCATTGACTATCAGCAGGTCATCAAGGGGCTCGTTCTGCTCGCGGCGGTGATCTTTGACGTTTACAACAAACGGAAGCAGGGCTGATCCATGCTCTTGTCACAACTGAAGGCGGGCGGCGTTGCCGTCCGTCCCCGTGCCGGTGCGCAGGCCCGGCTGATAGCGGATGCCACCATCCTCGCGCTGGCGGAGGAGGCGATCAGGCGACGTGCTCCGCTGAGCGCGGTGCTGCCCGAGGGGGGAGAGGCGGTCGATCTGCGCCGTCTGGCCGCCGAGGGGGCGCTGGACGTTCCGCTTCGCCATCCGGAACCCGCGCGCATGTTTCTCACAGGGACGGGGCTGACCCACACCGGGTCGGCCGCCGCCCGGGATGCGATGCACGCTTCCGCAGAAGGCCTTTCTGACAGCATGAAGATGTTCCGTATGGGTATGGAGGGGGGCCGTCCGGCCGCGGGCACCATCGGGGTGCAACCGGAGTGGTTCTACAAGGGCACGGGCCTCAATGCGGTGGCCACCGGCGACCCGCTTTTCAGCCCCGGTTTTGCGCTGGACGCAGGAGAGGAGCCGGAAATTGCCGCCTTCTATCTGATCGGCCCGGATGGCACCCCTTTCCGGGTGGGGTTCAGTCTGGCAAACGAATTTTCGGACCATGTGACGGAGCGCATCAACTATCTGTTTCTCGCCCATTCCAAGCTGCGCCCGGCCGCTTTCGGGCCTGAACTGCTGGCGGGGCCGCTTCCCGACGATATCCGCGGCACGAGCCGCATCCTCCGGGATGGCCAGGTGATCTGGGAGAAACCCTTTCTTTCGGGAGAGGCGAACATGAGCCACACGCTGGCCAATCTGGAGCACCACCACTTCAAATACGACCTGTTCCGGCAACCGGGTGACCTGCATGTTCATATGTTCGGGACGGCGACCCTGTCCTTTGCCGATGGAGTGAAGGCGGAGCCGGATGACGTGTTCGAGCTCTCCGCTCCCGCCTTCGGACTGCCACTTTCCAACCCTCTGAAAGTGACGGATGCGGAGTGTCGCCCCGTCGCTGTCACCCCGCTCTGATGAATCTGTCTACCGCGACCCCATGTTGATGGAGACTGGTCAATGTCCCGATTCACGCCGAAACCGTGGCCGCGCAAGCTCAGGTCGCAGGAGTGGTTTGGCGGCACTTCCCGCGACCATATCTATCACCGGAGCTGGATGAAAAATCAGGGTTTCCCGGCCGACCTCTTCGACGGGCGCCCGGTGATCGGCATCCTGAATACCTGGTCGGAGCTTACCCCGTGCAACGCGCATTTGCACGACCTGGCGGAGCGGGTAAAGCACGGCGTCTATGAAGCTGGCGGGTTTCCCGTGGAGGTGCCGGTATTCTCCGTGGCGGAGTCGAGCTTCCGCCCTTCCGCCATGATGTTCCGCAACCTGGCTGCGATGGCGGTGGAGGAGGCGATCCGCGGCCAGCCGATGGACGGCTGCGTGCTGATGGTAGGCTGCGACAAGACCACGCCCTCGCTGCTCATGGCGGCGGCATCCACGGATCTGCCCTCCATCGTGGTAACGGGCGGGCCGATGTTGAACGGCTGGTTTCGGGGCGAGCGGGTGGGATCGGGCACCCATCTGTGGAAGTTCTCCGAAGCGGTGAAGGCCGGGGAGATGACACAGTCCGAGTTTCTGGAAGCCGAAAGCGCCATGTCCCGCAGCCCCGGCTCCTGCAATACGATGGGCACTGCTTCCACGATGGCGAGCATGGCCGAGGCGCTCGGCATGGCGCTTTCGGGCAATGCCGCCATCCCCGCAGTGGACAGCCGGCGCCGGATGATGGCGCAGCTGACGGGCCGGCGCATCGTGCAGATGGTCAAGGATGACCTGAAACCGTCCGACATCCTGACGCGCGATGCGTTCGAGAATGCAATCCGCACCAACGGCGCGATCGGGGGCTCCACCAACGCGGTGATCCACCTTCTGGCGCTGGCTGGCCGGGTGGGGATCGACCTCACACTCGATGACTGGGACCGGCTCGGCCGCGATGTGCCGACCATCGTGAACCTGATGCCGTCGGGCAAATATCTGATGGAGGAGTTCTTCTACGCAGGCGGCCTGCCCGTGGTCATCAAGCGTTTGGGGGAGGCGGGGCTTCTGCACAGGGACGCGCTCACCGTTTCCGGGCAGACGGCGTGGGAGCAGGTGGAGAATGTGACCAACTGGAACGAGGACGTGATCCTGCCCGCCGAGCGCCCCTTGACCGATCACGGCGGCATCGCGGTTCTGCGGGGCAACCTCGCGCCGAACGGAGCCGTGCTGAAACCCTCTGCCGCCAGTCCGCATCTCATGCAGCACCGGGGCC
The DNA here is from genome assembly GCF_032102465.1 of Haematobacter sp. Lineage (NCBI taxonomy): Bacteria > Pseudomonadati > Pseudomonadota > Alphaproteobacteria > Rhodobacterales > Paracoccaceae > Haematobacter > Haematobacter sp. The sequence goes on along the minus strand of NZ_DAMDHB010000002.1, from coordinate 130,412 downwards.
GCGCCGTGGTTTTTGAGGACATCGACGATTACAAGGCGCAGATCAATGACGAGGCTCTGGAGATCGACGAAACCTGTGTGATGGTGCTGAAGAATTGCGGGCCCAAAGGCTATCCGGGCATGGCGGAGGTCGGCAACATGGGCCTGCCGCCCAAGGTGCTGCGAAAGGGCATCACCGACATGGTCAGAATTTCGGACGCACGCATGTCGGGCACTGCCTATGGCACCGTGGTCCTGCATACCTCGCCGGAGGCCGCGGTGGGTGGACCGCTCGCCGTGGTGCGCTCGGGTGACATGATCGAATTGGATGTGCCCGCCCGGAGCTTACGGCTCGATATTTCCGAGGCGGAGCTGGCTGCCAGGCTTGCGGACTGGCGCCCCGAGATCCATTCGCCGGAAACCGGGTATGCACGCCTTTTCCACAGCCACGTGCAGCAGGCGGACACCGGGGCGGATTTCGATTTTCTCAAGGGGTGTCGTGGGGCGGCCGTCGGCAAGGACAGCCATTGATGCAGCGCGGGGTGGAGTGGATCGCTGCGGATTGGGGAACGACCAACCTCCGCCTGTGGGCGATGGCGGCGGATGATCGGGTGCTCGCCCGGAGGGCATCGGAGGAGGGAATGGGCCGTCTCTCGCCCGAATGCTACGAGCAGGCGCTGATACGCATGGTCGGGGACTGGCTGCCGGAAGGCCGCGTGACGCCGGTGCTGATCTGCGGCATGGCGGGCGCGCGGCAGGGCTGGGTGGAGGCGGGGTATCGCCCGGTTCCAGCGCATCCGCTCGGCCTGCCGCTCACACGCGTGCCGACCTCGGATCCCCGCATTTCCGTCACCATTCTTCCGGGGCTTTCTCAGGAAAGCCCTGCCGATGTGATGCGGGGGGAGGAAACCCAGATCGCGGGCGCGCTGGCACTCCGCCCCGGACTTGCCGGGCCGCTGTGCCTCCCCGGAACCCACAGCAAATGGGCAGAGGTGGAGGCAGGGCGCGTGATCCGTTTTACCAGTTATCCGACGGGCGAACTCTTTGCGCTTCTGTCGGAGAAGTCCGTACTGCGGCACGGGTTGACGGGGGAGGGGGAAGATTGGTCGGCTTTCGACGCCGCTGTTGCCGCCACCATCGCGGCACCCGCGCGCGTCTGGGCAGAGCTGTTCCCGCTCCGGGCGGCATTTCTGTTGCACGGCCTGCCCGCAGCCGCGGGACGTTCACGACTCTCGGGCCTGCTCATCGGGGCGGAACTTGCAGCGGCGGAACCCCGGGGAGAAGTCACGCTGATCGGTGCCGGCCCGCTTATGCGGCGCTATGCGCGTGCATTGCGCATCGCAGGCGTAACCACCCGACAGATCGAGGCGGAAGATGCCGTGCTGGCGGGGCTTTCCGCCGCGCGCGCCTTGTGGAAAGAGGCGGTATGAGAAACATCATCGCCATCCTGCGCGGCATCCGACCTGAGGAAGCCCTCGCCCATGCGGAGACGCTGCTGGATGCGGGTATCGAGGTGCTGGAGGTCCCGCTCAACTCCCCCGATCCATTCGACAGCATCGCCTTGCTTGTCGAGCGTTTTGGGGCGCGGGCAAGGATCGGTGCCGGCACCGTCCTGACGGTGGCGGAAGTCGCGCGGCTTGCGGAGATCGGCGCGGCGCTCGTCGTCTCACCCAACTCGGACGCGCGGGTCATCCGCGCCACCCGGGCAGCGGGAATGGAAAGCTGGCCCGGCGTCATGACACCGACCGAGTGTTTCGCGGCGCTGGAGGCGGGGGCAAGCGGGCTGAAGTTCTTTCCCGCCTCTATCATCGGACCGTCCGGCCTGTCGGCCATGCGCGCGGTCTTGCCGCTCGGAACGCCCCTCTATGCCGTAGGGGGCGCGGGACCGGCGAGTTTTGCGGAATGGTTTCGGGCCGGAGCCAGCGGCTTCGGCATCGGCTCCGCGCTTTATCGGCCGGGGCAGGACGCTCTCACGACCGGCCTGAAGGCACGGGAAATCGTCGCCGCCTATGATGCCGCGATAAGGAAATCGGGATGAGAGTTCTTCACGATACGGCCGCAGAGCTGGGGGAAGGCGCCTTCTGGCATCCGGAGCGGCAGGCGTTCTTCTGGTTCGACATCTTGCACAAGCGCCTCCACGCTGTTCAGGCCGGTACACTGCAGGTCTGGGAGATGCCGGAGATCGCATCGGCCCTTGGCTGGGTGGACCGGGACAGGGTTGTCCTGTCGACGGAGACGGGACTACACCTGTTCGATCTCGAAACCGGGGAGAAACGACAACTCGCCGCGATTGGGGCGGATGACCGGTCAAGCCGGTCCAACGATGGGCGCGCGGATCCGTGGGGTGGCTTCTGGGCTTCCGTCATGGGCCGAAAGGCGGAAGCGGGGCGGGGCGAAATCTGGCGCTGGTGGGAGGGAGAGCTGAGGCAGGTCGTGAATGGCTTGACCATCCCCAACGCCATCTGCTTCGACCTGTCCCTCGCCCGCGCCTATTACGCCGATACTGCGCGAGGTATCGTCTGGAAACAGCCGCTCGATCCCAAGACAGGCTGGCCGGAAGGGGTGCCCGATGTCTTCCTGGACCTCTCGTCCGAGGGGCTGAACCCGGACGGCGCCGTAGTGGATGCCGAGGGGCGGTTCTGGAACGCGCAGTGGGGGGTAGGGCGCGTGGCAATCTACGGCTCGGATGGTCGGTTTCTCAACGCCCTCTCCGTGCCCGCACGGCAGCCGAGCTGTCCGGCCTTTGGCGGTCCCGGATATCGCCATCTTCATGTCACAAGCGCATGGGAGGGTATGTCGCAAGCGGAGCGTGCAGCCGACCCCAACGCAGGCAAATCCTTCGTGGGGGAAGTGGAGGCACAGGGACTGCCGGAGCCGCGAGTTCGGGTTTAGTCAGTCCTCGAAAGGCGCAACCTCCCGCCGTCTGCCGAGAAGGAAAGCGTCTGCGACATGCCGGAGCGGGGAGACATCCACATCCGACGCACCCTCATCGATGAGGGTGCGGAACCTTGCGTAGAGACGGCGGTACTCACTGTCCGGTTCGGCCATCCGCTCCACCCCGTCAACCGACAGGATGCTCCCCCCTTTCGACAGCAGAACCGGGCCTTGCTCGGTGTCCAAAGCGATATCCCAGGTCTGCGGACCGGTTTGCCGCCAGTCGAAAATCACCGTCACCGGCACACCGCTTTCCGTGCGGAATGTCAGATCGGCGGCGATGGGCGTGGCGCGGTTGGCAGGGAAAGAGAGGTCCGCATGTGCAAGGAACATCGTCTCCGGCAGGATGCGCGTGACAATGGAGAGCGCGTTGATACCGGGGTCGAAGACACCCAGCCCCCCCGGCTCCCATATCCATGCCTGGCCCGGATGCCAATGGCGCACATCCTCCTTCCACGTGACATGCACGGCGCGGAGCTTGCGCCGGCGCAGGAGGTCCCGCGCCGGTGCGACGCCGGCAGCCTCCCGAGAGTGCCATGTCGCGAAAAGTGTGAGCCCGCGGGCCTCCGCCAGCTCGACCAGCGCCGCGATTTCCGAAAGGGTGGCACCGGGCGGCTTCTCCAGCATCACATGTTTGCCTGCCAGCAGGGCCGCGCGCGCCTGATCGAAACGCCCCTGCGGCGGGGTGCAAAGCGTGACGGCTTGAACATCGGGCGCGGCGCGGAGAAGCGTATCGATATCGGGAAAGGATGGAATGCCCGGCAGCGTGGCATTCCTGCTTCCTATGGCGCGGAGGTCCAGCCCCGCTGTTTCCCCAATCGCCGGAAGATGTTGATCCCGCGCAATCTTTCCAAGGCCGATGAGGCCTAGTCCGATGGTCATTCCACCCTCCCGCGACCACACCCGTGATCGGGGATAACCCTATTGCGGCACCGGACGGCGGTAAAGGACGTTACCCGCTGCGGCTGCCGGTTCAACGCAGAAAGGCGCGAAACTGCTTGAGCGCGAGTGCGAAGAGTGCAGCCCCGATGACAAGCAATGCCAGAAATTGTGGCCAGACCACGGCAAATCCAGCCCCTCGGAACAGGATTGCCTGGGACAGAATGACAAAGTGGGTTGTCGGCGCACCGAGCATGATATTCTGGATCACCTCTGGCATGCTCTCCCTTGGTGTCATACCGCCGGAAAGAATCTGAAGCGGAAGCAGAACGAGAATGAGGAGCAGGCCGAACTGCGGCATGCTCCCGGCAATCGTCGCCAGAAAAATCCCCAGCGAGGTCGTTGCGAAAAGCATGAGGACGGTGCCCGCCAGAAACAGCAGCAGTGAGCCCTGCAACGGCACCCCGAGCCAGATCTCCACCACCAGCTTCAGGCTGACGGCCGCCGCCACCAGCACGATCAATCCCATGGCCCATACCTTGGAAATCATGATCTCCAGCGCGGTGACCGGCATGACCAGAAGATGCTCCACCGTGCCATGCTCCTTCTCGCGGATCAACGCCGCGCCCGTCAGAACGATGGACAGGAGCGTAATGGAGAAAGTTACGTTGTTCACCGCACTGAACCAGGAGGTATTCAGCTGCTGATTGAATTTTGCCCGAAGCACCATATCCACCGGCACGGCACCGGCCTGGCGCGTGCGGGAGAGATATTCGGAGATCTCGCTCGATACGATCTGCTGTATGTAACCTGCGCCGGTAAAGGCCTGCGACAAGCGCGTTGCATCCACGTTCAACTGGATTTCGGGTCGTTTTCCTGCAAGCAGATCCTGTTGGAAATTCAGGGGGATATCGAGGGCAAAGGTGTCCAGACCTGCGTCCATGCGGTTGTCCATCTCGGCGATCTGTATGTCGCTCGGTGCCACGAAATAGGGTGGATAGAAGGCGGAACCGATTCTCGCAGAGACCTGTGACCTGTCCTCGTCCACGATGCCGATTGTCGCGCGGTTCAGCGTCTGCGGCGTCGCACGAGAGGAGGAATAGACGGAAAGCGTGAAGCTGTAGACGATCAGCACCATCATTATCGGATCGCGGAGCAGTCCGACCAGCTCCTTCAAGCCCAAGTTCCAGATGTTCTGAACGCGCATGTCACCTGGCCTGTTTTTGAAGCAGCATGACACCAAGCCCCATGATGATCGGCGCAGTAATTGCCAAGGACCACATATCCCGCGAGAGTTCGGCGAACCCCAGACCCTTGGAAAAGACCCCGCGAGAGATCGTCACAAAGAAACTCGTGGGATAGATGCGCCCGACGAATGCCCCGACACCTTCGAGCGAGGACACGGGATCGATCAGCCCGGAGAATTGCACCGCGGGGATCAGCGTGAGCAGCGCTGTGCCGAAGATCGCCGCCGTCTGGCTGGAGATGAAACTGGACACCAGGAGGCCGAGTCCGGTTGCCGCAATCGCATAGAAGAACGCGGCGACCGCAAGAGTGAGGAAATTCCCTGTTAGCGGGACCTGAAAGACCGTCGTGGTCAGCAGCGTGAGAAGCAGAAAGTTCAGCATCGCCAGCACCACGTAGGGCAATTGCTTGCCCATCAGGAACTCAAGCCGCGTCACCGGGGTCACATAGAGGTTGATGATGGACCCCAGTTCCTTTTCCCGCACCACGGAAAGAGCCGTCAGCATCGCCGGGATCACCAGAAGCAAGATGGGGATGACTGCGGGCACGATGGCATAGATGCTGCGCAGTTCCGGATTGTAGCGATAGCAGATTTCCAGCCCATAGGCCCCCGCTGCGGCAGCCTCACCAAAACGCTCGCCGATCTGGCGTGCAAGCCAGCCGGAATGCAGGCCCTGCACATACCCGCGTACCGTTTCGGCACGCTGGGGATTTGCCCCATCGATCCAGACGCCGATTTCGGCGGCATCGCCGCGAGCTACGGACCGTGCGAAGCCGGACGGGATTTCCACCGCAAGGGCGAGCTTTCCCTGCTGCATCCGGCGGTCCATGTCCTCATAACTGGTCAGCGGTGCCTGCTCCACGAAATATCGCGAGCCGGAGATATCAAGCGTATAATCGCGGCTCAGGTTGGTCTGATCCCGGTCCAGCACGGCAAAGGACAGGTCCTCCACATCCATATTGATACCATACCCGATGACGAACATCAGAATGACACTGCCGAGAAGCGCCATGGTAAGCCGGATCGGATCGCGCAGCAGCTGCAATGTCTCCAGCCGTGCGTAGCTGAGCAGGCGGCGAACATCGAAGCTCCGCATGACCGGCTCCTCTCGCGCGACCTGCTCAATATCGTCGGCGCTGCCGGTTTCGGCGTTGGCGCCCTGTGCCTCCTCCAGATAGGCGATGAAGGCTTCTTCGAGCGTCTTCGCGCCTTTGCTGTCGATGATCGCCTGGGGCGTATCGCTGATAAGAACACGCCCTGCATTCATGAAGGAAATACGATCGCAAAGTGCGGCCTCGTTCATGAAATGGGTGGAGACGAAAATCGTCACCAGGTCCTTTCGGGACATGTCCGCAAGAATGCGCCAGAAGTTCGCACGTGCGATGGGATCCACGCCCGAAGTCGGCTCATCAAGGATGAGGATTTCGGGTTTGTGGATCGTCGCAACGGCGAGGGAGAGACGTTGGCGGATGCCGAGCGGCAGGTCATCCGGCAGCGCCTCCATCACGGTGGAAAGGTTGAAGCGTTCCTCCGCCTCGGCAATGCGGGCGGGAATATCATCTTCCGGTATTTCGAAAAGGAGCGCGTGGAGCTTCAGGTTCTGGCGCACCGTAAGCTCGCTATAAAGCGAAAACGCCTGACTCATGTAGCCGACACGTCGCCGGATGGACATGTCGTTCGAGTCCACCTCCCTGCCAAATAATCTGGCCGTCCCTTCCGTTGCGGGGAGAAGCCCTGTCAGCATCTTCATCGTGGTTGTCTTGCCCGAGCCGTTGGAGCCCAGAAAGCCGAAGATTTCCCCTTTTTCGATGCGAAAGCTCACATCGTTGACGGCAGTGAAATCGCCGAACTTCATCGTGAGATGTTCGGCCTCGATGGCGATCGTCTGATCGCTCCCGGCGGGCCGTGGCGGCATCACCATTTTGCTGCCGCCCTCCTGCGCTTCTTTTGGCAGCAGGCTCACAAAGGCATCGTCGAGCGTCTCTGTCCCGGTCTGTTGCAGCAGATCGGCCGTTGGGGAGGAAGCAAGAATCTTCCCCCCATTCATCGCTATCGTCCAGCCGAACCGCTCTGCCTCCTCCATATAGGCGGTGGCGACGATCACGCTCATTCCGGGGCGTGCCTTGCGGATGTCGTCAATCAGATCCCAGAACTGGCGGCGGGAAAGCGGATCCACTCCGGTTGTCGGCTCATCGAGGATCAGGAGTTCCGGATCGTGGATCAGCGAGCAGCAGAGGCCAAGCTTCTGTTTCATCCCCCCAGACAGCTTGCCCGCCGGGCGATCAGCGAAGGCAGACAGACCGGTCGCCCGGAGCAAGCCGTCGATACGCTGCGTGCGCTCTTCGCGATCCTGCCCGAAGAGCCTGCCGAAGAAATCGACATTCTCAAAGACCGACAGCGTGGGATAGAGGTTCTTGCCAAGCCCCTGCGGCATATAGGCGATGTCGGGCATGATCGCCGTGCGGTGCGAGTCGGAGGCGATGTCACCGCCGAGGACCTCCACGGTTCCGACCTGTATCTCGCGCGCGCCGCAGATGAGCGAGAGAAGGCTCGATTTCCCGACCCCGTCTGGGCCGATAAGCCCGATCATCCTCCCTTTCGGGACGTCGAGCGTGATGTCATCCACAGCGACGGTCTTGCCGTAGGTCTGGCTCAATCCCTTGATGCGGACGACATATTCCTCCGCCCGTTTTTCGTCAGGCCCAGGCGATACGTCGCTGTTGTCGGTCATTGCACGACGTTCCGAAGATTCTCGGGCCATTCCGTGTCAGCATCTATCTTTACGTAGGCGGTGCCGGGCAATCCGGTCTTCACCACGTCGAGGTACTTTCTGAGCAGGTCAGGGGACACGCGAGCGCGGACGCGGAACATCAGCTTCTCCCGCTCATCCGCCGTCTCCACGGTCTTCGGTGTGAACTGAGCCACGTCGGCAACGAAGCTGATGACGGCGGGGATCACATCCTGTGGCGCTGCATCCAGAACAATGCGCGCTTCAGAACCCACCGCTAGTCGACCCGCCTGCGCGGTCGGCAGGAAGAAGGTCATGTAGACATCCGCGAGATCGACCAGATTCAGCACTCTGCCTCCTCCGGCGAGTACCTCTCCCTCTCTGGCGACCAGATATTGCACGCGCCCGTCACGCGGAGACGTCAGGGTCGAGTCGTTGATGGAGGATGCGATCGCGTCGATGGATGCTTCTGCGGCGGCGACGGCAGCATTCGCATCCACAACGGCTGCGCGGGCCGCCCCGATCCCCGCATCAGCGGCGGCCGATTGGGCTTCTGCGGCAGCAAGCGCCGCCTTGGCCTGCTGTGCCCCGCCGCGGTCGTTGTCAAGCGTCTGCTTGGAGAGGTTATCGTTCTTGGCCAGTGCTTCCGACCGTTGAAGCCGCCGATCCGCCACATCGAGAGCGGATTGATATTGGTCCACGACGGCCAGCGCCTGACGCTTCTCTGCCTCCCGCTGTGCGACGACGGCATTGGCCGTTTCCACCGAGATCCGGGCCCGGTCCCGTTCGGCCTCCGCTTGTCGGCGCTGCGCCTCCAGCTGGACGATATCCATGCGGGCCAACACCTGACCATGCTGGATGAGGTCACCTTCGGCGACGAGCAGCTTGTCCAGGCGCCCCGCACTCAGCGCGGAAATGTCGATTTCCGTGGCCTCGATGCGTCCGTTGCCGGAAGCGATACCGGACGGAAGGCCCGGCTCGTTGAACCGCTTCCAGGCCGCGTACCCACCTACGGCTGCGATCAGAACCAATCCCGCCAGCACCCAGCGCTTGTCGATCTTCGCCATCACCAGCCTCCAGCTGTACTGCTTCTCACGGTATCGCTTAATTTCACGGTTTCAATCTCCACTGTGGCCCTTCTTCGCAGAAGCATGAATATGACATAATTATAACTACGGCATTTATGGATACGGCAAATGCATGCCCAAGCGTGGAGCTCCTGCCATGCTACCTGATCAGAACCGGTACCAGTCACCTTTGCTGGCCCTTATCCACGCGGTGCGATGCACGGGATCAGTATCGCATCGCAGCGGACGGCGCAGGACCGGCCAAACCCAAGACCCCGGTCGTTACCCCGGCCTCGATTTTCGAGCTAACCTGCCCGCCCCGCCATTCCGTATTTGCAGGGTCACAATTGTGCGCTAAATATTCACTAATATAGATATATTACGCTAGGACATTCAGCCTGGCATCGTCAGGCCGCTTTCGAGTGCAACGACGACTATGAGGATGCAGGCCCATTACTTCGACGTCGCCATGGCGATGGCGGCGGACCGCCGTATTGGTTGCGTGGTTTCGGCTACAGGCTGCTAAAAAGCGCTTTCATGCCTGTGGGGAGTGGAAATCGTTCAAAATCCGGTCGGAAATTTACCCACTTCGGATTATTCCGAGGTTCAATTTTCCAATTTCCAAAGCATAGACAGGATACTCCAAGGCTTTTTCACCAGTCTGCTGCGCCCGCGCAGTAACCAGCCTTGAGCGCGAAGGAATATAGCACTCCGCACCTTGCCTCCGACCTTCAGTGGCGGCTCGATCTTGGTGTTCGGTCATCCCTCGGGGCCTGTTCCGGCAGGCAAATGGCGCTGTGAAGGATTCTGGCGGCCTCGGATTGCGGTTCGATAGCCGACAGCAAGGTCGTTAAAGCGCGCGCCCTGAACCGCAATGTGATCACGCATGACCCGTGTCACCCTTGCTTCGTCGCCATCAGCCAGTGCCGCTACGATCAGCCTGTGCTCCCGAAGGGATTCGGCCAGCCGCCCCCGGACCCGAAGTTGCAGGCGGCGGAAAGGTTTGAGCCTGCGGTGCAACCGCTCAGCCTCGGCCGCCAGGAACCGGTTGCCGCTGGCATGATAGATCAATTGGTGGAACGTCTGGTTCGCGCGATAATAGTCGTCAAGATCGTTCCGGTGGACTGCGTTCTCGCATTCCACAAGCGCTGCCTGAACATCCTTCAGTTCGGTGTCGGTCATACGGCGCGCGGCGTAGCGGCCGCAAAGCGCCTCTATCTCGGCCATGACATCGAACATCTCGACAATCTCGTCCAGCGCCGGAAAGCGCACAAATGTGCCGCGCCGCGGACGAAGTTCGAGCAGGCCAGACGCTGCAAGAGATTGAAATGCCTCGCGAAGAGGCGTTCTTGACACCTCGAGCTGCTCCGCCAGCTTCACTTCGTCCAGCCTTTCGCCATCAGCGAAAAAACCCTCGACGATCATTTCCTCAAGAGTCCTGCGAACCTTGTCGGTACGCCGATCGGGCGGGAATGGCTCCATTTTGCATCCTCTGCTGGCGCTCGTGTATACAATAAGCTTGACGTAGCATGCACACAACGCCAACCTTGCAGCGTCGCGTGGCAGCGCGTCACCTTTGGGAGGAGGTCACATGCAGTTTTTCAAGGTTGCAGCGCTTGCTGCGATCCCGTTCATCTCGACTGCAGCGGGTGCAACGGAATTGCGGCTTTCACATCAGTTCGCCCCCGGTGATCTGCGGCACAAGATTGCGCAGATGGTCGCCGATGAGGTCGCCGCCGCGGATGTCGATCTTACTATCAGGATTTTTCCGTCCGGCTCTCTTTTCAAGGCCACAGAGCAGTATCTGCCGTTGAGCCGGGGCCAGCTGGACATGACGGTGTTCCCCCTGTCCTACGCCGGGGGCCAGCGCCCAGAATACAACCTCACGCTCATGCCCGGCCTCATCAAGAGCCACGACCATGCCGCGCGGATGAACGCCTCGCCTTTCATGGGCGAAATCGAGAAAATCCTGAACGAGGACGATATCGTCACACTCGTGCATGGCTATCTGGCGGGCGGCTTCGCGAGCGTGGACAACTGCATTCGCAAGCCGGAGGACGTGAAAGGAAAGACGGTGCGCGCCGCCGGCAAGGGGTTTGAGGAGATGCTGCAGGCCGCAGGCGCCTCCATTTCGTCCATGCCCTCGTCGGAAACCTACAACGCCATGCAGCAGCATGTTCTTCAGGCGCTGAACACCTCCTCTTCCTCCTTCGTCTCCTTCCGGCTTCAGGAACTGGCGAAGTGCTACACGCCCGCGGGCGATGTTGCGCTGTGGTTCATGTATCAGCCGCTGCTGATCAACAAGACGACCTTCGAGGAACTGACGGAGGACCAGCAGAAGGCGCTGCGGGACGCCTCGGCCAAGGCTGAAGCCTACTATCTTGAGGAGGCCAAGAAAGAGGATGCGACCTCCACCGAAGTCTTCCGCGCCGCCGGTGTCGAGATTGCCGAGATGACCCCGGAGGATTTCGCGGCCTGGAAGCAACTGGCCGAACAATCCTCCTACGCGATCTTCGCAAAAGACGTGCCGGACGGGCAGAAGCTGCTCGACATGGCGCTGTCGGTCGAGTGAGCGGGGACCCTTCATGTCGGTCACAACCGCCCCGGCGGTGATGCCGGTACGGGCGAACCCTTTCATCCGTACCGTCCGCGCCCTCTCGACGCTCTGCGGCTGGATCGCGGCCGCGCTGACGGTGATCGCGCTGTTCGTGACGTGCCACATGATTTTCGTCCGGGCCGTGCTCGGACAATCCACGATCTGGCAGACGGAAGCGGTCATCTACATGATGATCGCCGCGACCTGCCTTGGCCTGCCCTATGTCCAGATGCTCCGGGGGCATGTGAACGTCGATCTGGTGCCGCTTTGGCTGGGGCCCGCCGCGCGCCGGGTGCTTGCCTATGTGGTTTTGCTGGCGACGATAGCGGTGGTCGCAGTGGTGGCGTGGTATTCTTGGGACGTGTTCCATCAGGCTTGGCGGCGCAACTGGAAAAGCCCCTCTGTCTGGGCGCCGCCTTTGTGGATCCCGTATCTCGCCTTGCCCATCGGTTTTGGCGCGTTTCTTCTGCAACTGCTGGCGGACCTCATCGGGCTGATAACCCGCAGCGAAGCTCCGTTCGGCATCAGGGAGGAGGGATGATGGATCCGCTCTCGCTCGGCCTGCTGGTCGCCGTCGTAACGGTGGTCGTGCTTTTCTCAGGCGTATCCGTGGCGGTGGGGCTGCTGATCGTCTCGGCGTTCTTCCTGCTGATATTCGACGGCACCCGGTCGCTGGAGATGATCCCGGAGATCTTCTTTGCGGACCTGAACAGCTTCGCCATCCTCTCCATTCCGATGTTCATCATCATGGGTGCGGCGGTGGCCTCCACCCGCGCCGGGGCGGATTTGTTCGAGGCGCTGGAACGCTGGCTCACACGCGTGCCGGGAGGGCTGGTGGTATCGAACCTCGGCGCCTGCGCCCTTTTCGCGGCCCTCTCCGGCTCCAGCCCCGCCACCTGCGCCGCGATCGGCAAGATGGGCATCCCGGAGATGAAGAAGCGCGGCTACCCGGATACCGTCGCCGCCGGCTCCATCGCCGCGGGCGGCACGCTGGGCATTCTGATCCCGCCCTCCGTCACGATGATCGTTTATGGCATCGCGACAGAGACCTCCATCGGGCGGCTGTTCCTTGCCGGTGTGATGCCGGGGATCATGCTGGCGCTGATGTTCATGCTCTGGTCGATCTGGGCCACATGGCGGTCGGGCAACACGACCGTCCTCTCACCCCGTCACTATTCGCTGCGGGAGCGGCTGGAGATCCTGCCGCGGGTCCTGCCCTTCCTGCTGGTCGTGATCGGGGTGCTCTATGCGCTTTACGGCGGCGTTGCCACGACGTCAGAGACAGCGGCCGTGGGGGCGGTGCTCTGTCTCATCATGGCCATCGTCATCTACAGGATGTGGAGCTTCCCGGCGATCTGGAAAGTGCTGCGCGACAGCACGCGGGAAAGCGTGATGATCCTCTTCGTGATGGCGGCGGCGGGTGTGTTCGCCTACATGATGTCCTCCCTCTTCATCACCCAGTCCATCGCACAATGGATCGCGGGGCTGGAGGTCAACCGCTGGGTGCTGATGCTCATGGTCAACATCCTGCTGCTGGTTGCCGGGTTCTTCCTGCCGCCGGTGGCCGTGATCCTGATGACCGCGCCCATCCTCATGCCCATCCTGCAGGCCGCCCAGTTCGACCCCTACTGGTTCGCCGTGATCCTGACCATCAATCTGGAGATCGGGTTGATAACACCACCCGTGGGGCTGAACCTTTTCGTCATCAACTCCATCGCGCCCGACATATCCTTGAAGACCATTCTGAAGGGTTCTGCGCCCTATGTGGGCTGCATGGTTCTTGCCATCGTCATCCTGTGCTTCCTGCCCGGAATTGCGACATGGCTGCCCGATCTGGTCATGGGGCCGGTTTGAAAGGGAATGTGAATGAGTCGGATCGCCTTCTTCGCCGACATGATGGGGACGCTGTTCGACCGCCGCGCCCCCGTCGCGCCCGCTCCTAGCCCCGAAGCCGTCGGGCGGTTGTGCCTCGCCCTCCTCTCCTCGCAGGGGGAAGTGTCGGGGGTACGGATCGCGCGGGACATTCTGGCCCATTATCGCGCGATGATGGCAGAGGAGCGCCGCGCCTTCTTCGATTTCATGGCCGCGCAACTGGATATCCAGCCGGACAAGGTGATCGAGGCCGCGACACGCTACCGTGACACGCCTGATGCAAAGGCCATGGCCCGGCTGGCTCGGGAAGCGGAGCCGCGGCGGCAAGAATTGCTCCGCCGGCTCAATCAAGCGCCGGGCGCGACCGAAGAACTCGTGCGGATGCGTCTGGACCTGCTGCGTCTGCTGCCGCAGGCGCCGGAGCTGGGGGTGATAGACCTCGACTTCCAGCATCTGTTCGCAAGCTGGTTCAACCGCGGCTTCCTCGTGCTCCGTCCGATCGGCTGGGGCACACCGGCGAGCATTCTGGAGAAGATCATCGAATACGAGGCCGTGCATGCGATCAACGACTGGGAGGAACTGCGCCGCCGCCTCCTGCCCGCGGATCGGCGCTGCTTCGCCTTCTTTCACCCCGCCATGCCGGAGGAGCCGCTGATCTTCGTTGAAGTCGCGCTCTGCGACGGGGTTCCCGGCTCGGTGCAATCGCTGCTCGCGGAGGAGCGGCCGGTGTTGAAGGAGAGTGCCTTCGACACCGCGGTGTTCTACTCCATTTCCAACTGTCAGGAGGGGCTGCGCGGCATATCCTTTGGCAATTCCCTCATCAAGCAGGTCGTGGAGGAGCTGCGGCGCGATCTGCCGCAGGTAAGCCGCTTCGTCACGCTCTCGCCCATCCCCGGTCTGTCCCGCTGGCTGCGCGACCAGAACGATGCGGGGGCGGCGGAACTGCTGGAGGCTGCGGGCGCCCGCGATGTGGAACGGCTCGCCCCCCTCGCCACCGCGCTCCGTCAACATGCCGCTGATTACCTCATCCACGCCAAGCGCGGTGACGGGCAGCCCGCCGATCCGGTGGCGCGCTTCCATCTTGGCAATGGTGCGCTGGTCCATGATGTTCATGCGCTGGCGGACGTGTCTCCGAACGGTCTTGGCCAGTCCTGTGGAGCCATGGTGAACTATCTTTATGACCTTGCCAGGGTCGAGCCAAACAACGAAGCCTTCGTGGTGAACGGAACCGTCGCCACATCGAAACAGATCGAAGCCCTGCTCGCGCAGGGTGCAAGGACAGGAAGACGCAAATGAGCAATCCGCTTTACGACGCGCTTGTGGCCCCGCTGGCGGACCGGCAGGACTGGGTGCTGACCGACGGCTCCGGTCGGCGGGTCACCGGGGTCGAACTCCATCGCATGGCGCTCTCGGCCGCGAAGGCGCTTGTTGATCTGGGCATTGCGCCGGGTGACCGGGTGGCCGTGCAGGTGGAAAAAACCCCCGAGGCGCTGGCGCTTTACCTCGGCGCCATAACGGCGGGTGTCGTGTTCCTTCCGCTCAACACCGCCTATACTGCGGATGAAGTGGACTATTTCGTAGGCAACGCGCGTGCGGCCCTGCTTGTCGGTTCGCCGGACAAGGCGGAGGCGCTCCACGAGGTCGCTTCCCGCCACGGGGCGAAATTCGAGACGCTCGATGCCGCCGGGAAGGGCAGCTTCACTGAACGCGCGGCGGATGCAGGTGCGGAGTTCACTCCGGTGGAACGGGCGGAGGATGATCTGGCCGCGATCCTCTATACTTCGGGAACGACCGGCCGGTCCAAGGGCGCGATGCTCACGCAGCGCAATCTTCTGTCCAATGCCGAGGTGCTGGTGCAGGCATGGCGCTTCACTTCCGAAGATGTGCTCCTGCACGCCCTGCCGATCTTCCATACGCACGGGCTCTTCGTGGCCTCCAATGTGTCGCTTCTCTCGGGAGGAAAAATGATCTTCCTGCCGGGGTTCAAACTCGATCAGGTCATCGCACATCTGCCGGAGGCGACGGCGATGATGGGCGTACCGACTTTCTACACCCGGCTCCTGGACGATCCACGCTTCACGAGGGCGCTCGTCGGCCATATGAGGCTGTTCACCTCCGGCTCGGCCCCCCTGCTCGCCGAAACGCATCGCGCGTTCGAGGATCGGACGGGCCACCGTATCCTTGAGCGCTACGGCATGACCGAAACCAACATGACCACGTCCAATCCCTACGAGGGCGAGCGCCGGGCCGGCACGGTGGGGCCTGCCCTGCCCGGTGTGGAGGTGAAGATCACCGACCCGGAAACCGGAGCCACCCTCCCCGCGGGTGAACCGGGGATGATCGAAGTGAGGGGACCGAACGTCTTCAAGGGCTATTGGGAGATGCCTGAAAAGACGCGGGAGGAGCTGCGCGACGACGGGTTCTTCGTCACCGGCGACATCGGCGTGATTGATGCAGAGGGCTATGTCACCATCGTCGGGCGGCAGAAGGACCTTATCATCACCGGCGGATACAACGTCTATCCTAAGGAAATCGAGCTGATCCTGGACGAACAGCCGGGGGTGCTGGAAAGCGCGGTCATAGGCGTACCGCATCCCGACTTCGGCGAGGCCGTCGTTGCGGTGCTTGTGCCCTTGGCAGGCGAAGCGCCGGATGTCGCGGCAATCGGGGCGGCAATGGGCCAGAGCCTTGCCCGCTTCAAGCAGCCCAAACACGTTGCAGTCCTGAACGAACTGCCAAGGAATACCATGGGGAAGGTGCAGAAGAACCTGCTCCGGGATAAGTTCAAGACGCTGTTCGTCCCGGCCAAAACCGCTTGATGCGGGTTGCGGGCGCCACACCGGCGCCCGCATGGTTCGTACCGTGTTCAGGCCGTCTTGCGGCGCCGCAGGATGACAAGACCGCCCAGACCGGCTGCGAGCAGCGGCAGCGCCGCGGGAACCGGAACCGGCGCAAGGCTGTCCACGACGGCGCGGCCGAAATCCGTGTAATCGGTGAAGAAACCATCCAGACCCCAGTCCAGCATCGGGCGGATCATCGTGAAGGCCTCGTCTTCGCTCAGCGGGCGGAAGGTATAGGCGTGCACGACCAGATCGAGATCATGCGCCGCGTCGATGAATTCCTTGGTGATCCCGCCGTAGCTGACGCCGACGCCGTCCGCGATCCCGGCGATCTCGGCCAGCGTGAAGAACCCGTCCGTTCCGGCAACCCCATAGACGCCATCCACCATGCGCACTGACCCCAGCTGCGCGAGGATGGCCTGCATGCCCTGCTGTTCCAGCGCCTCGCCCATCTCGATCACCGAGGCGCGTACGAAGGATTGGAGGATGACCTTGTCCTCCGCATCCGTGTAGCCCTTGTCCTTCAGCGTCGCGATGATCGCCTGGTTCTGCGGCGAGTTATAAGGGGTCTTGGACTCGGGATAGACCCCGACGGAGGTGCCGTTCGCCTGATTGTGGGCGGTCAGCAGGTCCAGCACCTCGCCCAGCGTCGGCACCTTGTAGGGGTCCGCCATGCCGGGCGTGAAACCGGGATAGGTCGAATCCGGGCGGGCAAGCGCGCCGGTCGGCTCAACCGTCAGCGTCTTGATCTCAGCCAGCGTGAAATCCGACACCTTGTATCCGCCGTTCCTGGGAGCAAAGAGCGACTCCACATTCGTCGTCCGGTTCAATGTCGCGTCATGCATGGCGACCAGCGCGCCGTCAGCAGTCATCTGGACGTCGGGCTCGATGTAGTCCGCACCCAGCTTCAGCGCGAGTTCATAGCCACCAAGCGTCTCCTCCGGGAGATAGCCGCTGGCCCCGCGATGCGCGACCACGATGGGCGCCTTGCCGGAAAGGGTGCCATAGGTCGCGGCCTCGGCAATCGGCGCGGAAAGCGCGGTCGCCAAGAGGGCCGTGGCGGCAAGCGTGATCCGAGAGGTCATGGGATTCTCCATCAGAAAGATTTCGCGCGAATTCGTCGCGTGGCCGGGACCATGACCGCCAAGATTGACAAAACGACGACGCTTTGGCGACCGTTTCGCGCAAAGGTTGTGACATGGTAATGGCCTTTCGCGAACATTTGCAGCCCGCTCTCGCCGGTGGCGCTCTTGCAGAGGATTTCGCTGCCACTATAAGGTCCGTGCCAAGGGGGAGGCCGCAGAAATGCCGCAGTCGGGAGAGGGCCGCAGCGATCCGCAAGCGGTCGCTGTCAGTCTTGACGCCGTGGACATCAGTTTCGGCGTCGGAGGGAAATCGGAATTTCGCGCCGTTGCCGGTGCGGATCTGGAGGTCTCCAAAGGGGAATTCGTTGCCATCGTCGGGCCGACAGGCTCCGGCAAATCGACGCTGCTCAACGCGGCGGCCGGTCTTCTCCGCCCGAGCGCCGGTATGGTGAGGATCGAAGGGCAGCCGCTTCAGGGGCTGAATGCGCGCGCAGGCTATCTCTTTCAGGCCGACGCGCTGATGCCGTGGAAGACCGCGCGGGACAATGTGGCCATCGCGCTCGAAATTGGCGGCACACGGCGGAGGGAGGCACTCACTCGCGCCGATGACTGGTTGGAAAAGGTGGGCCTCAAGGGGTTCGGCGACCGCTATCCGCATATGCTGTCGGGAGGGCAGCGCAAGCGGGTTGCGATGGCGCAGGTGCTCATCCGCGATCCGGCGATCCTGCTCATGGACGAACCCTTCGGCCCGCTCGACGCGCAGACCCGGCTGATCATGGGGGATCTGCTGCTGGAGCTGTGGCAGCAGGATCGCAAGGCGGTGATGTTCGTCACGCATGATCTGGAAGAGGCGATCTCCCTCTCCGATCGGGTGGTGATCCTCTCGGCAGGACCTTCCGCACGCATCATCGGTGACTTCGCCATCCCGCTCTCTCGGCCCCGTGACGTTTCTGAGATCAAGCTGACCCCGGAATTCCAGTCGCTGCATCGCGAGATCTGGCACCTCCTGAAGGAACAGGTGCTGCAAGCCTACAGCAACAAGGAACGGGTGTCCTGATGTCGAAACCGGTGCTTCTGGCCCTGCAGACATTGGTCGCCCTGGTCGCGATCGGTTTCTGGTGGGTCCTTACCAATACCACCCTCTTCGGCGATCCCGCGCGCATCCAGTTCTTCTTCTCGACGCCCGGCGATGTGCTGGCCCAGATCGTGCGGTGGTTCTCAACCGGCACGATCTGGTATCACCTTTGGATCACCCTTCTGGAAGCGGCGCTGGCCTTCATCCTGGGCACATTGGCGGCGCTGATCCTCGGGTTCTGGCTCGCCCGACGGCCACGGCTTGCCGCGGTCTTCGACCCCTATATCAAAGGGGCGAACGCCCTGCCCCGCGTGGTTCTGGCGCCGATCTTCACGCTCTGGTTCGGTCTTGGCATCTGGTCGAAGGTCGCCCTCGGCTTTACGCTGGTGTTCTTCATCGTCTTCTTCAACGTCTATCAGGGCGTGAAGGAGGTGAACCGGACCGTGCTTCAGAACGCGCGGATGCTCGGCATGACGGAGCGGCAGCTTCTGCGCCACGTCTATCTGCCCTCCGCGTTGAGCTGGGTGTTCTCCTCCCTCCATGTGTCCATCGGCTTTGCGGTGGTGGGCGCGGTGGTGGGTGAATATCTGGGTTCGTCGGCGGGTCTGGGCTATCTCATCGCGCAGGCGGAGGGCATGTTCGATATCGCCGGTGTCTTTGCCGGCATGTTCGTGCTTTCGGCCTTTGTGCTGGTCATCGACTGGCTGGTGACGCTGGCGGAGCGGCGTCTGCTGATCTGGCAGCCGGGGCGCGACAACCACTGATTTCTGGAGGGAGGAACGGAAATGGGCTTTGGAAAGCATCTCTTCGCGACTCTGGTCGCCGCAACACTTGGGCTGCCTGCTGCGGCCGATACGGTGAAGATCGCCATCGGCGGTTCGAGCTGCATCTGCTACCTGCCGACCGTATTGGCCAAGGAGCTTGGCAACTATGAGAAGCACGGGCTGGATGTCGAACTCATAGATTTCAAGGGCGGCTCCGCCGCGCTGAAGGCCGTCGTCGGCGGCAGCGCCGATGTGGTGTCGGGCTATTATGAGCATACCATCAGCCTCGCTGCGAAACGGCAGCAGCTCGCGGCCTTCGTGGTGATGGACCGTCTGCCGGGCATCGCGCTGGTGGTCGGGCCGGATAAACAGATATCAACCGTTGCCGATCTGGCGGGCAAGACCGTGGGGGTCACCGCGCCGGGGTCTTCGACGGATTTCTTCCTGAAATACATGCTTTCGCGCGAGGGGCTGGACCCAAGTTCCGCCTCTGTCGTGGGCGTCGGCGTCGGCGCGACGGCGGTCGTCGCGCTGGAGCAGGGCGGGATCGACGCGGTCGTTACGCTGGATCCTGCCATCTCGCAACTCAAGAACCGGCACGCCGATCTGAAGATGCTGGTGGATACCCGCAAGGAGTCGGATGCGCGCGCGCTCTTTGGGGCGGACTATGCGGGCGGCGCGCTCTACACCCGGCAGGAGTGGATCGACGCCCACCCCGAGGCAACGCAGGCGCTGGCCGCAGCCATCGTGGACACGCTGAAATATATCCATGAAACTCCGCCGGAGGAGATCGCGGACAGGATGCCTGCGGAACTTGTCGGAGATCGTGACATCTACGTGGAATCGCTGAAAAGCAGCCTCGAGATGATCTCGCGCGATGGGCTGATGGAAGACGGCGCGGCAGAGGCGGTGCTCAAGGTGATGAGCTTCAACTCTCCGGAAATCGCCGCGGCGAACGTCGATCTGTCCAAGACCTATACCAATGCCTTTGTGGAAAAGGCCTCGCAGTGAGTGCTCATCGCCCGTGACCGGCTCACGGGCGATGCCACTTTCCAGCGTAGGCGGACATCACGCCCGATAGACGATCCTGCCGCCTGCGATCGTAAGCCGGACGCCTGCGCCGGGGTACTCCTCCGGTGCGAAAGCTTCGATATCCGCATCCAGCAGAACCAGATCAGCGGCGAAGCCGGGCGTGAGCCGTCCCGTCAAGTGATCGAGATGGGCCGCCCAGGCGCCGCCCGCGGTATAGGCGCGGAGCGCCTCCATGAGCGACACACGCTCATCCACCCCGGCGGGATAAGGACCACGGGACCCCTGGGCGCTGAGACTGCGGAGCACATCGACATCGGCGACCGGCCAGTCTGAGCCGAAGGCAAGGGGCGTACCTGTCTCTGCCAAGGTCCGGCAGAGGTAGGCAGTGCGCCACAGCGCGGCCGGCATCACCGCTTCCATCGTGGCCAGCGGAAAATCCATCGCCCCCGGCGGGTGCGATGGCTGGAGGCTGGCGGTTATCCCATTCGCGGCGAGGCGTGGCACATCGACCGTATCGATCAATTCGATATGCTCGATACGATGGCGGCTGTCGCGCGCCCCGTTCGCGCGTCGCGCCGCTTCGTAGCCGTCGATTGTGCGTCGAACGGCGGCGTCACCGATGGCATGCACCGCGATCTGAAGACCCCGGCGGTCAATCTCCTTGCAGATTTCCGCAAAGCGTTCGGCGCTGAACAGCGCCTCGCCCCGCTCCCCGGGATGGTTCGCGTAATCCTGAAGCAGGAATGCGGTCCGGCTTTCCAGTACGCCATCCATGAACATCTTGACAAAGCCGGAGCGGAGCCACGCGCCGCTGAAATCGGCGGACATGGTGCTGGCACGATCCAGCGCAGAGAGGTCCATGTGCGGTTTGAAGTGGAAAGGCACCACGACGCGCGCGGTAAGCCGCCCCTCTTCCTCCATCTCCCGGAGCAGGGTAAGGGTGTAGCGGTTGCCGTCCATGTTCACCATCGTGGTGATCCCATGACGCGCACAGTGGGCAAGACCGGCCGCGATGATCTGTTTGTCGGCGGCCCGGCGGGCGGCATCCGGCCAGGGGTCCGGTTCCTCGCCCGTGGCAATGCCCAGCTGCAGATGTCCCGTGCCATCCAGATCCAGCACCGGGCCAAAGGCCTCGAACTCCCGCAACTCACCAGTGGCCAGACCGTCCGGCCCCATGACGATCACATGTCCTGGGGGTGTCTCGGCGCCGCGAAGCAGGCCCGCGGCCTCCAGAGCGGCGGTGTTCGCCCAGACGGTATGATGATCCGCCGCCATCATCGCCACCGGCCGGTCCGCGATCACCGCATCCAGATCGTGACGGGTGACGGGGTGATCGAGAATGTCGTAGGTCGCACCATGCGCCATGAGCAGCGGCGCATGGGGATGTTTGCTGGCATAACACCGAAAAGCGGCGGTGAGCGCCTCCCTCCCGCGCACCCCGCCGAGGTGGAGCCGGTCAAGCTCCAGCCCGCCAAGGAGAAGGTGCAGGTGACTTTCCACGAAGCCCGGCAGCAGCGTCCGCCCCCCTGCGTCGATGACCTCCGTTCCCGGGGCTTGCAGATGCAGGATATCAGCACCGAGCCCGACCGCGAGGATACGACCCCGCGCGATGGCGACCGCCTCGGCGCGGGGCCGGTCGGTATCCATCGTCAGGACGCGTGCGTTGGTTATGATGAGATCTGCAGCGACGGGCGCCGTCGCTGCGCCTGTAAAGCCGGTCATATGCGCGTCCGGGCAGTTACTTCTGCAACTCCGTCCAGATCGCCGTCTGATAGTCCAGCGCCTTGCCGGTGCAGCCCGGCAGGAACCGTCCAGCGGCGCGGGCGGCCTCGGGCACCACGACTTCGGGCGCGGTTTTCATGTCTTCCGGCATGAAGGCCTCAGATCCGGCGATACCGTTGGCATAGCGCGCAAAGGCGGAGATCAGGGCCGCATTCTCCGGCACCATGATGAAGTCGAGGAACTTGTAGGCCTCATCGACATTCTTCGCATCCGACAGCAGCGCGACGGAATCCATGAATAGCGGATAGCCTTCCTTGGGATAGCCATACTGGACCTTTCCCTGCGTATTGATCCGTGCTCGCATGGTGGAGCCGTTCCAGTTCACGGAGGCTGCCCAGTCACCGTTCGAGAGGCGCTCCGTCGCGCCATAGTCCATGGAGATCCACTTCGGCTTGGCGGCGAGAATGGTGTCGCGCACCTTCTTCATGACCGCCGGATCCTCCGAGCAGGGCTCGCCGCCTGCATACATCGTGGCCAGCGCCAGAACGTCGCTCATTTCCGGCACGACGTTCACCTTGCCGACCAGTTCTGCCGGAGGGTCGAGGAAGATGGCGGAAGTGTTGATGTCCCCCGAATAGACACCTGTATTCACCGCGACCCCGGTGGACCCCCATTGCCACGGAATGGTGAACTTGCGCCCCGGATCCCAGACGACCTCCCGCCATTCGGCAGCGATATTGCCGATATTCGCCAGCCGCGAATGATCAAGCTCCTGGATCAACCCGCGATCCACCCAGAAACGGACGTAGTTGGCGGAAGGCACAACCAGATCGAAACCGGAACCGCCGGCCCCCACCTTGGCGATTGCCACATCGTTGGAATCATAGTCGGTGACCGTCACCTTGATGCCGGTTTCATCCTCGAATTTCTTCAGCAATTCAGGGTTGGTGTAGTTGCCCCAGTTGTAAAGCTGCAGCTGACCCGCCGCGTAACCGGTGGTTGACAACGCGCAGAGCAGGGCTGCGGAGGCGAGCAAGGTCTTCATGGTGATCTCCCGTCGATGTCGATTATTTTTTCTTTGGTGTGAGCAGAAAGAAAGCCGTCAGCAGCACGACGGTCAGCGCGAGCAGCAGCGTCGAGATGGCGTTCACCTCCGGTGTAAAGGCGCGTCGCATCTGGCCGAGCATGTAGGTCGGCAGTGTATCCTGACCGCCCGATTTCACGAACTCCGTTATGACGACGTCATCGAGCGAAATGACGAAAGCCAGCATGGCGCCCGCAAGTATGCCCGGTGCGAGGTTGGGCAATGTAACCCATCGGAATGTCTGCCACGGCGTCGCATAGAGATCGGCCGCCGCCGTCTCCAGCGAAAGGTCCATCCCTTCGAGCCGCGCGCGGATCGGCAGGTAGGCGAAGGGGATGCAGAAGGCCGTATGGGCCGCGATCAGCCAACCCAGCCCCTGATAGCCCGTCCAGAGTTTCAGGATACCGAAGAAGATCATCAGCGCCACCGCCGTCACGATCTCTGGGACCATGAGGGGTTGGTTGATGGTCATGTAGATCAGCGTCTCGCCCCGGAAGGCACGGCGGCGTGTCGTCCCGAGGGCGGCCATCGTGGCGAGAAGGGTGGAAAAGACCGCGGCGAAGCTTGCGATGATGAGCGACCTCAGCGCCGCCGCCTTAACCGCCTCGTTCTCCCACGCATGGGTGTACCACGAAAGCGAGAAGCCGCCCCACATCGCCACGGATTGCGAGGCGTTGAAGGAATAGATCACCAGAGTGACGATCGGCAGGTAAAGCAGGACAAAGGCAGCCACGGCCACGGTCGCAAAGCCGGGAAGCCGTGTGGCGTCGAAATGACCATCAGCCATGCGGATCCCTCCCCTGCCCGGCCGCACGGATATAGGCCATGAGCGCCAGCGCCACGATGAGGAGCAGCGTCATCGACAGCGCCGCCCCCAGCGGCCAGTTTCGCCCCTGAAGAAACTGAAGTTCGATGAAATTGCCGATCATCATGTTGCGTCCGCCCCCCAGTACCCGCGGCGTGACATAGGCACCGAGCGAAGGCACGAAGACCAGAATGGAGCCAGCGATGATCCCCGGCCGGACGATGGGCAGGACGATGCTTCTCAAGGCGCGCCATCGGCTGGCATAGAGATCGTAGCTGGCCTCCAGGAGCCGCATGTCGAACCGGTCTAGCGCGGCATAGAGGGGCAGGACCATCAGCGGAAGATAGACATAGGCCATCCCGATCAGCACGGCGAGGTCGGTATAGATGATCTGCAATGGCGCCTCGATCACGCCGAGCCGGAGCAGCACGGTGTTCAGCACCCCTTCGTTGCGGATGATCTCGTTGATCGCGAACGTGCGGATCAGGATGTTCGTCCAGAAGGGTATGGTGATGAGAAACAGCCATAGCGCGCGAGCCTGCGGCGGCCGGGTCGCGATGAACCATGCCGTTGGAAAACCAAGCACGAAGGTAATGAGCGTCGTCATCAGCGACAGCCACACCGAGCGCCACAGGATCGCCAGATGTGCATCGGCGAGGCGGTAGGCCTCATCGAAAATGTCATAAGTGAACAGGACCGACACCCAGCCATCGGTAGAAAAGGCCCAGGTGACCGTGCCCGCATCGTTCCGCGTCAGGAAGGAATAGACCAGCAGGATGAACAACGGCCCCACCGCCGCAAAGAGCAGCACCACGAGAGCGGGCAGCGAGAGCAACCACCCGTTCCGAGCGGAGCGCCGCTCCATCTCCGTCTCACCCCTCATTCGTCAATCCCCCAGCACATGGGCCGCGCCGGGTGCGACCCGGAGACCGACCTGCTGGCCCGGTTGGAGGGCGGACATACCGTCAACCGCCGATTGGGCCCGTGCGATGAGCGGTGTTTCGTCTGCGAGAGCGAGGTGGTAATGCGTGTCCGTCCCGAAATAGATCGCGCTGCGAACCTCCGCTGGGATCGCGCCCTGTTCCTCCGGGGCGACGATCCGGATATGTTCGGGGCGAATGGTGAGGGTGACCTCCCCCCGCGCGGGCTCTTCGACGGGGAGCAGAAAGCCACCCGGCAGCCGGACGCCTTCACCCGTCGCGATGCCACGGAGGAGGTTGGTTTCGCCGATGAAGGCGGCGACGAAACGGTTTGCCGGGCGGGTATAGACCTCTCGCGGGGTGCCTGTCTGCTGAAGCCGCCCCGCGCTCATCACCCCGATACGGTCGGACATGGTCAACGCTTCCTCCTGGTCATGGGTGACGAAGACGAAGGTGATCCCGGTTTCCGTCTGAAGGCGTTTCAGCTCGACCTGCATCTCCTTCCGCAACTGCAGATCCAGCGCCGAAAGCGGCTCGTCCAGCAGAAGCACCTTCGGCTCGGGAGCGAGCGCGCGGGCCAGCGCCACACGTTGCTGCTGGCCGCCCGAGAGCTGGCTGGTCCGCCGTCCGGCGAGCGAGTCAAGCCTGACAAGCGACAGCATCCGCTCCGTCCGCTGCCGCTGCTCCGCCCGCGACCGCCCGAGCATCTTCAGACCGAAGGCGATGTTTTCCGCAACCGTGAGATGGGGGAAAAGCGCGTAGCTCTGGAACACGGTATTCACGGGCCTGCGGTTCGGCGGCAGATGGCTGATCGCCGCGCCGTCCAGAAAGATCTCTCCCTCCGTCGGCATCTCGAACCCCGCAATCATGCGCAGGAGAGTGGTTTTGCCGCAGCCGGATGGGCCAAGCAACGTGAAGAACTCTCCCTGCGCGATCTCGAGCGACACATCATCCAGCGCCCGGACGCTTGCCTCTCCCCGCCCGAATGCCTTGCTGACGCGCCGGATGGTGATCATGCTCTTTTCCGTCACGTCCCCGCCTTTCGCATCCGGCCATTGTTTCGGCGCATGTTCCGATCTTCCGGTCAGGGCCTGTTGGCTGGCAAGCCCCCAAAGGCCGCGGAAGCGGAGTCGCCCCGCCTCCGATGCAAGGTTGCACATTTTTGTATCGTTCGGGGTGGAAATCCCGCTTCACCCCGATACTTCCGCCGCGCTTTTGCGCGTATCCGGCGGGGACTCTGGCAGTGCTTCCTCCCGAAGCGGCGTGAACCCGCTCTTGCGGAGAATTTGCTCTCTCCGCTAGGGGTTGAGACCGGGAACGGATGGTGAGGAACATGAAGGGCGACGAGGCGATAGCACGCTTGCTGGACGGTGTGGAGCTTCGGTCTGCTCCGTTCATCGTCACGATCTACGGCGATGTGGTGGTGCCGCGTGGCGGAGTGCTCTGGACGGGCACGCTGATCGACATCTGCGCGCGCGTCGGGATCAATGAATCTCTCGTGCGGACGGCGGTCTCCCGTCTGGTGGCGGCCCGGCAGCTTGCGGGCGAGCGGGCCGGCCGACGGAGCTATTACCGTCTGGATGCGTCGGCCCAGACGGAGTTCGGCCATGCCGCCCGGCTGCTCTATTCGACCGAGAAGCCTCCGCGCGGATGGCAGGTTCTCCATGCCCCCGATCTTGCGGAGGTGGAGGCGAAGCGGCTCCGCCTAGGTCATATGGGCGGGTCTGTCTATATTCGGCCCGACCGGGATCAGGCGCCGCCGCCCGGTGCGCTGCTGCTGCGCGCGGCGCCGGTGGACAGCCCGGAGGCACTGGCACGCTTCTGGGATCTCTCCGCCTTGCAGGAGCAGTATCATGATATCAACCGCCGGTTCGAGGTGCTGCTGGATGCGGTGCTGAAAGGCGCGCTGTCGGATGAGGCATCTCTGGTGGCGCGGCTGCTGCTCGTGCATCTCTACCGCAACGTCCTGCTCCGCGATCCGCGCCTGCCGCCCGCGGCGTTGCCTGCCGATTGGCGGGGAACGGCGGCGAGGGCATTGTTCCGGCGCAGCTACCTGGCGCTTTCGGAGGCGGCCGAACGGCATATCGCCGCGAGCTTTGAAGGTCTTGACGGCCCCCTGCCCGCCCACACCCCCGAAAGCGATATGCGACTTGCCGGATTGAGCTAAAAAATCCATCACCTTCAGTGGCTTGTTCCGGTGACCCGCAATACATCACACAATTATCTATTTTAAGGCTTTTCATGTGATGTGTTATGGCGTATCAAGATCCGGGGACTGGCGAAGGGGGATTCGATCTCGCCGGTCTGCGGTCGCCGACTGTTTGCGGCACGATTCTGGAGGAGGTTAGGCCATGTATGCACAGCTCGTGAAATCCGAAGGCTCCAAGCATCGTGATGAGATGACGCCGCAGGAGCTCGCCTTTCAGGACCGCATCGACCGCGGGGAAAAGATCGAACCGAAGGAATGGATGCCGGACGGGTATCGCAAGACCCTGATCCGTCAGATCGGCCAACACGCGCATTCTGAGATCGTCGGCCAGCTGCCGGAGGGCAACTGGATCACCCGCGCGCCCACGCTTCAGCGCAAGGCCATCCTGCTCGCCAAGGTGCAGGACGAGGCGGGCCACGGCCTCTATCTCTACTCCGCCGCTGAGACGCTTGGCGTGAGCCGGGACGAGCTGCTGGAGAAACTCCACAGCGGCAACATGAAATATTCCTCCATCTTCAACTATCCCACGCTGACATGGGCGGACATGGGTGCGGTGGGCTGGCTTGTCGATGGGGCGGCGATCATGAATCAGGTGCCGCTGCAACGCACCAGCTACGGCCCCTACAGCCGCGCGATGATCCGCATCTGCAAGGAGGAATCCTTTCACCAGCGGCAGGGCTACGACATCATGATGAAGATGGCGAACGGCACGCCGGAGCAGAAGGCGATGGCGCAGGATGCCCTTGACCGGTTCTGGTATCCCTCTCTGATGATGTTCGGACCCTCCGACAAGGACAGCGTGCATTCCGCGCAATCCATGGCGTGGAAGATCAAGATGAACACGAATGACGAGCTTCGGCAGAAATTCGTCGATCAGACCGTTCCGCAGGCGGAATATCTGGGGCTGACCGTCCCCGATCCCGATCTGAAATGGAACGAGGAAAAAGGCGGCTACGATTTCTCCGAGCCGGACTGGTCGGAGTTCTTCGCCGTCATTCAGGGCAACGGCCCGTGCAACGCGGAACGCCTCGGCGCGCGCGTGAAGGCGTGGGAAGATGGCGCGTGGTTCCGCGACGGGCTGATGGCCCATGCGGACAAGGCCGCAACGCGGCGCTCTGCCATCGCAGCCGAGTAACCCGCGTCCAGCCAGAATATCCAGCCTCCCGGGAGGAGCAAGACATGTCCAGCGAATGGCCCCTGTGGGAAATCTTCATCCGTGGTCAGCACGGCCTCAATCACCGTCACGTCGGCAGCCTGCATGCGCCCGATGCGGAGATGGCGATCCGTAACGCACGCGACGTCTATACCCGGCGCAACGAAGGCGTTTCGATCTGGGTCGTGCGCTCGAACGAGATCACCGCTTCGTCGCCGTCCGACAAGGGGCCGCTGTTCGAGCCGTCGAACAGCAAGGTCTATCGTCATCCGACCTTCTTCGACATTCCCGAAGAAATCGGGCATATGTGATGGGCGTCGCGGTTGAAACGGTAAGCAGGGCCACTTTAGCCGAATGGCTTCAGCGGCTCGGTGACAATGCGCTGATCCTCGGACACAGGGTCTCCGAGTGGTGCGGCCATGCCCCCGCGCTGGAGGAGGATATCGCGCTCGCTAACCAGGCGCTCGATCTCATCGGTCAGTGTCAGCTCTGGCTGGAATATGCCGGCGAGGTGGAGGGCAAGGGCCGCAGCGCGGACGATCTGGCCTATCTGCGCGATGCCGGTGCCTTCCGCAATCTCTTGCTGGTCGAACGCTCGAATGGCGACTTCGGCCAGACCCTGATGCGGCAGTTCCTGTTCGACGCATTCCATCTGGAACTGATGGGCGCCTTGAAGGGCTCGACCGACATGCGTGTGGCGGAAATCGCGGCCAAGGCGGAAAAGGAGGTGGCTTATCATCTCGAACGCTCCGCCGATCTCGTGATCCGTCTCGGGGATGGCAGCGCGGAAAGCCGTGACCGGATGCAGAAGGCGCTCGACCTGCTCTATCCCTATACGGGCGAGATGTTTGCGGATGACGATCTCGACCGCGACGTTGCGGAGGCGGGCATCGCTCCGTTGCCCTCAAGCCTGAAGGACGCATGGGACCGCACGGTGCGGGATGTGCTGGCCGAGGCCACGCTGACCCTGCCTGCCGATGTCTGGCAACACGGCGTGAAGGGTCGTGGCGGCAAGCGCGGCCTGCACAGCGAACATCTGGGCTACATTCTGGCCGAGATGCAGTTTCTGCAACGCGCCTATCCCGGCGCGCGCTGGTGATGCGATGGACGGCGCTGCGCATCCCGATCTGGCAGAGGTCTGGCACTGGCTTTCCGAAGTGCCGGACCCGGAGATCCCGGTCATCAGCCTGACCGATCTGGGCATCATCCGCGACGTGGCGTGGGAGGGCGAAACCCTAGTCGTCACCGTCACGCCCACCTATTCCGGCTGTCCTGCCACCGCGATCATCAACCTTGATATCGAGACGGCACTGCAGAACCGGGGCATAGAACAGGTGCGGCTCAAGCGGCAGTTGTCCCCGCCCTGGACGACGGACTGGCTGACCGAGGAAGGCCGGCAGAAGCTCCACGACTACGGGATCGCGCCGCCTGTCGATGGCACCGCGGCGGACGGGCGGCTGGCGGGGCGGATCTCCCGGCTGGCGGGCAGCAGCAACCTGACCATTGCCTGCCCCCGCTGCGGCTCCGCCCGGACCGAGAAGATCAGCCAGTTCGGCTCCACGCCCTGCAAGGCGAGCTATCGCTGCCAGGATTGTCTGGAGCCTTTCGATTACTTCAAGTGCATCTAGGATGCCGAGGATACCCAAATGGCACGCTTCCATCCGTTGACCGTCACCGATGTGCGCCGTGAGACTCGCGACGCCGTTGTCGTCACCCTCCGCCCGCGGGAGGAGGACAGGGCACTGTTCGACTTCACGCAGGGCCAGTATCTGACCTTTCGCCATGATTTCGATGGCGAGGAGCTGCGCCGCAGCTACTCCATCTGCGCGGGGCGCGACGAGGGTTGCCTGAAGGTCGGGATCAAGCGGGTGGATGGCGGGGCCTTCTCCACCTGGGCCAACGAGATGCTGGGCGTCGGCGACCAGATCGAGGCGATGCCGCCCATGGGCCGGTTCTTCACCGAGCTGGACCCGCGGGCGTCCCGCCAGTATCTGGGCTTCGCGGGCGGCTCCGGGATCACCCCTTTGCTGTCGATCATCAAGACGGTGCTGGCGCGGGAGCCGGGGTCCAGGTTCACGCTGGTCTATTCCAACCGCCAGATCAACACGATCATGTTCCGGGAGGAGCTGGAGGATCTGAAGAACCTCTATCTCGGGCGGCTGTCCATCATCCATGTGCTGGAGCAGGAGGGACAGGAGATCGACCTGTTCACCGGCCGGATCGACGCGGAGAAGATGCGCGGGCTGTTCACCCACTGGCTTGATGCGGATTCAATAGACACCGCCTTCATCTGCGGGCCGGAGCCGATGATGCTGGCCATTGCGGAGAGCCTGCGCGCTCAGGGGCTGCGGGACGACCAGATCAAGTTCGAGCTTTTCGCCAGCGGACAACCGGGCCGGGCCAAGGCCCGTGCGGTGTCACGCGGGGCGGTCAACCCCGGTGCCGGCACGCAGGCGACGGTGACGCTCGACGGGGCGACCCGGACCTTCGAGATGCCGCGGCAGGGGCAGTCGATCCTCGATGCGGCGATCGCGGCCCAGATGGACGCGCCCTATGCCTGCAAGGCGGGTGTATGCTCCACCTGCCGCTGCAAGGTGCTGGAGGGCGAGGTGGAAATGGCGGTGAACCATGCGCTGGAGGATTATGAGGTCCGCGCGGGCTATGTCCTTTCCTGCCAGGCCATGCCGCTCAGCGACCGCGTCGTGGTGACCTATGATGAATGATGCGATGTCCGTAGAAGAGTATCTCGCACAGGGCGGAGTGCTGACGACACCTGACAACGTGCCCGCCCGCTACCGGGGAGAGCTTCTGCGTTTGATGTCCTCTTTCGTGGACAGCGAGCTTGCAGCCTCCGCCGGATTCGCTGCGTCGATCAATCATGCGCCCGGCATCAAGGCACGGATCGCCGCAAGCCGCATCACGTTGGAGAAGGCGGACCATGCGGAGCGGGTGCTGGCGGTGATGGCCAGCTTCGGCGCCGATGCGGCCCGCTACGAGACGACCCATGACTGGGCCGCCCGTCTGCCGCGCGATGCGGATCTGGGCCAAGCGCGACAGGAAGGCGATATGCGCCTTTCGGTTTTTCACTATCCGATCACCGGCTGGACGGATGCCGTGGTGATGAACGTGTTGCAGGGCTTGGCGACGGGTGTCCAGATGGGCGAGTTGACCCGGCTCTCCTATGCGCCGCTGGCCGAGGTGTTCCGCGCCATCGCCCCGCGTGAGAAGCGGCATCGGGAACTCGGATCGGAGGGCCTTGCGCAGCTCGTGCTTTCCGACCGGGAAGGTGTGCGTGTCGCGGTGGATTACTGGTGGCCCCGGGTCGGAGCGGGCTTCGGAGTGGCCGGATCGGACCGGTTCGCGACATTGCAGCGCTTCGGCCTCCGGCATGAGACGAATGAGGAGCTGCGCGCCCGCTGGGAGCAGTGCAGCAAGCAACATCTGGCCGATCTCGGCCTGTAATCCCGTGCGGGGATGACCCGCTGTCAGACCACGTTTGAGGAACCCCAATGACCGCAACCGTCCAGCCCCCGCGCCGTCTCGAAAGCTATGTCTGCGGCGCATGGGCGCCGGGTCAGAAGACGGGCGCCACCTTGCTTGATGCAGCCACCGGGGCGGAGGTCGCGACCATCGACTCCACCGGGATCGACTTTGCCGATGTGCTCGACCACGGACGGAAGGCAGGCGCAAGGCTGCGCGCCATGAGCTTCCATGACCGCGCCCTGATGCTCCGTGCGTTGGGGATGGCGCTGATGGAGCGGAAGGAGGAGTTCTACACCGAGAGCTTCCGCACCGGCGCGACCCGTGCCGATGGATGGGTGGATATCGAAGGCGGCATCGGCACGATGCTGACCTATGCCTCGAAGGCGCGCCGTGAACTCCCCAATGCCCGCGTGCTCACCGAGGGCGACGTGGAAGGGCTTTCCCGCGACGGCAGCTTTGTCGCCCAGCATATCCTGACCCCCCTTCAGGGCGTCGCGGTGCATATCAACGCTTACAACTTTCCCGTCTGGGGGATGTTGGAAAAGATCGCACCCAGCCTCATCGCGGGCATGCCCTGCGTGGTGAAACCGGCAAGCCAGACGGCCTATCTCACGGAACTTGTCGTGCGCCGCATCGTGGAGACGGGTCTTCTGCCGGAGGGCGCGCTTCAGCTCATCTGCGGCTCGGTGGGTGATATGCTCGATCACGTGACCGGGCAGGATGTCGTGACCTTCACCGGATCGGCTGCGACGGGCCAATCGCTCCGCGCCCATCCCTCCATCGTGGGCAATTCCACGCGCTTCACCATGGAGGCCGACAGCCTGAACGCCTCCGTCCTCGGGCCGGACGCGGTCGCGGGCACGCCGGAGTTCGACCTGTTCGTGAAAGAGGTCGCACGGGAGATGACGTCCAAGGCGGGGCAGAAATGTACCGCCATCCGGCGGGTCATCGCTCCCCGCAGTCAGGTGGAGGCGCTTGTGGACGCGCTGCGGTCGCGGCTCGCCAAGACGCCGCCCGGTCTGCCGGAGGACGAAGCCACCCGCATGGGCGCGCTTGCCAGCCTCGCCCAGCGAGAGGAAGTGCGCGCCCGGATCGCGGAACTTTCCAAGGTGGCGGAAATCGTCGCAGGCGATCCCGACACCGTCACGCTGGCAACGGGCGATGCGGACAGGGGAGCCTTCCTCAACCCTGTCCTGCTGCATGCAGCCCAGCCCTTCAGCGCCGCTGCGGTGCATGAGGTCGAGGCATTCGGCCCGGTCTCCACCGTCATGCCATACGACGATCTGGACGAGGCGCTGGCCCTTACCCGCATGGGCAAGGGATCGCTGGTCGCTTCCGTCTTTACCGACGACCCCCGCGTCGCGGAAGCAGCGGTTGTGGAAGCTGCCCCGTTCCACGGACGGATCCTCATCGGCAACCGCGCCTCCGCCAAGACCTCCACCGGCCATGGATCGCCGCTCGCGCCGCTGGTGCATGGCGGCCCGGGCCGCGCGGGGGGTGGCGAGGAAATGGGCGGGATGCGGGGCGTGAAGCATTACATGCAGCGCACCGCCGTGCAGGGGACGCCCCGTCTTCTCTCCGTCGTCACCGGGCGCTGGATGGATGGGGCGGAGGTGCGGAGCGATATCCATCCCTTCCGCAAGTCTCTGGAAGACCTGCAGATCGGCGACCAGCTCATCACCGCTGCCCGGCAGGTGACCCAGGAGGATGTGGAGCATTTCGCCGATTTCACCGGCGATACGTTCTATGCCCACATGGATGAGGCCGCGGCGAAGGCGAACCCGTTCTTCGATGGCCGGGTGGCGCATGGCTATCTTATCGCCTCGTTCGCCGCCGGGCTGTTCGTGGAGCCGAATCCCGGGCCTGTCCTTGCCAATTACGGTGTGGACAACCTCCGTTTCCTGACGCCGGTCTATTTTGGCGATACGCTTCAGGTCCGTCTGACATGCAAGGAGATCAATCCGCGCGCCAATGCCGACCACGGCGAGGTGCGCTGGGACTGCCGCGTCACCAACCAGAAGGGAGAGGTCGTCGCGCAGTATGACGTGCTGACCATGGTGGCGAAAAGCTGGCCGATGGCGGCCGCGCACGCGGCGGAGTGAGAGGATAGGGTCCGGCGACGAACCCGCCCTTCCTTCTACAGGCTGTCAGCGGACGGCGCGGATCCCTTCAAGGATCAGCGTCGTCGCCACGTCGGCGTAATCCTCGCGGCTGATACGTCCCCCCTCGCGGAACCACATGTACATCCAGTTCATCATGCCGAAGAGCGACATTGTGACCGGCGTGAGCAGCGGTCTTTCCCTGTCCTTCAGCTCCGGGTTCAACTGGTCGAGGACGGTGGAGAAACGGCGGACGATACGGCGTTCGATCATGAGAATTTCCTCTCGTTGCGCTTCGGAGAGGGTGGAGGCAGCATTGAGCTGCACCTTGTGTTCGTTATCTGCACCGCGATAGGCTTCCAGCACTGAACCGACAAGCTGGCGGAGACGTTGATCGGGAGAGAGTGCAGGGTCGTCCGCCTCTGCCACGACGCTGTCCAGCTCCGTCAGATGCGTGACAATGATGGCAAAGATCAGCGCGTCCTTGCCCGGATAGTAATGATAGAGAAGCGCCTTGGATACCTGCGCCTGAGCCGCTATCTGAGACATGGAAGCTTTGTCCATGCCTTGTTCGGCAAAGACCTGCGCCGCGCAATCAAGGATCACGCGCCGCTTTTCCTCAAAATCCTGCGCCCGCGTTCGCGCCATGGGTCGCCCCTCCTGACATCGCCCTGAGGCGGAGCAGTCCGCCGACCCAGCGTCGGCGGACTGATTTCAGCTTTTCGGCCGGTTGTCGATGACCCGCTTCGCCTTGCCCTCGGAGCGGGAGATACCCTCGCAGTCATGCACTTCGATCCGGGTGGAGACACCGACGATCGACTTGATGTGATGCGCAAGCTCCCTGGCGGATTTCGTGCGCGCGTCTTCTGCCGCGTGATCAGGCATGCATTCCACATGTACCGTAAGATTGTCCATCCGGCCGGATCGGGTGAGTTCGATCTGAAAATGCGGCGCAAGCCCCCGGCATTTCAGCACCTGCTCCTCGATCTGCGTCGGAAAGACGTTGACCCCGCGCAGAATGATCATGTCGTCCGAGCGCCCGGTGATCTTCTCGATCCGCCGCATGCTCCGCGCCGTACCGGGGAGAAGCCGGGTGAGGTCGCGCGTGCGATACCGCACCATGGGCAACCCCTCCTTGGTCAGCGTGGTGATGACGAGTTCACCCATTTCGCCGTCCGGCAGCGGCGCGCCGGTAACGGGGTCGATGATCTCGGGATAGAAATGGTCTTCCCAGAAATGCAGCCCATCTTTCGTCTCGACACATTCCATGGCCACACCAGGACCCATGATCTCCGACAGGCCATAGATGTCCACGGCATGCATGTCGAAGGCATCCTCGATCTCCTTCCGCATGGCGTTCGTCCACGGTTCCGCGCCGAAGATGCCGACGGCGAGGGAGGATTTGCGCGGATCGACACCCTGCCTGCGGAACTCGTCCAGGATGGAGAGCATGTAGCTCGGCGTTACCATGATGACGCGCGGCTCGAAGTCGTTGATGAGCGTGACCTGACGCTCGGTCATGCCGCCCGACATGGGAACGACGGTGCAGCCCAGCTTCTCCGCGCCGTAATGCGCGCCGAGCCCGCCGGTGAACAGGCCGTAACCATAGGCGTTGTGCAGGATGTCACCCGGCCGCCCGCCGCCCGCACGGATGGACCGCGCGATCAGCCCCGCCCAGACGTCGATGTCGTTTTGCGTGTACCCCACCACGGTGGGTTTGCCGGTCGTGCCGGACGAGCCGTGTATCCGGGCGAGCTTCTCCCGCGGGACCGCGAACATCCCGAAGGGATAAGTATCGCGGAGCTCCTGCTTCACCGTGAACGGGAATTTCGCCAGATCCTTCAGCGAATGCAGATCATCCGGGTGCGCGCCTGCCTCATCGAACCGGCGGCGGTAAAAGGCCGAGTTCGCGTAGGCATGAGCCAGCGACCGCTTCATGCGATCGAACTGAAGGGCCTCGATCTCATCCCGCGAGGCGGTTTCGATCGGGTCCAGATCCTCTTTGCGAGGGGTCAGGTCTTCCATGGTGCTCCTCCCTTGGAGTGTCTGAACGCAGCGGACTCCCGTCAGTCTTCGACGGGCAGGTGTGTGCCTTTCACGCTGCGGGAATGGCCGCGGAACTCAGCAATATGCTCGCCGCGCTGATTGGTGATGCGAATGTCGTAGATGCCCGACCGGCCGCGGCGCGAGACCTCGCGCGCTTCCGCCGTGAGCACATCGCCCACCTGACCGGGCGCGATGTAGGTGATGGAGCAGTGCTGGGCGACAACGGCCTGATTGTAGCTGTTGCAGGCGAAGGCAAAGGTGCTGTCGGCGAGGGCGAACATGAAGCCGCCGTGGCAATTGCCGTGGCCGTTCGACATGGCCGGGGTCACCGTCATCGTCATCGTCGCCTCGCCGGGCGCCACGTGGCGAAGCTGCATGCCGAGCCCCTGGCTCGCCGTATCGCCCTGCCACATGGCGGCGGCGCAGGCCTTTGCCACTTCTTCCGGGGTCATCTGACTGACAGGTTTCATGTCAAAGCTCATTTTCCGACGAAGACCGGAGAGCGTTTTTCCAGAAAGGCGGTAACGCCTTCGGCGTAGTCCGCGCTCCGCCCCGCCTCTCGCTGACAATCGCGCTCAAGGTCGAGCTGCGCATCCATGTCATTGGTCGCAGCGGCCTGAATGAGCCGCTTCGTCAGGCCGAGGCCAAGCGTCGGGCCTGCGGCCAGGCTCTTCGCAAGGGTCGTGGCGACAGGCATGAGATCCGCATCGTCGACGGCCTGCCAGATGAGACCCCAATCGGCCGCCGTCTGCGCCATCAGCGGCTCTGCCGTCAGGGCGAGCGCCTTTGCCCGTGGTTCACCCAGTATCCGTGCGAGGCTCCAGCTTCCGCCCGCGTCGGGGACAAGGCCGATGCGTGAGAAGGCCTGAATGAACTTCGCCGAGCGGGCCGCGATCACGATATCACAGGCCAGCGCAATGTTGGCGCCCGCCCCGGCAGCAACCCCGTTCACCGCACAGACGACTGGTTTCTCCAGCGCGCGGATCAGGCGAAGGGTCGGATTGTACCATGTCTCCAGTGTCGCGCCGAGATCGGGGGCGTCCTCGGACTTGCGGGGATCCCGGTCGCCCAGATCCTGCCCGGCACAGAACCCCCTGCCCGCACCTGTCAGCAGCACCGCTCGAATCGCAGGATCGTCCGTGGCCCGCTGAAACCCCGCACGGAGCGCTGTGTGCATCTCCTCATTGAAGGAGTTCAGTTTTTCGGGACGATTAAGGGTCAGCGTCAAGACGCCTTCGGCCATTGCCAAGCCTACTGTCGATGTCATTTTCGTCTCCCGGCCCAATATCTGACGGGCCCTCCAAGAATCATGTTGCATACACCGACCGGTCGGTCAATGATAAAGCAGGGCGAGGGAGACGCCCTGGGGAGGCCTGCCATGACTGACCTGTTCGACAGCGAACGGCCAACACGTCCCTGCGCGCGCGTCCGTTCCGTCGTGCCGAGGTCGGGAAAATCGGCCGCCCCGCAAATAATCACCTGACAATAACGTTTCTGGGAGGAGAGACCGATGAAGAAGGCAATGACCACTACCGCGTTGGCTGGCCTGGCTCTTGGCGTGGCGGCGCTGCTGCCATCCGGTGCATCCGCGGAGATCAAGATCGGCGCCAGTATCTCCGCGACGGGACCTGCCGCCTTTCTTGGCGACCCCGAGGCCAAGACACTGCACATGCTGGTCGAAAAGGCGAATGCGGCGGGCGGGCTGGACGGCGAGCCGATCACGCTGGTGCTCTATGATGACGGCGGCGACCCCAACAAGGCCCGCACCTTTGCGACCCGGCTGATCGAGGATGACGAGGTCGTGGCAATCATCGGTGGAACGAGCACGGGCACGTCGATGTCGATCCTTGCGGTGGCGGAAGATGCGGAGGTGCCGTTCATCTCTCTCGCCGGGGCCATAGACATCATTCAGCCGGTCAAGCCTTTCACCTTCAAGACGCCCCATACCGATCGCATGGCCTGCCAGAAGATCTTCGAGGATATGAAGAAGCAGGGCTATACGAAGATCGGCATGATCTCCGGCACGGACGGGTTCGGCGCGTCCATGCAGGCCCAGTGCAAAGCGGTCGTCGGCGATTACGGTATCGAAGTCGTGGCAGACGAGACCTACGATCCCCGCGATTCCGACATGACCGCGCAATTGACCAAGATCAAGGGCACGCCCGGCGTGCAGGCCGTTCTGAACCCCGGCTTCGGGCAGGGGCCGTCCATCGTGACGCGGAACTACAAGCAGCTGGCAATCGGTCTGCCCTTCTATCAGTCGCATGGCGTCGCCTCGGCGGGCTTCATCGAGCTGGCCGGCGCGGAAGCCGCCGAAGGGATCCGCCTGCCCGGGACCGCGCTGCTCATCGCCGATCTGCTGGCCGACGGGGATCCGCAGAAGGCGCCGGTCACCAGCTACAAGGTGGCCTATGAGGCGGCGACCGGAACCCCTGTCGGCACATTCGGCGGCTATGCCCATGATGCCTTCCTGATCCTCACCGATGCGATCAAGCGTGCCGGGTCCACGGATCCGGGCGACATCCGCGATGCGATCGAGGCAACCTCCGGTCTTGCCGGGACGACCGGGATCTACACGTTCGGCCCCGAGGACCATCTCGGGCTCGATCTGTCGGCCTTCCGTATGCTGGAGATCAAGGACGGCAACTGGGTTCCGGTCGACTGACCGGATCGCGCCGGCCGAGAGATCCCGGCCCCCGGACGACAGCCAGTGCCCTGCTCCACGGCGGGGCGATCCTCAGGTTACCGCCCACGGGAGCAGCCCAAGTGTCGGAATTCCTACAGTTCATCTTTTCCGGTGTGACGGTCGGCGCGGTTTACGCGCTCGTCGCGCTCGGTTTCACGATCATCTACAACGCTTCCGACGTGGTCAATTTCGCCCAGGGCGAATTCGTCATGCTGGGCGGGATGATCACGTGGTTCGCTCACGCGGCGGGCGTACCTCTGCCGCTTGCCGCCCTGACTGCCATCTTGGTGACAGCGGCGGTGGGCGTGGCGATCAACAAGCTCGCCATCGAACCGGCACGCGGCGCGCCTGTGGTGTCGGTCATCATCATCACCATCGGGGTGTCGATCTTCATACAAGGCGGCGCGCAAGTGGTCTTCGACAAGCAGATCCACAGCTTTCCCGCGTTTTCCGGCGATACGCCGCTTCGCATCGGAGGGGCCACGATCCTGCCGCAGAGCCTGTGGGTCATCGGTGGCGCGATCGCGGTCTTCGTCGGGCTGTGGGCGTTCTTTACCAGGACGCTGCTGGGACGCGCGGTGCTCGCCACCTCCAACAACCGGCTGGCAGCACAATTGGTGGGGATCAACACGACCTTCGTGATGACCCTGTCCTTTGCGCTGTCCGCCGCCATCGGAGCGCTGGCCGGGGTGTTGGCGACGCCGATCACGCTCACGGCCTACAGTGTCGGGATCGGGTTCGCGCTGAAAGGTTTCGCCGCGGCGATGCTGGGCGGCATGGGCAATCCCAAGGGCGCGCTGGTGGGCGGCTTCCTGCTCGGGCTGATAGAGGCGCTTACCGCCGGTTACCTCTCCTCACAGTACAAGGATGCGGTGGCCTTCGTGATGATCCTGCTCGTTCTCTTCGTCCGGCCGCAGGGGCTGTTCGGGCGCAAATCGACAGAACGGGTCTGATGCCATGAGGTTCAATACGAAAACTGCCACGCTGTCGGTGATGATCGCGCTCGTTGCATTGTCGCCGCTGCTGTTTCCCTCCAGCTTCTACTACCGGGTGGGGGAACTGGTGTTCGTGAACGCTATCGCCGTGACGGGCATCGTCATCCTGATCGGCTATGCCGGGCAGATCAGCCTTGGACATGCCGGCTTCGCCGGGATCGGCGCCTATGCCTGTGCGCTGGCACCAGTACATCTGGGGTTGTCACCCGCACTTTCCATACTTCTGGGCGCGGCGGTTTCCGCTGCTCTCGCCTACCTGGTGGGACGCCCGATCCTGCGGCTGAAGGGCTACTATCTGGGGGTCGCCACGCTGGGCTTCGGCATTCTCGTCTCCATGGTGCTGAACAATGAGCGCGCGCTTACCGGCGGGCCGGATGGGATGGCAGTGCCGGAACTCGGCCTCCGGGCTATGCTGAAGGGCATGGGGCTCGACCTGTCGAATGGCGAGTTCTGGTATTTCTTCTGCGGCATTTGCATGATCCTCGGCGCGTGGCTGGCGCTCAATCTGCATGACAGCCCCACGGGGCGGGCGTTGCGGGCGCTCCATGGATCGGAGGTCGCGGCGAGCACCGTTGGGATCGACGTCTCGCGGATGAAGCTCAAGGCCTTCGTGATTTCTGCGGTCTATGCCTCCGTTTCCGGTTCGCTTCTGGCGCTCCAGAACAAGTTCATCACTCCTGATGTCGCAGGTTTCATGCACTCGATAGAGATGGTGACGATGGCGGTCCTTGGCGGCGTCGGTTCGGTTCTGGGCGCGATTTTCGGTACCGCGCTTCTGACGGTGCTGCCGCAGGTGCTGACGGTGTTTGCCGAATACGAGCAGATGGTTCTGGGGCTGGTCATGGTTCTGGTGATGATCTTCCTGCCGCAGGGGTTGCTGCCCTCCCTCCTGCGCAAGCTGCGGAGGAACAGGGAATGATGCGCGACGGTAATCCGCTTCTCTCGGTGGAGGGGCTGGGCATCGCCTTTGGCGGGCTGAAAGCTGTAAACGACGTGAGTTTTTCCGTCCGCTCCGGAGAAATCGCCTCTGTCATCGGACCGAACGGGGCGGGCAAGACCACGCTGTTCAACATGATATCGGGCCTTTACCAGCCGGGTTCGGGGCGGGTCATGTTGGCGGGTGAGGATGTAACCGGCTTCGCGCCGCATCAGCTCGCGCGCCGCGGAATGAGCCGGACCTTCCAGAACCTGCAGATTTTCCAGTCGATGACCGTGCTGGAAAATGCGGTGACCGGCTATCACCTGCGGGAGAGGGGAACAGTGCTCGCGGATATGCTGGCGCTCCCCGCCGCACGTCGCCG
Source organism: Haematobacter sp. (assembly GCF_032102465.1). Classification (NCBI taxonomy): domain Bacteria; kingdom Pseudomonadati; phylum Pseudomonadota; class Alphaproteobacteria; order Rhodobacterales; family Paracoccaceae; genus Haematobacter; species Haematobacter sp. Next base: position 89,813 of record NZ_DAMDHB010000002.1, on the reverse strand, counting down.
CGCGCGGGAGGCGGAGGAAGGTGCGATGGCCCTGCTCGCACGCGTCGGTCTCGACCGCGCGGCGGGGAGAGAGGCGGGCAGCCTGTCCTACGGCTCGCTCAAACGGTTGGAGATTGCCCGCGCCCTCGCATTGGAGCCCAAGATCCTGCTGCTCGACGAACCCGCGGCCGGATGCAATGCCGTGGAGACGGAGGAGATCGACCACCTCATCGCCGCTGTGGCCGCATCAGGAGTCGCCATATTGCTGGTCGAACACGACATGAAGATGGTGATGCGGATCTCCAGCCATATCGTCGTGCTGGACCATGGCGAAAAGATCGCCGAGGGCGATCCGGCCACGGTCAGCCGCAATCCTGCGGTGATCGCCGCCTATCTGGGGGCCGAACATGCTGAAGGTTGACGGGCTGCGCTCCCGCTACGGGCGGATCGAGGTGCTTCATGGCGTGAACCTCCACGTTGATGCGGGTGAAATCGTGACGGTGGTTGGCGCGAATGGCGCGGGCAAGACGACCCTGCTGCGATGCCTTTCCGGTGTGCAGCCCGTGACCGCGGGTTCGATCATTTTCCGGGGGGAGGAGATCACCGCCGTACCCGCGTACCGGCGGCCCGCGCGGGGGCTGACCCAATCGCCGGAGGGGCGGCAGATCTTCACCAACCTCACGGTGGAGGAGAACCTGCGGCTCGGTGCCTATCTCTATTCGGACGAGCAGGTGGAGAAGGACATGCAGGATGCATTCGGCATGTTCCCGATCCTGCGCGAGAAGCGCAATCTGGCCGCTGGCGGCCTGTCGGGCGGTCAGCAGCAGATGCTCGCCATGGCCCGCGCGCTGATGGGACGTCCGGCCTGCCTGCTGCTGGATGAGCCGTCGATGGGATTGGCTCCGATCATCGTGCAACAGATCTTCGAGGTAGTGAAGGGGCTGAAGGACAGGGGCGTCACGGTGCTTCTGGTAGAGCAGAACGCCTTCGGCGCCCTGAAGATCGCGGATCGGGGTTATGTGATGGAAACGGGCGGTATCACCATTTCGGGTCCGGCGGAGGCGCTGATCGAGGACCCGCGGATACGCGAGGCATATCTCGGCATCTGAGCTAGCTAGCCGACGGGTTCCATCAGCACGGGCACGACGATCTGTCCTTTGGCCTGCGGTGCTTTCGCCCGGTCATCGAGCAGGGCGAACAGCGCCGTCAGCATGGCGGGCACGTCCTGACGCACCATGCCGACGTTGCCCGTCAGCAGAGCGGCGAAGGGATCCCAGTCGAAACAGCCGAAAAGACAGGCCTCGGGATCAAGCCGCCGCCTTTTCAGCCACCGCACGACCCCTTCCAGCGCGATGGTGGAATTGACGAAGATACCGTCCGCCAGTGGACCTTCCAGCGCGTCGAGAGCATGCTCCACCTTGTCGGCAGCATAACCGCAGGGAAGGATATGCGCCTCCTGCAAGGGGATTCCAGCCGCCTCATGCGCGGCGCGAAACCCCCGGATCCGTTCGAGCGTATTGTGGTCGGTCCGCCTGCCACCCAGAAACATCAACGGCTTTCTGCGCCCGAAGGCCGTCTCCGTGCGCGTCAGGATGAGGTGTGACAGATCGCGCGCACCGCCGAAATTGTCCGAAACCACCGAGGGCGCCGCCCGTCCGGGCAGGTCGAGATTGAGCGTGCGCACCCCGGAAGCAGCGCAGAGCTCGGCGATCCGGTCAGGATCGGTGGCCCCGGTCGCGACGAGACAATCCACCTGGTAGGACAACAATTCCCGCGCGGCCTCCAGCTCCAGTTCCGGGTCGCGCTGGGTGCAGGTGATGACGGGAAACAGCCCCCGCTCCCGTGCGCCGGCCTCGAATTGTTCGGCAATCGCCCCGAAATAGCGGTTGTCGTATTTCGGGACGATCATGCCCACGATGCCCGAGCGGGCGGACCGGAGCGCGCTGGCCTGCCGGTTCACCGCATAGCCCTGCTCCTCCGCGACGCGGTTGATCCGGTCGGCCAGTCCCGCGCTGATCCGCCGCTTCTTCCAGCTGCCGTTGAGCACGGCGCTCACCGCACTCGGCGAGGTGCCAGCGAGCGAGGCGAGATCATAGATCGTGGGCCGCCGTCGCTGGACCGTTTCTTCCGCGGGGAGGCTGTCGCCCTCTGCTCCCTTCATCGACGGTCTCCACTTGCTCTGCGCTGGATGCTCTTGACATTCTGCATCATGTTTTTCAATCATGCTACACCGATTGAGCGGATTTGCACAATCGGTGTAGCTGGGAGAATCGGGCGCGTGGTCAATACGCGACGCCCGGACGGCTACGACATCTCGCTGGGAGGAAAGAGATGACATCCACACGTTTTTCCGGCGCATTCGCTCCGCGTCTTGCGGCAGGCGTCGCCATGAGCCTTACGGTTGCCACGCTGGGCACGGCTGGCCTAGCACAGGACAATGCGACCGTTGCTTTCCTGATGCCGGATCAGGCCTCAACCCGCTATGAGCAACACGACTTCCCCGGCTTCAAAGCGGCGATGGCGAAGCTCTGTGCGGGCTGCACGGTGATCTACCAGAACGCCAACGGCAACGCGGCGCTTCAGCAGCAGCAGTTCAACTCGGTGATCACGCAAGGCGCGAAAGTCATCGTGCTGGACCCGGTAGACAGCGCCGCCGCCGCTGCGCTGGTGGAAATTGCACAGTCCCAGGACGTCAAGGTCATCGCCTATGACCGCCCGATCCCGGACAAGCCCGCCGACTATTACGTCTCCTTCGACAACAAGGCGATTGGGCAGGCAATCGCGCAGTCGCTCGTTGACCATATGAAAGCGGCGGGCGTGCCGTCGGGCGCCGGGGTGCTTCAGATCAACGGGTCTCCCACCGACGCGGCGGCGGGTCTGATCCGCGACGGTATTCATGCAGCGCTGCAGGCATCGGACTACAAGACGCTTTCCGAATTCGATACGCCCGAATGGGCGCCTCCCAAGGCGCAGGAATGGGCTGCGGGCCAGATCACCCGCTTCGGCGCCGACATCAAGGGTGTCGTCGCGGCGAATGACGGCACGGCGGGCGGCGCCATCGCGGCCTTCAAGGCCGCCGGGGTGAACCCTGTCCCCCCCGTCACCGGCAATGACGCGACGATCGCGGCGTTGCAGCTCATCATCGCCGGAGATCAATACAATACCATCTCCAAACCGTCGGAGGTCGTCGCGGCGGCTGCAGCGGAGGTCGTCGCCGCTTTTCTGAAAGGTGAGAAGCCGGAGGCGAAGGCCACCCTTTACGACACGCCCTCGCGGCTTTTCGTTCCGGCCGTGGTGACCGCGGAGAACATCAAGGCAGAGATTTTCGACAAGGGTATCCAGAAGGCCTCAGAGGTCTGCACCGGCGAATATGCCGCGGCCTGCGTGAAGCTCGGTATCCAGTGATGGCGCGCCCCCCTTCCCGCCGTGACGGGAAGGGGGGCGGTTACAAGGAAGGGTGACCCCATATGACAGCGGAGCAAGTCGGCGCCAGCGCGGCAGCCGCGCCCGAAAGCGTCAGGAGTATTCCCGGAGACACGACCGAAACGCCTATCCTGCGGCTCAAGGGGATTTCCAAGCAGTTCGGCGCGGTTTCTGCGCTCACCGACATTTCGCTCGACGTGCGGGCGGGAGAGGTGGTGGCGCTGGTCGGTGACAACGGCGCGGGAAAATCGACGTTGGTCAAGGTGCTGGCCGGCGTCCATCAACCCAGTTCGGGCACCATAGAGTTCATGGGCAAGCCGGTCACGCTCGACAACCCGCGCAAGGCGCTGGAGATGGGCATCGCCACCGTTTTTCAGGATCTCGCGCTATGCGAGAACCTCGATGTGGTGGCGAACCTTTTCCTCGGGCAGGAGCTGTCCCCCCTCCGGCTCGATGAGGTGGCCATGGAGGTGCGCGCCTGGACGCTGCTGAGCGAACTGGCCGCGCGGATCCCTTCGGTCCGGGAGCCCATCGCCTCGCTTTCCGGCGGGCAGCGGCAGACGGTGGCCATCGCGCGCTCGCTCCTGCTCGACCCGCGCATCATCATGCTCGATGAACCGACCGCAGCGCTTGGCGTCGCGCAGACGGCCGAGGTGCTGAACCTGATAGAGCGGGTGCGGGACCGGGGCCTTGGCGTCATCATCATCAGCCATAACATGGAAGACGTGCGCGCCGTGGCCGATCGCATCGCCGTGCTGAGGCTCGGGCGGAACAGCGGCACCTTTGATGCCGATGTGCCGCATGCGGAACTGATCGCCGCAATCACCGGAGCGACGGAGAATGCCGTCTCTCGCCGACGCGCCCGCAAGGAGCAGGAACTTCAGCAATGACCCTTCCCGACCGCAAGGCCGATGCCGCACGTCTTGACCGCTCCGACAGCCGTCTGCGCCGGGACGAGGGGCTGGGTGGCGCATTCACCGGCTTCATCGACCGGGTGCGCTCAGGTGATCTCGGCATGCTGCCGGTCATTGTCGGTCTGATCGTGATCTCGGCCGTGTTCAGCGTGCTGAACCCGGTATTTCTGGCGCCCAACAACCTCGTGAACCTGCTCTTCGACTGTGCGACGGTCGGGTTTATTTCGCTCGGTATCGTGGCGGTCCTGATGCTGGGGCAGATCGACCTGTCGGTGGGATCAATGAGCGGGCTGGCCTCCGCCATTGTCGGCGTCCTCTGGGTGAACATGGGTGTCGCGCTGCCGCTCGCCATTCTGGCGGCGCTGGTCTTCGGGGCGCTGGTGGGTCTGGTCTATGGCGTGTTGCTCAACCGGTTCGGGATGCCGAGCTTCGTCTCCACCCTCTCCGGGCTGCTGGCGCTCTTGGGGTTGCAGCTCTACATTCTGGGGCCGAGCGGGTCGATCAACCTGCCCTATGCGTCACCGCTGGTGCGCTTCGGCCAGATCCTTGTGATGCCGGACTGGCTTTCCTACATTCTGGCTGCGCTTCCGGGTGCGGCAATGCTTCTGCTCGGCCTCAGGACGATGCAGCGGCGCGCGGCGGCCAATCTCTCCTATCCCGGCCTCAGCGTGCTGATCCTCAAGGCTGCGGCGCTGACGATCGGGATCGAATTCGCAGTATGGTATCTCAATCAGGGGCGCGGCATCCCCTACATGTTCGTGCTGTTCGTCGCTCTCGTCGTGGTGATGGATTATGCGCTCACCCGGACGAAATGGGGCCGGTCCATGTTCGCGACAGGGGGCAATTCGGAAGCCGCGCGGCGGGCGGGCATCGATGTGCGGCGGATCACCATTTCCGCTTTCGTGCTCTGCTCCACGCTGGCGGCGCTGGGGGGTGTGCTTTCCGCCGCGCGGCTCGCCTCGGCAAGCCAGCAGGCGGGCACGGGCGACGTCAACCTGAACGCCATCGCGGCGGCGGTGATCGGGGGCACGTCGCTCTTCGGCGGACGGGGGAGTGCCTATTCGGCCCTTCTGGGGATCATTGTCATTCAGGCCATCTCCAACGGTCTGACGCTTCTCAACCTCAGCTCTTCGCTCCGTTACATGATCACGGGCGGGGTGCTGGCCATCGCGGTTATCGTGGACAGTCTCGCGCGGCAGTCGCGCGTCAGCCACGGCCGCGCATAAAAGGACGAAAACATGGCGGAACCGCTTAGCGGCAAGGTGGCCGCAATCACCGGTGCGGCCTCTGGCATCGGGCTGGAATGCGCCCGGACGCTGGTGACCGAAGGGGCGACCGTGGTGCTGATCGACCGGGCGGAGGAGCGGCTGAAGGCGCTCTGCGCCGAGATCGGGCCAGCAGCACTGCCGCTTACCGTCGATCTGCAGGACGGTCCGCAGGTCTCGGGCCTTCTCCCGCGCATCCTCGACCTTGCGGGATCGCTCGACATCTTTCACGCCAATGCCGGGGCCTATATCGGCGGTCCGGTGGCCGAGGGCGACCCGGATGCCTGGGACCGGATGCTGAACCTCAACATCAACGCCGCCTTCCGGTCTGTCCACGCGGTTCTGCCGTATATGATCGAGCGGAAGACCGGTGACATCCTCTTTACGTCTTCCGTCGCCGGCGTTGTGCCGGTGGTGTGGGAGCCCATCTACACTGCCTCCAAATTCGCCGTTCAGGCGTTCGTCCACACGACCCGCCGTCAGGTTGCCCCCCATGGGGTCCGCGTCGGTGCCGTTCTGCCCGGCCCGGTCGTCACCGCCCTTCTGGATGACTGGCCGAAGGCGAAGATGGAGGAGGCACTGGCCAACGGCTCCCTCATGCAGCCCAGTGAAGTGGCGGAGGCAGTGGTCTTCATGCTCACACGCCCGCGGGGTGTGGTGGTGCGCGATCTCGTCATTCTGCCCAACAGCGTGGATCTCTGAGATGCAGGCGGTTCTGGGCATCGATGTCGGCACGGGCAGCGCGCGGGCCGGACTTTTCGACCTTTCGGGGCAGGCACTGGCTTCGGCGAGCCACCCCATCCGGCTGTGGCGGGAGCCGGGCGGTATCGTTGAGCAGTCGAGCGCCGATATCTGGTCTGCTGTGTGCCATGCGGTGCGGGAGGCGATGGCGCGCGCCGCTCTTGGACCGGAGGATGTGCTGGGCGTCGGGTTCGACGCCACATGCTCGCTCGTCGTTCTGGGCGAAGGCGGCGTCCCCCTGCCCGTCGGCCCCTCGGAAGACCCCGCCCGCGACATCATCGTCTGGATGGATCACCGCGCCGTCGGACAGGCCGAGCGCATCAATGCCCAAGGCCATCCGGTGCTCGCCTATGTCGGCGGCCGCATCTCGCCGGAGATGGAAACGCCGAAACTCCTGTGGCTGCGGGAGAACCGGCCGGAGGTGTTCGACGCCGCGTGGGGGTTCTTCGATCTGGCGGATTTTCTCACATGGCGCGCGACGGGGGATATTGCCCGCTCAACCTGCACGGTCACTTGCAAATGGACCTACCTCGCGCACGAAGGCCGCTGGGATGCGAGCTATTTCCGCCAGATCGGATTGGGCCAACTGGCCGATGAGCAGTTTGCCCGTATCGGCACCCGGATCGTCGAACCGGGCACGCCGCTTGGCGAGGGGCTGACAGAGAGGGCTGCGTCGGAACTCGGCCTTCTTCCCGGTACGCCGGTGGGCGCGGGCCTGATCGACGCGCATGCGGGGGGCATAGGCACCGTCGGGGCCGAGGGCGATCCCGTGGCCAATCTCGCCTATGTGTTCGGCACTTCCTCCTGCACCATGACGACCACGGCGGAACCCGTTTTCGTCCCCGGTGTCTGGGGCCCGTACTTTTCCGCGATGGTGCCCGGCATGTGGCTGAACGAGGGCGGGCAGTCAGCCGCGGGCGCCGCAATCGAACAGCTCATCGCTTCCCACCCCGCCACGCAGGAAGCAGCCGAAATGGCGCGGGCGGAGGGAGAAAGCCTGCCCGCGTTCCTTGCTACACGGGCTGCGTACCGGGCGTCCTCCCTCCCCGAGGCGGTGCTGCTGGCGGACGGGCTTCATGTGGTGCCGGAGTTCCTCGGAAACCGCGCGCCCTTCGCCGACCCCCATGCCCGCGCCGTCATCGCCGGGCTGGGCATGGAGCGGGATATCGACAGCCTCGCTGCGCTCTATGTCGCGGGGCTTTGCGGTATCGGCTACGGATTGCGGCAGATCGTCGAGACGCAGGAGCAGGCCGGCGCGCATGTGGAGCGGATCATGATCTCCGGCGGCGCCGGTCAACTGCCGCTCGTGCGCCAGCTTCTTGCCGATACGACGGGCCTGCCGGTGCTTTCGGCGAAATCCGACGAACCGGTGCTGCTCGGCTCCGCCATCCTTGGTGCCATGGCCGGCGGTCTGGTCACCGACATGCGGGACGGCATGTCGCGGCTTTCCTCTGCCGGAGAGACGGTCTGGCCAGCGCGCGGCGATATCGCGACGCTTCACACCAGGCGATACACCGCTTTTCGTGCGCTTCAGGACGTGGCTCGCAGTCTCCGGTCGATCACGCAGGGATAAGGGCCGTATCACTCCTGCTCTATGTGCTTGGCGAGAAGCCGTTGCCCTTCCGGCGGATTTTGTTATCTGTCTTTCTGATAACAGCGGCTGAATGATACGTGCTCACGCTCAAACACTACGAACTTCTCGTCGTTCTGGCAGAGGAACTGCACTTTGGTCACGCGGCGGTGCGGCTGAACATCTCGCAGCCGCAGCTCACGCTTCAACTACAGCAGATGGAAGAGGTCGTCGGCGCCGTGCTGTTCGATCGGAACCGGCGACGGGTGCGCATCGCGCCGGCCGGTGCGCTGATCCTGCCCGAAGCGCGCGCCGTTCTGCGACAGGCCCGGCGGGCGGAAGACATCGCGCTTCGCGCCGGGCGCGGCATGATGGGGGAACTGGCGCTTGGCTATATCGGCGCGGCGGCCTTCAACGGCGTGCTGACGCAGCTTGTCCGTGACTACCGCGCGCGGGCGCCCGAAACGGTGCTGACACTGCGCCTCATGGACCTCGACCAGCAGATACCGGAGATCGCCGCGGGAAATCTGGATGCGGGGATCGTGCGGTTGCCCTATCCCGACATGCCGGAAAATGTGGCCAGCAGGACGCTCTGCGAGGAGAGCCTGTGGATTGCCCTGCCCTCCGACCACCCCCTCGCGGTGGAAAAACTCGTCGCGCTGGCCGCGTTGTCGCGCGACCCTTTCGTCGCCACGCATCTTCCGCCGCAGACGGGCTTTTCGGCGGCGATGCACGCGGCTTGCGCTGTGGCGGGGATCACGCCGAACATCGTGCAACGCTCGCCGCAGTTTGCCTCCATCGTAAGCCTTGTGGCGGCGGGGTTGGGCGTGGCCATCGTGCCCGAAGCCATCCGCAACATCCAAATGAGCGGGGTCGTTTACCGCCCGCTGACGGAGACCGGCGTTACCGCCAATATCTCGCTCGTCTATCGTGCGGACAGCGAAAGCCGCCCGCTGCACCTGCTCCTGTCCTGTCTGGACGGGAGCGATCCCGCTGAAGGAGACTGATTTGCGCCAAGAGATCTTCACCGCTGTCGATGGCATCCACCACGGCTGGCGCGCCCCGCAGGGCGACGCGCCGACGGTCGTCTTTGCGAATTCGCTTGGCACCGATCTGCGCGTCTGGGACCGGGTCGTGGCCCTGCTTCCGGAAAGCTGGGGCCTGTTGCGGCAGGACAAGCGCGGCCACGGGCTGAGCGTGGCGCGCCCTGTGCTGACCATCGAGACGATGGCGGATGATACTGAAGCGTTGCTCGACCACTATGACATCCGGCGCTTCGCGGGCGTCGGTCTGTCGGTCGGAGGGCTGATCATGCAGCGGCTCGCCCTCCGGCGGGCGGAGGGCATGAGCCATCTCGTGTTGTCGGACACCGCGGCGAAAATCGGCTCACCGGAAATCTGGAATCCCCGGATCGAAGCGGTGCGGAGCAATGGTATCGCCTCCATCAGCGCCGCGATCCTGCAACGCTGGTTCGCTCCCGGCTATGAGACGACCGAGGATTTCGCCATGTGGCGGACCATGCTGGAGCGGACACCCGCCGAGGGCTATGCGCAGGTCTGCGAGGCGATCCGGGATGCCGACTACACCGCCGATCTCGCGCATATCGCCCAGCCCACGCTGGTGATCGCCGGGGCGGATGACGCCTCAACACCGCCTGCCCTGGTCAAGGCGACGGCAGCGGGCATCCGGAACGCGACCTATGTGGAAATCGCTCGCGCCGGACATCTGCCCTGCGTTGAGCAGCCTGCCGAAGTCGCCGCCTTGCTGGGAAAGCACCTGGCCTGAGGAAAAGGGGCCCCCGCGGCCCCTTTCACCTAACCGACGGTCACACCGCCACAGACGAACAGGGTCTGCCCGGTGACGAACCCCGCCTCCGGCGCACAGAAGAAGGAGACGGCGTTTGCCACATCCTCCCCCGTGCCGATACGGCGGACCGGGATATGATTGATGATCTCCTGCGTTCGCGGCGCGTCGGGGGGATTGTTCCGCCAGAAGGCGTCGGTGCCGATCGGGCCCGGAGCAACACAGTTGACGGTGATGCCATGCGGGCCGAGCTCCAGCGCCCATGTCCGCGCCATGGACTGTGCCGCCCCCTTGGTCGCGGAATAGAGCGTGCGCAGCTCCTTGCCCAGCGTCACACGGCTTGTGTTCATCACGATGCGCCCGCCGCCCGCCGCTTTCATCCCCGGAAGGAACGCCTGCGCGCAGACGATGGAGGGGCGCAGGTTGATGTCCATCAGCCGCCCCATATCCTCTGCCTGCACCGCTTCCAACGGGGCGGGCATGACCACCCCCACGTTGTTGACAAGGCAGGTGACGGCAAAGCGGCTCGCGATATCCGCGGCCGCCGAACGGGCCGCGTCCAGATCGGAAAGGTCCACCCGAACGAAGGCATCGACGGCGGCTTCCGGCTCCGTGATGTCGAGGACGACGGTCTGAAAACCATCGCGCTTCAGCCTTGCGGTGATTGCCGCGCCGATGCCCCCGCTTCCGCCGGTTATGACGGCAGCACGGCGTTCGAACGCCGTCACAGATCCCCCTCCCGAACGGAGGAGGGATGCCGGCAGAGCGGGGTTACCGAGATATCCATGTAGGGATAGAGCGGCAGCGCCGTCAGCACCTCGTGCAGATGGGCATTGTCGCGGCAATCGAGGATGCTGACATTCGCATAGCTTCCGGCGACACGCCAGATATGCCGCCAGATGCCCTGCCGCTGCAGATCCTGCGAATAGGCCTTCTCTTTCGCCTTGATGCCAGCCACGGTGTCCTCCTCCATATCCTGGGGAATGTTCACCGTCATTTCGACCTGATAGAGCATGTCAGCCCTCCTGCAATGTGTTCCGTCCGTCGAGATAGGCCTTGCGCCAGCGGGTGACGAAGACGGTCTCGAACAGCCCGCCCCGAAAGAAGGGATCGGCGGCGATGAAGGCTTCTGCGGCGTCGCGGCTTTCCACATCCAGCAGATAGACCCCGCCGCTCGCAGCCTCTCCCGCGTCATCGAGCTTGGCTCCGCAGGCAAGGAGGAGAGCCTTGTTCTCCTCCAGATAGGCGAGGTGTTCCGGCCGGAGGCGGAGGCGCAGATCCCCCGCGCCCGGCCTGTCATAGGTTTCTACCATCCACGGCATCAGGCAGCTGCCCCCATTACACCCCAGATAGCGCAGGTGACGCCGAAGATCACACCGAGATAGAACAGGATCAGCACCATGTAGCCCATGATATCCTTGAGCTTCAGCCCGGAAATCGCCAGCGCGGGAAGAAGCCAGAAGGGTTGCACCATGTTGGTCCATTGATCACCGATCTGCACGGCGAGCGCTGTTGCGGGGATGGAAGCGCCAAGCTGATGCGCGGCTTCTGTCATCACCGGGCCCTGAATGACCCACTGCCCGCCGCCCGAGGGCACGAAGATGTTGATGAGCCCCGCCGAGATGAAGGACCACAATGGCAGCGTCTCTGCGCTGGAGAAGGACACGAACCAGTTGGAGAAGGTCACGACCAGCCCCGACCCGGCGAGAATTGCCAGAATACCGGCATAGAACGGATACTGGATGATGATGCCCCCCACGACGCGCACCCCGTCATTCACGGCGGCGAGAAAGCGGTTGGGCGTCACGAAGAGCGCGATCCCGAGGAACAGGAACAGCAGGTTCACGAAGTTCAGCGTGATGCCGCCTCCATCGAGCAGGTAGAGCACGGCGTAGATCAGACCGAACACTCCCATGCCGATGCCGATCACCGGGGAATTGTTGAGCCGATCGGCGAGGGTGTCGTATTTCTGCGGCTGATCCGATGTCTCGGACGCGGTGGGGGTGATGCGCTTCGCCTCGATGATCTTCTCGCCCGCTTTCGGATGCAGCATGGCATTGAACAGCGGCAGCGTGACGATGATGAGGAGGTTCATCACGATGAGATAGGGGGAAAAGATCGTCTCGCTGAGCGGGATCAGCCCGATCGAACTTTCAAGGAAATGGCCGGGCGTGTTGATGAGCAATGGCACCGAACCCGAAAGCCCCACGCCATAGACGGCAAAGCCGGAGTAACCGGCCGCGATCACCAGCGGGTAGTGCAGGCCCTTGACCTTCTGGCCCAGCTTCTGGGCAATCAGCGTGCCCAGCACCAGACCGAAACCCCAGTTGAGCCAGCTGCCGATTCCGCCGAAAAGCGTGGCGGCGATGACGGCTGCCTGAGGTGTGTGGATGCCGGCGACGACCCGATCCATCAGCCGGTCCACCAACGGTGTCTTGGCGAGGATGTAGCCCGCAAGCAGGATGACGGTCATCTGCATGGTGAACGCCAGAAGGTTCCAGAATCCGTCGCCCCAGTAGCGCGTGGCATCGACGAAATTCGTTCCCTCCCAGATCATCGCAAAGACGAGCGTCAGTCCGGTAAGGATGATCGCCACCACCAGCGGGTCCGGCATGTAGCGATTGACGATACGCGTGAAAAAGTTGGCGACTGCGGTCAATTTTCCCTCCTCCCAGGCACCGGATAGGGGCGCCAGGATTCTCCTATGATGCTCAAAGCTAATCAGTCATTGTCAGTTATGATGTCAACATATATGTTTGGGAAAGTTTCAGATGTCTTTCCGGGTGGAGGAAGCGATCCGGGGCGAGAGGGGTCATTCCCCTTGCGGTCGCGCTGCCAGATGGCCATCAGGGATCGTCAGACGGAGGAGTGACTATGCCGGAGTGGGTGAATCGACCGGAGAAATCCAACTGGGGGGATTTCGGGCCCGACGATCAGCTTGGAACGCTGAACTACATTACAGATGCGCGCCGGATGGAGGCCGCTGCGGAAATCCGTGAGGGGCGGGCGTATTGTCTGTCGCTGCCGCTGGATGTGCCGGGGCCGATTTCCCTCAACCCGCGCCGCAAACCGCCGCGCCTCGCCCCGACTTGTTCGGGCGAAACGCCCTATATCAATTTCCCCCTGAGCAATGTCGATCCGCTGCTTCAGGACGTGATCAGCGACGATCAGGTTCTGATGTCGATGCAGTTCTCTACCCAATGGGACTCGCTTGCACATGTCGGCGCGCTGTTCGACGCCGACGGGGATGGAGTGGCCGAGCGCTGCTACTACAATGGGCATCTTGCCGGGCGGGACATCCTGGGGCCGGAGGCACGGGGACCGAACACGTCCTTTGCGGAGCGGCTGTCGATCACGGAGATGGCAAAGACGCCGGTGCAGGGACGTGGCGTGCTGGTTGATCTCGTCCGCCACTTCGGCATGGACCGCACCGTCGTGGGTCGCGCCGCTCTCCACGACGCGATGCGGGCGCAGGGCGTGGTGATTCGTGAAGGTGACATTCTTCTGCTGCGGACCGGCTTTGCAGAGGCTCTCCTGGACATGCAGGCCAGCCCGGACCCGGCGCGGCTTGAGCGGACGGGCGCGGTTCTGGACGGTGCGGACGAGACACTGCACGACTGGATCACGGAAAGCCGCATCTCGGCCATCGCCGCCGACAATTACGCTGTCGAAGATGCCCATGCCGATCGCGAGGATTGCTGCCTGCGGCTGCCCCTCCACCATCACTGTCTGTTCAAGATCGGCCTGCCTCTGGCCGAACTGTGGTACCTGCGCGACCTGGCGGCCGCGCTGGAGGAGCGCGGGCGGCATGCGGTCTTTCTCACCGCGCCGCCGCTTTACATGCCCGGCGCGGTCGGCTCTCCTGTGACACCCGTCGCGACGATCTGACGGGACACCCCTCAGGCCGTGACGGGGGTCGCGGCCTGAAAGGTTTCGCGCATCCGCAACGGATCGGCCTCTTTTCCGGTGAACAATCGGAAGGCGCCGACCGCCTGAAACACCGCCATGCCGCTTCCATCCACGCTGCGGCAGCCTCGCTCTCGCGCGAGGGCCAGCAGCGGGGTGACGAGCGGAAAGTACACGACATCCGCGACCCAGTGCCGCGATGTGAGCAGGTCGGCGGGCAGCGGCAGGCCGGGATGCGCCGCCATCCCCATCGGCGTGGTGTTGATGAGCCCGTCCGCAGCCTCCATCGCCGCCGAGAGGTCGCTCACCACGTGGACATATGCGCGACCGGCGCTGGCGTTCATGCGAGCGGCCAGAGCCTCCGCCCGTCCGATGTCCATGTCGGAAAGAAGAAGCCGCTCCACGTTCATCGCCTGCGCCGCATAGGCGACCGCCGCGCCCGCGCCTCCGGCACCGAGTTGCAGGACAGTGGCGAGCGGTACATCGGGCAGCGTCTGCCGAAAGCCCTCAAGAAACCCCGACCAGTCGGTGTTGTGACCGACCCGCCCTCGCTCTCCGAACACCACTGTGTTGACCGCGCCAAGAGCAGAAGCATCCACAGACAGTTCGTTCAGCAGCGGCAGCACCGCCTGCTTGAACGGATGAGTGATGTTGAGACCGGCAAAACCCTGCGCCTCCGCCTCGGCGATGAGGCTCTCCAGCGAGGGGTTGGTTTGCGTCTCGACATCGATGAGATCGTAGCGGAGGCGGAAGCCCTGCGCGGCTGCCTCCGCCATATGCAGGCGGGGGGTGCGGGACTTCCCGATACCGGCGCCGATCAGCCCTACCCGGATCGGCGTGGTCATCGCGCTTCCCCCCCGATCATCTCTGCAATCGCGTGGACAGCATGGACGTAGCCGCGCGCGCCGAGCCCCGCCACGACGGCCGTTGCAACCGGAGAAACCAGCGACCGGTGATAGACCGCTTCGCGCCGGTGAATGTTGGAGATGTGGAATTCGATGATTGGACCGGAGAACATCTTCAGCGCATCCATCACCGGCACGGAAGTAAAGGTGAGCCCGGCGGGATTGATGATGATCCCCCGCCCACCCGTGTCGATCGCCTCATGAATCCAGTCGATGATCTCGTATTCGGCATTCGACTGATGGAACCGAAGGGGTGTGTCTCCGGCCGCCTGCCGCGCCCAGGTCTCCACTTCCGCCAATGTGGTGTGGCCATAGATCTCCGGCTCGCGCTTGCCGAGTCGGTTCAGGTTGGGTCCGTTCAGTATCCAGATGGTCATGAGAAGCTCTCAGTTCAGCCGGCGTAGCCCGCGAGACGCGGCAGCCACAGCACGAGGTCGGGGAAGAAGGTAATAAGCGCCAGGCAGAGCACCATCCACGCAAGGAAAGGCAGGCAATCGCGGATGATATCCTTCATGGGTGAGCCGGAGATGTTGGTCATGATGAACAGCAACAGGCCATAGGGCGGGGTTACCAACCCGAGCATGATGTTGACCACCACCACCACGCCGAAGTGGACAAGGTCGATCCCGAGCGCCTGCGCCGCGGGAATGAACACCGGCACGATGATGAGGAGGATCGCCGTCCCCTCCAGCACACAGCCCAGCAGCAGCAGGAGCACGTTGACCAGCAGCAGGAACTGCACGGGTGTCAGCTCCCACCCCGTCAGGACCGCGCGAAGGGTTTCGGGGATGTTTTCAACCGTCACTACGTAGTTGAACACCAGCGCGCCGCCGATCATCATGCCGATGGAGGCGGAGGTCTTGGCGCTGACCAATACGGCGTTGTAGCCCTCGCGCCAGCTCAGACTGCGGTAAAGGATCACGGAGATTAGCACCGCATAGGCGGCTGCGATCGCGGCGGCTTCGGTTGGCGTCGTCACACCTGTGTAGATACAGCCGAGCAGGATGACCGGCATCAGCAGCGTGGGAAGCGCCCGCCAGGTGACACGCGGCACCTCCCGAAGCGAAACGCGCGGCTCCACGGGGAAGTTGTGCCGCCTCGCATCCCAGGCGACCTGGAACATCTGCATTCCCGTCATCAGCAGGCCGGGCACCACACCCGCAAGGAACAGGTAGCCGATGGAGACATCGGAGACGAGCGCATAGACGACCATCGGAATGGACGGCGGCAGGATCGGCCCGATGACGGAGGTGACCGCGGTCAGTGCTGCCGCATAACTCGGCGTATAGCGGCCCTCCTTCGTCATCATGTTCTGCATCATGCGCCCCGATCCGGCGGCATCGGCGATGGCGGAACCCGACATGCCGGCAAAGATCAGGCTCTGCACGACGTTGATCTGCGCCAGCCCGCCACGCATATGGCCGACCAGCACGTTGCAGAACCGCAGCAGCCGCTCCGTCATGGAGCCGGAATTCATGATTTCCGCGGCAAGGATGAAAAGCGGCACGGCGAGGATGATGTAGTTCGAATACATCCCGTTCAGGAACTGCTCCGCGGCCGTGCCCATGTCCATCCCCGACATCCAGAGATAGAGAACGGAGCCGCAGATCATCGAAAGGCCGATCGGCAGGCCGAGCAGCGCCAGCGCCGTCATCATGGTGATGGCGAGGGAAAAGGGGCTTGCAAGGGTCATACGCCGGAACTCGCTGTCGTGGGATCATAGGCTTCCGGCGCCTGTCCGAAGACAGCCCTCCAGCCGATCCACAAATGACGGATGATCATGGCGATCACGAAGACGATGTAGATGGAATAGAGCCAGTCGAAGCGGAGCCGCAGATAGGCTGTCCGTTCCACCTTCATGAAGGTCACGTAATCCCAAGTCGCGGGAAGTGCCAGGAGGAAGATCGCGATCAGCGCCGTGCAGGTCGCCGCCGCCATCCAGCGCCGGGTTCTGTCCTTCGCCGCTCCGTATATCAGGTCGAACCGCATCTCCTCCCTGTCACGGATGACGAAGGAAGCCCCGAAAAGCACGAGCCAGATCCAGAGGATGACACTGGTTTCATGCGTCCAGCCCATCGGCATGTTGAGGACATATCGTGAAACGATCTGAATGAGAAAGACCACGAACATCGTCGCGAGCATCAAGACGAGGATGTCTTCGCAACGGCGCCGGAGCCAGGGAAGAAGCCGGGTCGGCATGGGCATTCTCCGATGAATGGAAATGGCGGCCCGGGGGCCGCCGGTCGCATCAGACTGCGGCGATCCGCTCGATCATGCCGGACGGCCATTCCTTGGCCAGATCGGACTCCAGATAGGCCTTCTGAACATGGCTGCGGAAGGCGGCCAGATCAGGCGCATAGACGTCGAGTCCCCTTTCCGCGAAGGACTTGGCAAGCTCCGTCTCCCGCGTGACGTGCTGCTCCGTGCTCCAGCCGATGGCATGATCGGCCGCCGTCTGAAACGCGGTGCGCTGTTCTTCCGTCAGCTTCTCCCAGAACCGGCCAGAGACGGTCAGAAGGTCGAAGGCGACCAGATGCGAGGTGAGGACGATCTGGTTCATCACCTCATAGAACTTCATGTTGTCCACGTTCGGCAGGGGATTGTCCTGCCCGTCGATCGCGCCGGTCTGAAGGCCGGTATAGACCTCCGCATAGGCCATGGGGGTCGGGTTCGCACCAAGCGCCTGCCCCAGGAATTGCCACGCCTCGCCCCCCGGCATGCGCAGCTTCACGCCGGCCATGTCGGCGGGTGTGGCGATCTTGCGGGTACCGCGAAGCCCGACTTGGCGCGTGCCATAGAAGGTGGGGCCAAGGATCTTGATGCCGAGCTGCCCTTCCGCCATCGCCTTCATCTCCGTCCCGACATCGGAGGCAAAGAAGCTGCGCAGGTGGCCGGCATCGCGGAACAGATAGCCGGAGGTCAGAATGGACCATGCCGGAACCTGGTTGGAGACATCCTGCGGCGCGATGTTCGACATCTCCAGATTGCCGCGCTGGAGGGCGACAAGCTCCGTCCCCTGCTTGAACAATGTTCCGCCGTAGAAGCCTTCGTATTTGAAGTCCGGTCCGATGCCTTCGGCAAACTGCTTCATCATTCCAGCCCGGATGTCCTGCTCCGAGAACACGGCGGAAAAACGAATGCGGCTTTGCTCGGCGGCGTGGCCGAGACGTGCAAGAAATGGCGTGGCAAGCATGGCCCCGCCGAGCGCGGCAAAGCCGCGCCGGGTCACTTCGGTCATGGTGTCCTCCCTTATGGCGAAACGCCCCCTCCGCGCTTCGTCCTGCGAACAAGGATGTCATCGGAAATTTCCGTTTTCAACTAGAGATTTTCATTTCATCTGATATTTTATGTTTTGACTGATGTTGCGGGAGGAACGGATGGGCACGGAAATCCGGGAAGAGACCGCGGGGGAAAGCGCCTATCGCCGCCTGCGGAGCGACATCATCTTCGGCAAGCTCGAGCCGGGACGGCGTCTCCGGCTGGAGCAATTGCGCGCGCGATACGATGTGAGCATAGCGACATTGCGCGAGATACTGACGCGGCTCGTGCCCGAGGGGCTGATTGTCGCGGAGAACCAGCGGGGGTTCGAAGTCGCGCCGATCTCCATCTCCGATCTGAGGGACATCGCGGAAATGCGTCTCCTGCTGGAGCGCCATGCGGTCGCCCAATCCTTTGCCAATGGTGATCTGGAGTGGGAGGCGTCGGTCGTGGCCGCGCATCACAAGCTCTCCCGCATGGAGGAGCGGATGTTGCAGGGGGATCATACCGTCAGCGAGACATGGAAACGATATGACCGCGAATTTCATGTGGCGCTGATTTCCGCATGCGGGTCTGCGGAGCTGCTGGTCACTCATGACCGAATATTCGACCGCTTCCTGCGCTATCAGGTGCTGCTGGTGATGTTCCGGGGCACGGTGGCGGCGGAGGAACATCACGCCCTGCTCCGTGCCGCGTTCGACAGGGACGTGCCGGCAGCGCAGGAGTTGCTTGCCCGGCATATCGGCGCCTGCATCGACTACACGGTTGAGCATGGCCTGCTGCGAGGAGATGCGGCATGACGGAAGACGTCCACCCCACGCTCTATGCGCGGCTCAGGTCCGACATCATCATGGGCAGGCTGGCACCGGGTCGGAAGCTCCGGCTGGAGACACTGCGGGAAACCTACGATGTGGGGACCAGCAGCCTTCGCGAATCGCTGACACGCCTTGCATCAGACGGTTTCGTGCTGGCGGAAGGGCAGCGCGGCTTTGAAGTAGCGCCGATTTCCCGCGCCGGTCTGCATGAAATTGCCGCGTTGCGACTGCTGCTGGAGGAACACGCCCTCGCCCGGTCCTTCGCTACGGGAGGGCTGGACTGGGAGGCCGCGGTGCTTTCCGCCCATCACAAGCTCGACGCGCATGAAGAACGGCTGGAAGCGGGGGATGCGGAGGACATCCCCGCTTGGCGCCGGAGCGACTGGGCCTTTCACCAGACGCTTATCTCCGCTTGCGGCTCGCGAGTGCTGATGCAGACGCACGCGGAGGTCTTCGACAAATATCTGCGCTACCAGATGATCGCATTGACCTTTCGCCCCGAAGTGTCCCGGCAGGAGCACAGGGCGCTGCGCGATGCGGCCTTGCGCCATGACAGCGCTGCGGCGGTTGCCATCCTCCGGGCACATATCAACGCGGGCGTGGCTCACGCCATGGACCACATGGAAGCGCTGACGCCATAATCGCAGCGGGACAAGACTGGAATGACCATGAAAACAGCCATTGCCACCGTTTCCATAGCGGGGATGCTTCCCGAAAAGCTGCGCGCCATCGCGAGCGCGGGTTTCGACGGGATCGAGATATTCGAGCAGGATTTCATCGCCTCCGATTTCAGCCCGCGAGAGGTTGGCCGCATGGTGCGCGATCACGGGTTGGAAATCATGCTGTTCCAGCCGTTCCGGGATTTTGAAACGCTCCCGGATCCGCTGCGGCGTCGCGCTTTTGCCAGGGCGGAGCGGAAATTCGACCTCATGGCGGAACTGGGCGTCGATCTGATGCTCGTCTGCTCCTCCGTTCATCCCGCCGCACTCGGTGGGGTGGACCGGGCCGCCAGCGACTTCCGTGCGCTTGGCGAAATCGCCGCAGCACGCGGTATCCGCGTTGGGTATGAGGCACTCTGCTGGGGTCGCTTCGTCCGGGACCATCGGGACGCGTGGGAGATCGTGCGCCGCGCCGACCATCCGAACATCGGGCTGATCCTCGACAGCTTCCACACCCTCGGCCCAAGAATAGACCCGGAAACGATCCGCGAGATACCGGGCGACCGCATTTTCTTCGTGCAACTGGCAGATGCTCCCCGGATAGAGATGGATCTGCTCTACTGGTCGCGTCACTTCCGCAACATGCCGGGCGAGGGCGATCTGGACGTCCCCGCCTTCATGCGCGCGGTGATGGCGACGGGCTATGCCGGTCCGATCAGTCTGGAGATTTTCAACGATCAGTTCCGCTCCGGCCTGCCCCGCCTTGTCGCCAATGACGGCAAGCGGAGCCTCATCGGGCTGATGGACGAGGTGAGCCGGGAAGAGCCCGATCTTCGTCTCTCCGGGCATAAGCAGCTTCCCCCTCCCATCCGCCCCGAAGGGGTCGAATATGTCGAGATGGCGACGGATGAGGCGACGCTCCCTGCCCTCGTCAGCTTTCTCACCAGTGCCGGTTTTTCTCAGGTCGGTCGGCACAGGTCGAAACCGGTCACGCGATGGCAGCAGGGCCGGGTGAATATCGTGCTCAACACCGGAAAAGAAGGGTTCAACTACAGCTCCTGGGTCACGCATGGTACCGCCGTGTCGGAGATCGGCATTCGCGTCCCGGACGCCGCAGACGCCGCCACCCGCGCCGTCGCCCTCATGGCGGAGCCGCATGGGGATCGGCTTTCGCCCGAAGACCCTGTCGTGCCCGCGGTCCGCGGCGTGGGCGGCACCGTTCTGCGCTTTGTCGATGACGGCCCCGAACTGCAAAGCCTATGGGAGCGGGAGTTCATCCCGACAGGCATCGCGCAGGGAAGCGGCATCACCCACACCGATCACATCGCCCAGACGATGGCCTATGAGGAAATGCTGAGCGCGTCTTTATTCTACAGCACATTGTTCGAGGCGGAGCGCATGCCCATGCTCGACGTCGTCGATCCGGACGGGCTGGTGCGCAGCCAGGCCATTCTCTCGGGCGCGCTACGCATCACGCTGAACGGTGCGGAAGCGCGGCGGACGCTGGCGAGGCGGTTCATCGACGACACGTTCGGCGCTTCGGTACAGCACATCGCCTTCGCATCCGACGACATCTTTGCAACAGCCGAGCAACTGGCGGAGCGGGGGTTCCCCTTTCTCGGCATCGGCGCGAATTACTATGCCGATCTGGCCGCCCGCTTCGACCTGAAGCCGGACTTCGTCGATCGGCTGCGACGCCTGAACATCATGTATGACGAGGATGGGCAGGGCTGCTTCTTCCAGTTCTACAGCACCGGTCAGGTGGGCGAGCTTTTCTTCGAGATCGTGCAGCGGCAGGGCGGCTATCAGGGCTACGGGGCGCCGAACGCACCGTTCCGCATCGCCGCGCAGAAGCGTCACCTGCGGCCGCTTGCCGTCCCGGAACTCTAAGACCACGTCGCCTGCCCGCCGAAAAGCTGCGGAACACGCCTGTCCGTTCCACGTTGGGAAGCAGCGAAGCGTCACGGTCAGGAGGCTCAGGCATGACCCGGCAAGGTTACGATAGCGAGCGCGGCAACGCGGGCGAAACCCAGCAGATGGCCACCGAGGGCAGCCCTGTCCTTACAACCAATCACGGGACGCCGATTTCAGACAATCAGAACAGCCTCCGTGCGGGGGATCGCGGGCCGACCCTGCTGGAAGATTTCATTCTCCGGGAAAAAATCTTCCATTTCGACCACGAGCGGATCCCGGAGCGGATCGTCCATGCCCGCGGCTCTGCGGCGCACGGCTATTTCGAATGCACCGATCCCATCCCAGACCTGAGCCGTGCGAGCCTATTTGCGGAAAAGGGGAATCGAATTCCCGTATTCGCCCGGTTTTCAACAGTCGCCGGCGGAGCGGGATCCGTGGATACACCGCGGGATGTCCGGGGGTTTGCCGTCAAATTTTATACCGAAGAAGGCAACTGGGATCTGGTCGGCAACAATATCCCGGTCTTCTTCATTCAGGATGCGATCAAGTTCCCCGATCTCATCCATTCCGTGAAGATGGAGGCCGACCGCGGCTTTCCTCAGGCCGCGAGCGCGCATGATACATTCTGGGATTTCGTCTCCCTGATGCCTGAGAGCATGCATATGGTGCTCTGGGCAATGTCGGACCGCGCCATCCCGCGTAGCCCGCGCATGATGCAGGGTTTCGGTGTGCATACATTCAAGCTGGTGAACGCAGCAGGCGAGGAGACGTTCGTCAAGTTCCACTGGCGGCCGAAGCTGGGGACGCAGTCGCTTGTCTGGGATGAATCGGCCAAGTTGCAGGGGGCCGACAACGATTATCACCGGCGCGATCTGTGGAATGCCATCGCGTCGGGCGATTTCCCGGAATGGGAATTCGGAATTCAGGCCTTCGATGCCGCGACGGCGGAGAAGCTGCCCTTCGACGTCCTGGATCCGACCAAGATCATCCCCGAGGAAGTCATCCCGCTCCGGATCATCGGGCGCATGGTGCTCGACCGCAACCCGGACAACCATTTCGCCGAAAATGAGCAGGCGGCTTTCCTGCCGTCCAACGTGGTGCCGGGGATAGACTTCACCGATGATCCCTTGTTGCAGGGGCGGCTTTTCTCATATCTGGACACGCAAAAATCCCGGCTCGGCACCACGAATTTCCACCAAATCCCGATCAACGCGCCGAAATGTCCCTTCGCGAACATGCAGCGGGACGGGATGATGCAGACCATGGTGCCGAAGGGCCGCTCCAACTACGAACCCAACAGTCTGGCCGATGCAGGGGAGGATCCCGGCCCGCGTGCCGCCGCGTCCGGCTTCAGGACCGCGCCGCAGCAGGTCGAAGGGCCAAAACTGCGTATCCGGGCGGAAAGCTTCAGCGACCATTTCAGCCAGGCCCGCCTGTTCTTCCGGTCCCAGACCGAGAGCGAACAGTCCCATATCGCCTCCGCGTTCACGTTTGAACTCTCCAAGGTGGAATTGGAGCATGTGCGCAAGCGTGTGCTCTCCCTGTTGCGGAATGTCGATGAGGCGCTCGCGGCGCAAGTGGCCGAGGGGTTGGCCATGGACCTCCCCGATCGCGCAACCCCTGCGCGGGAGCCGGTTGACCTCGATCTCTCCGATGCGCTTTCGATCCAGAAAAACTGGACCGCGACCCTCAACGGGCGCACCGTCGGCGTTTTGTTCGACGAAGGCTCCGATAAGGGTGAGCTGGAACGCGTTATCAAGGCAGTAGAGAGTGCGGGCGGCACGGCCTTTACCGTCGCGCCGAAAGTGGGCGGCCTGTCGCTCAAGGGTGGCAAGATGAAGGCCGATGGGCAACTCGCGGGGTCGCCCTCCGTGTTGTTCGATGCGGTGGCGCTCGTCCTTACACCGGAAGCCGCGAAGAAGCTGTCGCGCAACGGGGCAGCGGTCGCGTTTGTCATGGACGCATTTTCCCACCTCAAGGCGATTGGGCTGAATGACGGGGCGAAAGCGCTTCTCGACCGGGCCGGGGTGGAGGAAGGGCCGGGTGTCACGGGACTGGATGACTTGGCGGAGGCGGCGACGCAGCGGTATTGGGGGCGTGAAGCCAGCATGGAATGACGACGGCAATCGCACTAGCGGGCTGCTGCAAAATGCCGGGCATCTGGCGAAGCTTGGGTGGGAGGCCAGTTGATCCGCTCACCCGCCAAAACCTGTTGGCGGTTTCCAACAATGTGAGGACGATCTCTGCCTTGAGGCAGCCCCGGAGTGCTCTTTCCGCCGCCTGTTAAGACTATTTTTACCCTTCTCGCCCTAGCTTCTCCGCAAGAGCATGGGGAGTAATGAAAGGTGTGGTGGATCGGACGCCGCCGTCGTGAGGGTCAGCGCGACGGTACTCCTGCCCTTAGGCAAGATGGCCAGCAGAAGTCGGGTTTCTCGGCGGAAGCGCTTCGGGGTCTGGCGGAACTGGAGGCCCGGAGCGCCCCGCCCGATGCTTGGGCGCAGCCGTACGCACCCGCTTACCGGATGACCGATCGCCTGAAGCCTGACGCTGCCGCAGGAGGAGGGCTGGTCCGGGATGAGACCGGCGCGCAGCGCCCCCATTACTGGGGACATCGCGAACGCCTCCGCACGCGCTTCCTTGACGGCGGGCCGATAGGGATGCCTGAGTATGAACTGTTGGAACTGCTGCTCTTCAACGCGATACCGCGCATCGATGTGAAGCCGCTGGCGAAACGCCTTCTCGCCGCTTTTGGTGACCTTAACGGTGTCATCGCCGCTTCAGAACATCGTATAATGCAGGTGGAGGGGGCGGATCGCTGGGTCTGGCTGCAACTTCGCCTCGTTGATGCCTTCGCGCAGCGCATGGCGCAGACGCGCGTCCTTCAGAGGGAGGTCGTTTCGTCATGGGATGCTCTGGTGACCTACTGCCGCACCTGCATGGCGCATCGGGAGACAGAGCAGTTTCGCGTTCTTTTTCTGGATCGCAAGAACGCGGTGATCGCCGATGAGGCGCTCGGACAGGGGACAATCGGACACGTCCCGGTCTATCCGCGGGAGGTGGCGAAACGCGCACTCGAACTGGCGGCAAGCGCCGTCATTCTGGTCCATAACCATCCTTCGGGCGACCCCACGCCGAGCGACGACGACGTTCTGATGACCGAACGTGTCATCGCGGCCTGCGAGGCCATCGACGTCTCCGTTCACGACCACCTCATCATCGGCAAACACGCGGAGACGTCCTTCAGGACAATGGGGCTGATTTGAGGCGTCATGGCGCCGGATCCAACGGCCTCCGAAGGTGCTACAGCTTTGAAATGCAAAGAACGCGATGCATCATCGGCAGCCATTTCGTCGGGCCGCTCGGGGTGGCGCAAGCGGTTCAGGGTGTGAAACACCATCCTCACGGGATTGAAGCCGCAAGGAGTGACGTGCGGCTGTCGGGCCGTTCACCCGGTCGCTTGGGCGCTTGGCCATCGCGCAGGGCAGTGGCGCCGGCATCGGATTTGGGAGGCAATGCGGGTCGGAAGCCTCGTGAATCGCAACGTCCGTCGAGACGTTGAGTAGTGCTCACCACATTCACCGCCCGAGGCAGAACAGTTGGCGGTAATGATGGAGGAGAACGACCGCCGCCAACGCCGCTCGGCAGGAGGCTTTTGCCGGAGCATGGGCGTTGAGGCAGCCGCCGAGCCGATCCGTCATATATCGCCCGAGACGGTTCCCGGAACCCGACCGGCCGCTTGCCTCTCGCCGATCCTATCCAGCGCGCCGGATACGCGCTGAATAGGATGGCCGACGGCTCTAATCCTGAAAGACCGGCTTGCGGCGTTCGAGCAGGGCGAGCAGCGCCTCCCTGTGATCAGGTGTGTGCTGGATGATCGCCTGATAGCTGGCCGCCAGATCAAGGGCCGTCTCCAGCGGAAGACCCATCGACTGCCGGATAAGCCGCTTGTTGAGCCGGACACTCCGGGGTGCGAAGGAGGCGATGCGGTGCGCCATTTCCCGCGCTGCGGGCATCAGTTCTTCCGGCGGCAGGACATGGGTAACCAGACCCCAGTCCAGCGCCTCCGCAGCATTCAGGGTCCGGCATGTCAGAGCGAGTTCGACGGCACGGGGATAGCCCACGACACGCGGCAGATACCATGCCCCGCCATCGCCGGAAATCAGCCCGACCCGGAGGAAGCTCTCCGCGAAGCTCGCCTCCGTCGAAGCCAGCCGGATGTCGCACATGGTGGCGATATCCATTCCCGCACCGATCGCCAGACCGTTCACGGCAGCGATGGCAGGCACGTCCAACTGGCCGAACAGGCGGGGAAGCACCTGAATGTTGCGCCGGTAGGCCTCCTGCATTTCTGCGGGAGTTCCGGCGAACATCGGATGAGAGCCGTCCCGCATCTCCTTGACGTTTCCGCCGGAACTGAACGCCTCCCCCGCGCCGGTCAGAAGGATGCAGCCAAGGCTGTCGTCTTCGTTCGCCTCCGCCAGAAACGCCTCCAGTTCCCGGATCACGTCGTCCGACAGCGCGTTCCGCGTCTGGGGCCGGTTAAGCGTCAGGATGGCGACGGGTCCGTCGCGCTCGATGAGAACCGCCTGTGTCATGCCTCACTCCTTTCATCAGTCAGATAAGCCCACAGGCCCCCGGGTGCGGCGAGCGCCGCGCGACCCACCCGCGCCTCGCACTCCGCCTGCCGCCCGTTGTCGTCGCGCCATTGCCAAAGACGACGGGTGTAATGATGGAGCGGGTGCTCCTCCGTGAAGCCGATGGCGCCCATCACCTGATGGGCAGCAGCAGCGATGAAGGTTGCAGCCCGGCCCGCCTGTGCCTTGGCCGTCAGCCATGGGAGGGTGTCTTCGCCATCCGCCTCCGCCGCCTCCAGCGCCGCGGCCAAGGCTGCTTCCGTCAGCGCGAGTTCGGAGGCCGCTTCCGCCAGCAGATGCTGAAGCGCCTGAAATTTGCCGAGCGGGCGGCCAAACTGCTGGCGGGTATTGGCATAATCCACCGCAATTTCCATAACCCGCGCCATCGCGCCGGTCATCGCGGCTACGGTGAGAAGCGCGTCGTCGCGAGTAGCCTCTCCCTTAGGGGGTTCATCTGCGCCGAACAGGCCGCCGGGCAAGGGCCGCGCCTCCTCCCCGGCCAGCAGCGCAACCGGATCGACCGGCGCGGCATGCCAGCCAAGGCGCCAGCAGGCCACCGCCGCATCGCCGAGCGTGCCGCCCAGTCCTCCCTCGTCTTCCGCGCGCAGGAGCAGCGGCAAGCCCGCCTCCGTCAATGCCGCCCGGAGATGCTCTTCGCCTTCCGCACCGGCCAGTCCGGCCAGTCTGCGCGTGAGCAGGCGATCCAGCGTATCATCCATCATTCGGGCGATGTCGGTCATCTCGTTCATCTCAGGCCAAGCCCCCTCGCAATGATGCCCCTCAGGATCTCTCGTGTGCCGCCCCGGAGCGTGAAGCTCGGAGCGCTCAGGATCGCGGTGGCAAGCGCTGCGCCGCCCGAGCCTTCTCCGGGCCGGAGATCGGTGAGGCGGCGGGCGAGTTCCGGTATCTCCTGCTCGAGCGCCGTGCCCATATCCTTCATGATCGGCGCCAGTACGCCGACATCCTCGCCCGCGGCAAGACGGCGGTTGATACGGAGCGAAAGCTGGCGAATCGCGTTCATCCGCGCAACGACGCGCCCGATCTCCGCCTCTGCCATGCGGTCTGGTGCCTGCGCCGCCATATCCACCACAACCGAGAGCAGACCAAAGGTGGAAAGGATGCGATCCGGCCCACTCCTCTCGAACGCCAGCTCTTCGTTGACAAGCCGCCAGCCCGAGCCCTCCGGCCCCAGAAGGTGATCCTCGGGGACGAAGTTGCCATCGAAGGTGATCTCGTTCAGCTCCTCCTCTCCGCGCAGATCGCGAAGCGGGCGGACTTCCACCCCCTCGCCCTGCATCGGCACGACAAGCTGGGACAGGCCGGCATAGCGATCCTCCCCCCGCGGCGAGGTCCGGCAGAGCGCTATGACATAGTCCGCATGCTGGGCGTTCGTCGTCCAGACCTTGCGCCCGTGAATGCGCCAGCCACCCTCCACGCGCTCCGCCCGCGTTCGGATTGAGGACAGGTCCGAGCCGCTGTCCGGCTCGCTCATGCCGATACCGATCGTACATTCCCCGGTAACGATTTGCGGCAGGATCAGCCGCTTCAGCGCCTCGCTTCCGTTTCTGAGGATCTGCGGCCCGCTCTGGCGGTCGGCGATCCAGTGCGCCCCCTGGGGTGCGCCTGCCGCCAGCAGTTCCTCGCACACCACATAGCGTTCGTAGAGGCTGCGTTCATGTCCGCCATAGGCCCGCGGCCATGTCATGCCGATATAGCCGCGTTCCGCACAGCGACGGGAGAAATCGCGGCTCCATGTCGTCCATGTCTGGCGACCCGGGCGAATGGTGCCCCGCGCGGTTTCCTCCTCCACGAAAGCGCGAACCTCGGCGCGGAGCGCCCTTTCCCCCGGAAAGTCCGGGCGCGGCGCTTCTCCCTCCAGCCTTGGGAACAGGCGGGGAATACTCACGTGCGGCCCCTGCCACGGCTCCTGCGGCGCGCTGCCCTGCCCGCGTCGGGCGGTATCTGTCCTGTCATTCTTTCTCCCCCTCCCTCAAATCCATTCCCGCTTCATCCAGCAGGCGATGCAGTTGCGGCACATTGTCCGCGAAGTAGCCCGGACCGAACCGCCGTTCGATGGCACGCTGCATGATCAACGCAATCTCACCCATCCGGTCGAAGATGCGAAACAGCGGCCCCGCCACCGTGACGGAGAACGCTCGGCCACCCAACGGCAGGGGAACGGAGACCCCGCCCAGATCCTGGCTGAAGGCGGAGGCGCTGCGGAACCAGCCCCGGGCAAGCGAGGTGGCCATGCTTTCCTCCACCTCCTCCGCCGTCATGGGCGTGCCGGAGCCGTAGCGGGTGTAGCTTGCCCGTTTCAGCAGCGCGGTGACCTGCGCGCGGGGCAACTGGCACATGATCGCCTGACCGGAAGCCGTCCCATGCAGCGGCACCCTCCGTCCCGGCTCTGCGATGTAGCGTATGGCCTGCCGCGATTGGATAACCGACATCAGGATCGCCTGTTGCCCGCTCTGCGCGGCGATCCAGACGGTTTCCTGCGTCTGCGCGGCAAGATCGGCGAGCAGTTCCTGCAACCCTTCCGGCATCGGCTCCGCAGCCGCGACGTCCTGCGCAAGCGCGAGCCAGCGCGGCGTGGGATAATAGCCTCCGCGCGGTTTCGGCTCATACAGGAAACCACGCTCCACCAACGTCGAAATGATGTTGAACGCGCTGGACCGGGGCCAGCCGAAACGGGCGGAGATCTCCGCAAGGCTCGCCGGCCGCTGATGCGCGGCGAAGTATTCCAGCAGGTCGAGCACGTTGGCAGCCTGCTTCACGGCCATGATCAATCCTCACGTTTGTCCACATATATGGACATATAATACCTAAATATGGGCATAGCACAAATATTCATTGACACCAGCAGGAGAATCGCAATTAAGTCCATTAATGTGATCTTATAGTTCACATATATGGACATATTCGGGAGAGATGTCCGCTTTTCTGCCGGGAGGTTTTGAATGGGGCCGTTGAACGGAATCCGCATCGTGGACATGACGTCCGTTCTGATGGGGCCATACGCCACCCAGATGCTTGGCGATTTCGGGGCGGATGTGGTGAAGGTGGAGGCACCGGACGGGGATCTGGTTCGCAAGATCGGTCCGGCCCGCCACGCCGGAATGGGGCCACTCTTTCTCCATGCAAATCGCTCCAAACGGTCGATCACACTCGACCTCAAGGTGCCGGAGGGGCGGGAGGCACTGCTTCGGCTCTGCGCGGATGCAGATGCGCTGGTCTACAACGTCCGGCCCAAGGCCATGGAGCGGCTGGGCCTGTCCTACGAGGAAGTCGCTGCGATCAATCCGCGCATCGTCTATGCGGGCATGTTCGGTTACGCACAGAACGGCCCCTACGCGGCGCGCCCGGCCTACGACGATCTGATCCAGGGGGCCGCGACGATCCCCTATCTCTTTTCGCGTGTGAACGAAGGGCACCCCCGCTACGTGCCGACGGCGATGGCGGATCGCATCGTCGGGCTGGTCGCGGCCAATGCCATTCTCGCATCGCTGATCGAACGTGATCGGTCCGGCAGCGGCCAGCGGGTCGATGTGCCGATGTTCGAAACCATGGTGAGCTTCGTGTTGTCCGACCACATGGGAGGGCTGACCTATGAACCGCCGCTGGATAAAGGCGGCTACGCGCGGCAACTCTCCGCGGACCGCCGCCCGTATCAGACACAAGACGGCTATATCTGCGCGCTGATCTACAATGACGGTCATTGGCGTCGCTTCTTCACGGCAATCGGACAGCCCGAGATGCCGGAGGCCGACCCCCGCTTTCGCGACTTCGTCTCCCGCATGGCGCATATCGACGAGGTCTATGGCGAACTCTCCCGATTGTTCCTCACGCGGACCACCGCGGAGTGGATGGAGTTGCTGGAGGAGGCCGATGTGCCCGCCATGCCGATGTATGACTTCGAGGGCGTGCTGAACGACCCGCACCTGGCGGCCACGGGCTTCTTCCAGATGGTCGATCACCCGAGCGAGGGGAAAATCCGCCAGATGGCCGTGCCCGCGAAATGGTCACGCACCCCCGCGCTGCCGGAGCGCCTCGCGCCGCGGCAGGGGGAGAACACGGCAGAAATACTCCGGGAGGCCGGCATGACCACGGCCGAGATGGACGCCATGGCGCAGGCGGGGGCATTCGGCGCCCCGCCCGCTCCGACAGCGCGGCGCGCGTGAGGGGAAACGGAATGGATTTCGCACTGACTGAGGAACAGGAGGCCATCCGCGCCTCCGTCGCCGGCATCTGCTCGCGGTTCGACGATGCCTACTGGCTCAAGCGGGACAGGGAGGGCGGCTTCCCCCACGATTTCTATGACGCCCTCGCGCGGGAAGGCTGGCTGGGCATCTGCACGCCCGAAGCTTACGGCGGCGCGGGGCTGGGCATCACCGAAGCCGCGATCATGATGCGCGCCATCGCCGAATCCGGCGCGGGCATGTCGGGCGCTTCCGCCGTTCATATCAACATCTTCGGGCTGAACCCTGTCGCGGTGTTCGGCACGGAGGAGCAGAAGCAGCGGATGCTCCGCCCGATGGCCGAGGGGCGGGAAAAGGCGTGTTTCGCTGTGACGGAGCCCAACACCGGCCTCAATACCACGCAACTCAAGTTGCGCGCCGTGAAGAAGGGCGACCGATACGTGGTCAACGGGCAGAAGGTCTGGATCTCCACCGCGCAGGAGGCCGACCGTATCCTGTTGCTCGCCCGCACCACGCCGCTGGAAGAGGTGAAGAAGCCGACGCACGGGCTGAGCCTTTTCTACTCCCGCTTCGACCGCGACCGCATCCGCGTCACCGAGATCGAAAAGATGGGCCGCAAGGCGGTGGATTCGAACGAACTCTTCTTCGAGGATTACGAAATCCCCGCCGAGGACCTGATCGGCGAGGAAGGCCGGGGCTTTGAATACATCCTCCACGGGATGAACCCCGAGCGTGTCCTGATCGCCGCGGAGGCGGTGGGACTGGGGATGCTCGCCCTCTCGCGCGCGTCGAAATATGCCCGCGAGCGCATCGTCTTCAACCGGCCCATCGGGCAGAACCAGGCGATTCAGCATCCGCTGGCGAAATGCTGGGCGGAGTTGGAGGCGGCATGGATGATGGTGCTCTCCGCGGCCTCCGCCTATGACCGGGGTCTGCCTGCGGGAGCCGCTGCCAACGCGGCCAAATATCTGGCGGGAGAGGCGGGATTTCACGCCTGCGAAACCGCGGTCATGGTTCATGGCGGTTTCGGCTACGCCAAGGAATTCCATGTCGAACGCTATCTGCGCGAGGTATTCGTGCCCCGGATCGCGCCGGTGAGCCCGCAGCTCGCCCTGTCCTTCATCGCCGAACGGGTGCTGGACCTGCCAAAATCCTACTGAACGGACCACGCCTTGGGAGGGGAGGACCATGG
Organism: Haematobacter sp.; assembly: GCF_032102465.1. Taxonomy (NCBI): domain Bacteria; kingdom Pseudomonadati; phylum Pseudomonadota; class Alphaproteobacteria; order Rhodobacterales; family Paracoccaceae; genus Haematobacter; species Haematobacter sp. The sequence continues at coordinate 58,636 of NZ_DAMDHB010000002.1, read as the reverse complement.
CACAGCAGACCATCGGCATCGACACGGCGGAAGGGATGTTCCGGCCCGGCGACCGCGTGCTCATCCCCCAGGGAATGGGGGAGCCGCAGGCGCTGACGGCGGCTTTGGTCGCGGCGTCCTTGCGCCTGGAAGGGCTGACGGCCTGCGTCGGCATGGTCACTGGAGAGGCGCTGCTCGCGGAAAGCCGGCTGCGCTTTGAAAGCTACGGTATCATGGGGCGGATGACCGCGCTCCCGGCGGAGCGTATCGATGTCCTGACACTGCCCTATTCCGGTTACATTGACCGCATCGTCACCGGCGCGCTCCCCGCGGATGTGGTCTTCCTCCGACTTTCCCCCGCGCGGGGGGGCCGGTATCATCTGGGTATCGGCGATCTGCACCTGATTGACGCCGCGCGCCACGCGCGTGTCGTGCTGGCCGAAATCAGCACCGATGTCCCGCGCACGCCCGGCACGCTCTGGCCGGAGGAGGTGCCTTTTCTGGCAGTCGATGCCGAAGGCGCGCTGGCAGAACTCCATCCCGGCTCCTCTGATGAGACGGAGATGACCGTCGCCCGCCACGTTGCCGCGCTGGTGCCGGACGGGGCAGTGATCCAGCTGGGCATCGGGCGCCTGCCGCAGGCTGTCACCGCCGCGCTGATGGGCCATCGCGACCTCGGCCTGCATTCGGGCGCGATGATCGATGGCGTGGCCGATCTGGTGGAAGCGGGGGCCATCACGAACGCCCGCAAGGAGGTGGACGCAGGTGTCAGCGTTGCGGGAGTGCTGATGGGCAGCCGCCGGATCGCGCGTTTTGCCGACGGCAACCCGGCGCTCCGCCTCGCGCCCACTGGCTATACCCATGCGGCGCAGGTGTTGGCGCGGCTGTCCCGGTTTCACGCGATCAACTCCGCGATTGAGGTCGATCTCTTTGGTCGTATCAACCTCGAACGCGCCGCAGCCCGGCCGATGGCCGGACTGGGCGGACAACCGGATTTCGCCCGGGCCGCCCGTGCCTCTGCCGGGGGGCGCTCCATCGTGGCGCTCCCCTCCACCGCCGCGCGGGGCAGTCGTTCGCGGATCGTGGCGGAGGTCGCGCATGTCTCGCTCCCCCACGCGGCGGCGGGCGTGGTGGTCACGGAATGGGGCGCTGCCCATCTGGCGGGCGTGCCGCCGGAGGCACGTGGCCCGCACCTCATCGCGATTGCCGATCCGAGGTTCCGGGACGTGCTGGAACGGGCTTGGTCCGAACAGAAGGAGAGGGCACATGCACTCTGACAAGGGGCCGCTGCATGGCCTCCGGTTCGTGGAGATGGTGGGCATCGGTCCCGGGCCGCTCGCCGCGATGATCCTGTCGGATCTGGGTGCGGAGGTCATCCGTATCGACCGTCCCGAAGCTTCCGGGCTGGGCGTTCCGCGGCCGGAAGCATTCGACTTCGTGGCCCGTGGGCGGCGATCCGTCGCGCTCGATCTGCGCCAGCCGGAAGGGCGGGCCTGCGCGCTCCGGCTCATCGCGCGGGCCGATGGCCTGATCGAGGGCTTCCGGCCCGGCGTGATGGAACGGCTGGGGCTTGGCCCGGAGCCATGCCTGGCCGCAAATCCCCGACTGATCTATGCGCGGCTCACCGGCTGGGGACAGGCGGGGCCACTCGCCCGGACGGCGGGGCATGACATCTGCTACCTCGCGCTCACCGGCGTTCTGGATGCGATCGGGCCTAAGGACGGCGCGCCCGTGCCGCCGCTGAACCTCGTGGCGGATTACGCAGGCGGCACGCTGATGCTCGTGATCGGTGTTCTGGCCGCGCTCCAGCATCGGCAGTCAAGCGGCCGGGGGCAGGTCGTGGATGCAGCGATGGTGGACGGCGTGACCCTGTTGACCACCGCGCTCGCCGGCTTGCAGGCGGCGGGGCTGCATGACGGGCCGCGGGGCACAAACGTTCTTGACGGCGGCGCACCTTATTACACCACCTATGCCTGTGCGGACGGAAGAGCCATCGCCGTGGGTGCCATCGAGCCGAAGTTCCGCACGGTGCTGCTTCAGGGGCTGGGTCTGGACGCAGCCTCCTTCCCGGATCTGGACGATCCCACCTTCTGGCCGGAGGCCCGCGCGCGGCTCGCAGCCCGGTTCGCCGAGCATGATCGCGCACATTGGGAACGCGTTTTCGAAGGCAGCGACGCCTGCGTGGCCCCCGTCCTGAGCCTCTCTGAAGCGCCCGACCATCCGCACAACCGCGCGCGGCAGAGCCATATCGCTGTCGGCTCCGCCCTGCATCCCGTACCTGCGCCCCGGTTCTCTGCGAGCCAGCCCCCTCCCCCCGGACCGCCGCGCAGACGCGGCGCGGATGGAGACCAGGTTCTTGCCGACTGGGGCCTGTCCCCCGACGAAATCGCAGCGCTTCGCCGCTCGGGCGCACTGATCCCCGCGCGGGAGGAAGCGGCACAGCATGACAAGGAGGCATCCCATGCCCGGCCTGCACTTTGAAGACCTCACACCCGGACGGCACTTCCGCCACGAACTCACCCGCACGGTGACGGAGGCCGACAACACCATGTTCAGTCTGATGACAATGAATCCGCAACCCCTGCATATCGACGCGCATTTCTCCGAGGGCACGGAATGGGGGCAGCGGCTGTTCAACAGCATGATGACGCTTGCCATCATGGTGGGCCTGTCCGTGCAGGACACCACGCTGGGCACGACCGTCGGCAACCTTGGCATGACGGATGTCAAGTTCCCGAAGCCGGTATTTCACGGAGACACCATCCGTGCCGAAACACGGGTGCTGGAGGCGCGGGCAAGCCGCTCCCGCCCCGATGTGGGGATCGTGGAATTCGAGCACAGCTGTTTCAACCAGCGGGGGGATCTCGTCGCCTCCTGCCGGCGGAGCGCGATGATGCGCAAGAAGGCGGCCTGATGCGGTCCCTGCTTTTCGTCCCGGGCGACAGCCCGCGCAAATTCGCCAAGGCACGGGCGAGCATGGCGGATGTGCTGATCCTCGATCTTGAGGATTCGGTGGCCGCCACCGCCAAGTCGGACGCGCGGGAGATCGTGCGCACGATGCTGGAGGAGGGTTCGTCCGGTCCCGCTCTCTGGGTTCGGGTGAACGCGCTCGACACCGGCCTGACGCTTGAGGATCTCGCCGCGGTGATGCCGCTTGCCCCCGCGGGGATCGTGCTTCCCAAAGCTGCCGGCGCGGCTGATGTGGAAAGGCTCGCCACCTGGCTCGATGCGTTCGAGGTGTCGGGCCGCCTTGCGCAAGGCACGACGGGCATCATCGCCGTCGCGACCGAGACGGCAGAGGCGGTTATGGGGCTTGGCAGCTATCGCGGCGCCTCGTCCCGCCTTCGCGGGCTGATGTGGGGGGCGGAGGATCTGGCGGCATCGCTCGGTGCCACGACGAACGCGGTCGATGGCGTCTTTACCGAACCCTTCCGCCTTGCCCGCAACCTCTGCCTGATGGCGGCAGCCTCGGCGGGGGTCGCCGCCATAGACACGGTGAGCACCAAGCTGCGCGACCTCGCTCTCGTCGAGGAGGAGGCCCGCGCGGCCCGCCGCGATGGCTTTGCCGCCAAGGCGGTGATCCACCCCGGCCATCTGGAGATCGTCAATCAAGCCTTCCGCCCGACCGAGGCGGAGGCCGATTGGGCCCGCAGGGTGATTGCCGCCTTCGAGGAAGCACCGGAAGCGGGCGTCGTCACGCTGGACGGCAAGATGGTGGACAAGCCGCACGAACGCGCCGCGCAGAAAATTCTCGCGGCACTTGGGGAGTGAGGAAACAGAATGGAACGCACGGCAAAACCGGACTGGCCGGACGCCATCCTGAAAGGGGCGGAGCGGGTGCTGGTCGCCCTATCGGGGCTGTCCATCGCCGCGATCATGCTCGTCGTGGTTGCGGACGTGACCATGCGATACGTCGTGTCTCAGCCGCTTGGCTGGTCCTATGACCTGATCGGTAGCTACCTGATGGTCTGTGTTTTCTTCTTTGCACTGCCCGATACGCTGACCCACCACAGCCATATCGCCATCGACATCTTCAACCCGCGGCTGCCGCGCTGGTTCATGCATCTCGGATTGGCGGTTGGCTACGCATTTTCGGCACTGCTGGTGGCGCTGATCGCCTGGCAGGGTTGGCTGCGGTTCGAGGGAAGCTACGCCGCGGGAGATCAGATCAGCGCCACCGTCCCCTGGCCCACCTGGCCGGCTTATCTGATGGTGGCCATCGGTTCCGCATTTTTCACCCTCCGCTGTCTGCATCGGACGGTAATGCACATGGCCTCCATGCTGACGGGGCGCGAACTCGCAGACATGCCGCCTCCGCCCGAAACCGCCGCAATCGACGGAGAACATGCCGAATGACCGTTTCCATCGTTCTCCTGATCCTCGTGGTATTCCTCGTCGTCGGGCTCCCGGTTGCGCTGGCAATGCTGCTGTCCGGCGCGGCGGGTCTTTACATGCTGGGCGGGTTGCCGTTTCTGACCGGGATCCTGCGCACCTCGCCGCTGTCCACCGCGAACAGCTATGAGATCATCACCATCCCGATGTTCATCCTGATGGCGGAGTTCGTCATCATCTCCGGCATTGCCAACGATCTGTTTCGTGCCGCGACGATCTGGGTCGGCCGGCTCCGGGGCGGTGTCGCGATGGCGACGGCGCTGGCCGGTGCGGGGTTCGGTGCGATCTCCGGCTCCTCCACCGCGGCGGCCGCGACATTGGCATCCACCTCGCTCCCCGCGATGCTCGAGCAAGGCTACGATCCGAAGCTGGCGGGCGGCGTGGTCGCCATTTCCGGGACGCTGGCCATGCTGATCCCGCCGTCCATCGCGCTCGTGCTCTATGGGATCATTGCCGATGTGCCGATCGGCGACCTGCTGATCGCCGGCGTCATTCCCGGGATCATAGTCACGCTGGCGATCATCCTTACCGTAGCGCTTCTGGTCAGACTCGATCCCGCCGCCGCGCCGCAGGGGCGCGCGCATACGATGGTGGAGAAGGTCCGCAGCCTGAAGCGGGTTGGCCCGATGCTGGTGCTGTTCCTCGCGGTGACCGGCTCCATCTACAGCGGCCTTGCCACGCCCACGGAGGCCGCGGGGCTTGGCGCCTTCGTCGCCATGCTGCTCGCCATATGGGAGCGGCAGCTTACCTTCCCCCGGCTGTGCCACGCGCTGCGTTCCACCGCGCATACGAGCTGCATGATCCTGCTCATCATCCTCGGCGCGCATGTGTTCGGCTACTTCTTTACCCTGTCGCGGGTCACCAACGACATCAGCGCCTGGGTGGGTGGCCTTCCGATGGCACCGCTCGCCATCATGTGCGTGATCCTGATCGGCTATATCATCCTCGGCTTCTTCATGGACCAGATCGCGATCCTGATCCTGACGGTTCCTGTGATCCTGCCGGTCGTGACGCAGCTCGGCTTCGATCCGATCTGGTTCGGCGTCATTGTCGTCGTCACCGCAGAGGTCGGAATGGTTACGCCGCCGATGGGCATGAACGTGTTCGTCGTCGCCCGCTATACCCGGCGCCCGCTGGGCGAGCTGTTCCGCGGAGTGATGCCGCATGTCTGGGCCCATCTTCTCGTCATCGCCCTGCTGACCCTGTTTCCGGCCCTAGTCACCTGGCTGCCCTCCACGATGTGAGGCGGCTCCTGCAACTGTTTTCCCGGGGAGGAGAACCATGACACAACGTTTCAAACGCCCTCTGATCGCCGCAACGCTGGCCGTAGCGACCGCCGCCGCCCCGATGGCACGGGCGGAGACACTGCGGCTCGCCGACAGCTTTCCTGTCGGTCACTACATCGCCGAGGGCATGACAAAAGTCTGGATGGACCGCGTCACCGAACTCACGAACGGCGAGGTGAAGTTCGACTACTATCCCGCCGAGCAGATGGGCAAGTCAAAGGACCTGCTCTCCCTCACCCAGACGGGCGTGGTGGATGTCGGCTATGTCGGCGTGTCCTACATCGCCGACAAGCTGCCGCTCTCCGCGGTCGGCGAACTGCCGGAAGCTTTCGATACTTCCTGCGTGGGGACAAATGCCTACTGGACGCTTGCCCAGCCGGGCGGTGTGCTCGATCAGGCGGAGCTTGCGCCGCTCAAGGTTCGGATGCTGTTCGTCATGGTGCTCTCGCCCTATCACGTGATGACCGCGCGGAAGGAGATCACCGGCGCCGACAGCTTCAAGGGTCTGAAACTGCGCACCACGGGCGGCACCAAGGAGATGGCTGTCGAGCTTCTGGGCGCGACCCCGATCAGCATACCCGCCCCCGAAACACGCGAGGCGCTGTCCCGCGGCACGATCGATGGCGTCCTCTTCCCGCATTCCAGCGTCCTGCCCTACGGGCTGGAGAGCCAGCTGAAATACGGCACCGAGGGGATCAACTTCGGCTCCTTCGTGGCAAGCTATGTCATCAGCGAGGACCGCTGGCGGCAGCTCTCGCCCGAGGTGCAGCAGGCGATGATCCAGGCGGGCGAGGAGGTGAACCACTCCGCCTGCGCCATGGGTGAGGAGTTCGACATGAAGGACAAGAAGAAGATGGAGGATGCAGGCGTGACCTTCGTCTCGCTCCCCGATGCCGACAAGACACAGGTGGAGGGCAAGCTGGCGACCATCGGCGAGCAATGGGCCAAGACGCTCGATGCCCGCGGCAAGCCGGGCACGGAGATTCTGGAAGCTTTCCGCGACGCCTTGGCAAAACAGAAAGCCGCCAGCAATTGAGCCGTGTCTGGCTGCATGCCTGCCGGCGCGCGTCCGATCGCACCCAGCACCGTGCAGCCGGGTCGGCTCGCTGGCGCAGGGGTGCTTTCGGTGACGTCCGGTTGGAGACCTTCCGCGCAAAGGAGACGCGGAACCGCAGCTCTGCAGAGCCGGATTTCCGCCCTGATTTCCGAATGCGGCCGCAGGGCGCGTCCGGGACGGATCGAAGCGGGATGAGCCCCATGCAAGGCTGAAGGCCCTGCCCGTGCGGCACGATAAGGAAACTGCGGCCGCCCGGCGCGTTCGGGCCGCCGCCCAGCCATGAGATGACCCTTGTCCTTCAACACCCCCCGCAGCGAGGCTCCCGCCTTTTCTCCCGCGATTATGGCGGGGATCGTCGTCACTACCGGCTTTCTGTTCAACTTCGTTGCGCGCGGGGTCGTGGACACATTCATGGTGTTCATCCTCCCACTGGAGGCGGAATTCGGCTGGCACCGGTCCACCCTCACCGGGGTCTATTCGGTTTACCTGCTGGCGGCCGGCGTAGCCTCTCCCGTTTCCGGATCGCTGCTGGACCGGTGGGGGCCGCGCTGGACCTACGGAATGGGGCTGGTGGCACTCATCCTTGGCATGGCCGGCGCGTCCATGGCGCAGTCGCTCTGGCAGATTTACCTCTTCCACGGGATCTGCGGCGGAATTGCGGCCTCCTGCCTCGGCATCGTGCCCGCCTCCGCGCTGATCGGGCGCTGGTTCGACCGGAGATTGAGCCTCGCCATCGCCTTTGCCTACGCCGGCTTCGGGTCGGGCATTCTGGTGATCGTGCCGCTTGTGCAGAGCATCATCGACACCGCGGGCTGGCGGGCCGCCTATCAGGCGCTTGCCATAGGGTTGACCTGCCTGCTGCCCCTGCTGCTCGCTCTGCCCTGGGCGCGGATCGCACGCGGGGATCAGCATCTGATGGCAAGCCGTCTCGATCCGCCGCCGGACGCGGTCGGCACAGTGGCGCCTGCCCCGCAAGACACCGTGCCGCGTCACGGCTGGACCATCCGTACGGCGCTCCGCACACCGGAGTTCTGGCTGCTGGTCCAGTGCTTCTTCTTCACCGCCTGCTCCACCTATAGCGTGGTGGTGCAGACCGTCGCCTTTTTGGTGGACGAGGGCTACCCGCCCCTGGACGCGGCCCTGGCTTTCGGCACATCGGGGATGCTGTCGATCATCGGGGTGCTGGGGGCGGGCTGGCTGTCCTCGCGGAAGGGCTACCGCTTCACGGTGACGCTCTCCTTCACCGCGACGCTCATCGGCATTCTGGGCCTGCTGGGCTTTTCCTATGTTCACAGCCCGCTGCTCGTACTGGTTTATGTGCTGGCCTTCGGCGTGAGTCAGGGGGCCCGGGGCCCGGTCATCTCCACTCTCGCCACCCGGATCTTCGCCCGGGGCAGCGTCGGCTCCATCTTCGGCGCGATCTTCATGACCATGTCCTTCGGCTCGGCGCTTGGCGCATGGATGACGGGATTCCTGCACGACCTGACCGGAAGCTACCGGGCGGCGTTCCTTTTCTCTGTCGTCAGCGTGATAGGCGCTGTTTCCCCCTTCTGGTATTCGCGCCGGCTGCGCGATCCCAAACCCCTGCCACCCCCACAAAGGAGTATCGGATGAAGCTGCTGGGCCAAGGTTTCCACTGGGACGAACTTCAGGTGGGCGATCAGTTCCGCACCTTCGGTCGGACGATCACCGAGACGGACATCGTGACCTTCGTGACCGCCGTTGGAATGCTGGAGTCTCTGTTTCTGGATGCAGAATACCGTGCTGCTCACGCCGCCATAGACGGGCGACCTGCCCCGGCTGCGCTGGTTTATTCCATCGCCGAGGGGCTGACGCTGAATGCGACGGGTCAGGGCACAGGACTGGCCTTCCTCCACATGGAGCTCAACGTCGAAGGGCCAGTGCTGGAGGGCGACACGATCCATGTGGAGATCGAGGTGACCGAGGTGCGCCCCACGCGCAAGGCGGGCCGCGGCCTCGTCCGCACGCGGAACCGTATCGTGAACCAACGAGGAGAGACGGTCATCACCTACACCCCGCTCCGCCTCATGGCGGGAAGCGCGGGCTGACCATTAGCAGGCTGTTGAAAAAGCTCTGAAGTGTCGTGCCCATGCTCTGGAAATCAGCCAGAAATCACCAGTAATGCATGGATTTCGGGCTGGAACTTCCAGATTTAGGACGATTTCCACGCGGGCGCAGACCCAGAGGCCTTTTCAGCACCCAGTTACAGCCGGGCAAAGGCTTCGAGCAGAGTGCGCTCCGATTTCAGCAGATAGGCATCCAGAGCCTCCGCCGCACGCTGGGCCTCCCCGGCCTCTACTAGCCTCACGATCTCCCGATTCATCGTGATGTAGGGCGCATGGAGCATTTCGGGGCTGTCCAGAACGCCGAATGCCAGCCGTAGTTCCGTCGCTACCTGCGCATAAAAGGCCATGAGCCTCGGACTGTCGGTCAGCGCGACGATGGCGGCGTGAAACTCCATATTGGCGCTGCCCACGGCACGCCAGTCAGGGCGGAGCGCCATGTCCTCCGCTGTCTCCACCGCAAGGCGCATCCGCTCCACCGCCCGGTGGCGGGGCCAGCTGTGGGCTATGGCAGGAACTTCGATTGCGCGCCGTACCCTGTATATGTCGAGGATCGTCGCCATGGTCGGTGTTTCCACAAAGACACCCCGGTTCGGCTCATGGCGGAGCAACCCCTCCCGTGTGAGCAGCCGGAACCCTTCGCGGAGCGTGTTGCGCGAGACGTCGAATTCCGCCGTGAGCCGCGCCTCGGACAGACGGCTGCCGGGCCCGATCTCGCCGCTGGTGATCATCGCACGAAGACGCCCCGCCGTCTGTTCGACAAGGCTCTGCGAGGGGGAGGGCAGCCGCTCTGCGGCCGGGTAGGTCGATTGCATGATTGTATCCCCTCGTGCGGCGATCATGTCGAAAGCGGCGCGTCAGCGCAACACCGCACCGCACCCAACACTCCTGCCACAATCCCAGCCTGCTTGTTCATTCAGCAATAATTTGGATTCCGCATAAATTATGATCATTAACGTAGGTAAAATTGTGGTATATCGTTCAACGATTCATTCAATATGATAATACAAACTTGACCATCAAGTCCGACAAAAGCAGGAACAGCCAAAGGCGCTATGCGCGCAGCAGCAGGAGCATTTCCGATGGCAGACCCCCTCCCCTCCGCCGCCAAAGCGACCGCTCGCGGCGGTTTCATGGCCGCGATCTTCCTGATGGCCACCTCTGCCATCGGGCCGGGCTTCATCACGCAGACGGCAACCTTCACGGCAAAGCTGGGGGCCGCCTTCGCCTTTGCCATCCTGGCCTCGATCGTGATCGACTTCGTGGTGCAGCTGAATATCTGGCGGATCACCGCACTCACCCGCAAGAACGCTTCCGACACAGCGAATGCGGCCATTCCGGGCGCGGGCTATCTGCTGGCCATTCTGGTCATCATCGGCGGTCTTGCCTTCAACATCGGCAATATCGCCGGGGCCGGGCTGGGGATGAACGCGATGTTCGGGCTGGACCCGAAGATCGGTGGCGCGATCTCGGCGGCTCTGGCCATCGGCATCTTTCTGTCGAGACGCGCGGGATCGCTGCTGGACAGGGCGCTGATCGGCCTTGGTCTGCTGATGATCGCGATGACGCTGGCCGTGGCTTTCGCATCCTCCCCCCCGGTAGGTGAGGCAGTGCGCCAGATGGTCCTGCCGAGCGTCATCGACTTTCCGACCATCACCACCATCGTTGGCGGCACAGTCGGCGGCTACATCACCTATTCGGGCGCGCACCGCCTGCTCGACAAGGGCCTGGTGGGAGAGGAAAACCTTGCCGCAGTGACCCGCGCATCGCTTACGGGCATTGCGGTGACGGGGGTCATGCGTTTCGTGCTGTTCCTGGCCATTCTGGGTGTCGTCGCTTCCGGCGTTACGCTGGACCTGTCGAGCATGGCTGCGAACCCTGCCGCACAGGCATTCGCCGCCGTGCTGGGAGACTGGGGGATGCGCATTTTCGGCATGATCTTCTGGGCGGCGGCCATTACCTCCATCATCGGGGCGGCCTATACCTCGGTCAGCTTTCTCGTGGTCTTCCGGCATATGGATGAACGTGCGCGCAACATCGCCACAGTGATCTTCATCGCGGTTTCGCTGGCGGTCTATCTCTCGCTGGGCGCGGCACCCGCGGCCATCCTGATCTTCGTGGGCGGCTTCAACGGTCTGATCCTGCCGATCGGCCTGACGATCTTCACCTATGTGGGCTTTGCGCGGGCCGACCTGATGGGGGGGCATGTCTATAACCGCGTGCTTCTGACCCTGAGCGCGGTGGTCTGTGCGCTGACCTGGTACATGGGCTTCATGTCCATCGGCACCATCTTTTCCTTCCTGGGAATGTAACCATAGGGGGCGCCTTAAAGGCGCCCCAGGACTGAGAACGGAGGACCGAGATGCGGAGCATCGACCTGAACAGCGATCTGGGCGAGGGCTATGGCGCCTGGACCATGGGGGATGACGCGGCGATGCTGGACATCGTCAGTTCCGCCAACGTCGCCTGCGGCTTTCACGCGGGCGATCCGGCGACGATCCTTGCGACCGTGCGCCGCGCGGCGGAGCGGGGCGTGGCGGTGGGCGCGCATGTCTCCTACCCGGACCGGGTGGGCTTCGGCCGCCGCAACATGGACGTGACATCGGAGGAACTGACAGCCGATGTAATCTATCAGATCGGTGCGCTTCAGGGCCTATGCGCCGCGGCAGGCACGCGGGTCAGCTATGTCAAACCCCATGGCGCCCTCTACAACACCATCGCGTCTGACAGCCGGCAGGCCGCAGCCGTGATCGCCGGGATACAGGCGGTGGACCCATCGCTCGTGCTGATGGGCCTCGCCGGGGCGCCGATCCTCGCGCAAGCCGGAGAGGCGGGGCTGGCCACCGTCGCCGAGGCCTTTGCCGACCGCGCCTATACGCCGGAGGGGACGCTGGTCTCGCGGCGGCAGTCAGGCGCAGTGCTCCATGATGCGGAAGCCATCGCCCAGCGGATGCTGCGGCTGGCGACGGAGGGGGTGATCGAAGCGGTGGACGGCTCACCCCTGACCCTGCAGGCGGAGAGCATATGTGTCCACGGCGACAGTCCCGGCGCCGTCGCCATGGCCGCCCGCATCCGCGAGGTTCTGCTCGCGCACGGGGTCAAGGTGGCAGCCTTCGGAGGCGAAGCATGATCCCCGATATCACCATCGCCCGCGCCGCGCGGCTTGCCTGCCGGAGCAACGCGCCGCTCCCCACCGCAGGGATGGCGCCGGGGTTCACCCAGTGCAACATGATCTCCCTGCCGAAGGACTGGGCGTGGGATTTCCTGCTTTACGCGCAACGGAACCCGAAGCCCTGCCCCGTGCTCGACGTGACCGATCCGGGCAGCCACCGGACGGCGCTCGCGCCGGATGCCGACCTGCGAACAGATATTCCGCTCTACCGTATCTGGCGGGATGGTGAGCTTGTCGAGGAGGTCGCCGATGCCACGCAGGCCTGGGCGGAACACCCCGATCTGGTCACCTTCCTCATCGGCTGTTCGTTCACCTTCGAAACACCCCTGCAGCAGGCCGGGATCGAGGTTCGCCATATCGCGCAGGGGCGCAACGTGCCGATGTTCCTGACCGACCGGGACTGCCGCCCGGCGGGCAGGCTGCATGGAAAGATGGTTGTCTCCATGCGTCCGATTCCCGCGGGCCGCGTGGCGGAAGCGGCGATGATCTCCGGGCGGACACCCGCTGTTCACGGGGCACCCGTCCATATCGGAGCACCGGAGGCCATCGGCATCCCGGATCTCTCCCGCCCCGATTTCGGCGATGCTGTGGATATCCGCGAAGGTGAGATCCCGGTGTTCTGGGCCTGCGGCGTGACGCCACAGGCGGCGGTCATGGCCTCTCGGCCGCCGTTCGCCATCACCCACGCGCCGGGGCACATGTTCATCACCGACATTCCCGACACGCATTGGCAGGCCTGAGATGCAGGATGACATCCGCTTCCTTCCCGTAGGGCCGCAGAGCCTGCTGGTGGAACTCGCCGATCTGGGCGAGGCGCTGGCGCTCTTTGACGCGTTGAGGGAGGGGCCGCTTCCCGGCGTGGTCGAGATCATTCCGGCCGCGCGGACACTGATGGTCCGCACCGCGCCGGGCGTGATGGCGGACAAGAGCGTTGCACGAGAGATTCTCGCCCGCAGGCCCGCTCCCGGCACGCCGCCCGCGCTTCGCACCACCGACATGGTGGAACTTCCGGTCATCTATGACGGAGAGGATCTCGCCGATGTCGCCACGTTCATGGGCCTGTCCACCTCCGAGGTGATCGCCGCCCATCAGGAGACCCTCTGGCAGGTCGCCTTCTGCGGTTTCGCGCCGGGCTTTGCCTATATGACCTGCGAGGATCCGCGCTTCGACCTGCCTCGGCGAAAATCGCCCCGGACGCGCATTCCGGGCGGCTCCGTGGCACTCGCTGGCCGGTTCTGCGGCATCTATCCCAAGGAAACGCCGGGGGGCTGGCAGCTCATCGGGCGGACCGAGGTGCCGATGTGGGATCTCACGCGGGAGCCGCCTGCGCTGCTGCAACCGGGAGTGCGCTGCCGCTTCGTCCCACAAGGCGGCAAGGTCTATCCCGCCGCAACACTGTCGGCGAAGGCGTCTGAGGCGGAGGGGCTGCGCATCCTTTCGACCGCCTTTCCCATCCTGTTTCAGGATGAGGGCCGCGCGGGGCAGGCCGGTCAGGGGGTGTCAGCCTCCGGTGCGCTGGATCGGGCTGCGTTTCGGCGGGCGAATAGGGCGGTGGGCAATCCCTCCACCGCAGCTGCGCTGGAGATCACGCTCGGCCCCGTTCGTCTTCGGGCTGAGAAGGCGATGGTGCTGGCGCTGACCGGTGCCGGCGAGGCGCGCCTCGCCGGTCGCGCCATCCCGCATGGGGCGGCCTTCGCCGTCGATGCGGGAGATGAGGTGGAGATCGCTCCCCCCAAGGCCGGTATGCGCAGCTATCTCGCGCTGAGGGGCGGCTATGACGTCGCCCCGGTTCTCGGCTCCGCCGCGACCGACACCCTTGCGCATGTGGGGCCGGAGGCGCTCCTTGCCGGCAGCGTCGTCGCCCCCGCCGGTCGCCCCGCAACCGCTGCCACCGGGCCGGAAGTGGAACCCGCGCTCCCCAAGGCAGGGGATATCGTCGAACTGCCGGTCACCCTCGGCCCCCGGACGGACTGGTTCACGCCCGAGGTGGTGGAGCGGTTTCTGGCAACCGAATGGCTGGTCACCCCACAAAGTTCCCGCGTCGGCATTCGGCTGGAGGGAGAGACCGTAACACGCGCGGATGCCGATGAGCTGCCCTCTGAGGGCACGGAGACCGGGGCCATACAGATCCCCCATTCCGGTCAGCCAGTGCTTTTCCTGGCCGACCATCCGCTGACCGGCGGCTATCCCGTGATCGCCACCGTGCTGCCGGAAGCGCTGGATCGCGCCGGTCAGATCCCGCCCGGCGCGCGCATCCGCTTTACCGCCGCGGCACCTTTCGATCCCATCACCCTCGGGAGCCTTGCATGACCCTGTTCCTCGATTCACCTTCCCCGCGCTCGATCCGGCGTCTGCTGATCGCCAATCGCGGCGAGATCGCCGTGCGCATCATCCGTGCCTGCCGGGACGAGGGTATCGCCGCCATCGCCATCTATGCCGACAGCGACCGCGATGCGCTCTTCGTGCGTATGGCAGACGAGGCCTATCCGCTGGAGGGCGAAACTCCGGGGGAGACCTACCTCGATATCCCGAAGATCATCGCGATCGCCGGCAGGGCGCGGGCGGATGCCGTGCATCCCGGCTATGGCTTTCTTTCCGAGAGGGCGGATTTCGCCGAAGCGGTGGAGCGGGCCGGTCTCATCTGGATCGGGCCGGAGCCGCGGGTGATCGAGGCGCTCGGCGACAAGATTGAAGCCCGTCGCATCGCGGAGGCCGCGGGCGCCCCGCTCGTCGCCGGCACGCCGGGGCCGGTCGGCAGCGGGTCAGAGGCCCTTGCCTTCGCCCGTGAAAATGGTCTCCCCATCGCCATCAAGGCAGCTTTCGGCGGCGGCGGCCGGGGCATGAAAGTGGCGTGGCGGCTGGAGGAGGTGCAGGAGCTTTATGACAGCGCCGTGCGGGAGGCGGAGACCGCCTTCGGTCGCGGGGAGTGTTTCATAGAGCAGTTCCTTGACCGCCCCCGCCACGTGGAAGCACAGGTACTCGCCGACCGGCACGGCACGGTGAAGGTGCTGGGCACACGGGACTGCTCGTTGCAGCGTCGGAACCAGAAACTTGTGGAGGAGGCTCCCGCGCCCTTCCTGACCGATGAACAGCGTGACCGTATCCACGACTCCGCCCGCCGCATTTGTGCCCATGCCGGCTATTCCGGCGCGGGAACCGTGGAATATCTGCTTTCCGCCAATGGGACGATCTCCTTTCTGGAGGTCAATACGCGGCTTCAGGTCGAACATCCCGTGACGGAGGAAACGACGGGTATCGACCTTGTCCGTGCGATGATCCGCGTGGCAGAAGGCGCGCGCCTTGCAGATGAGACGGTGCCCGCACCGCGGGGCCATGCCATCGAGTTCCGCATCAACGCGGAGGATCCGGGACGCGGCTTCCTGCCCACTCCCGGCCCCGTGGAGGTCTGGGAGGCCCCTTCCGGCCCTGGTGTGCGGTTGGACAGCGGCGTTGCGGCGGGATCGGTGGTACCCGGCAGTTTCGACTCCCTCATGGCCAAGCTCATCGTCACGGGTGCGACACGGCAGGAGGCGCTGGCCCGCGCCTCCCGCGCTCTGGCCGAGTTCCGTATCGAAGGCGTCGCGAGCGTCCTGCCCTTCGATCACGCCGTGGTGCAGGCCAAGGATTTCTGTGGTGAGGGTGCGGAGTTTCGCGTCCATACCCGCTGGATCGAAACCGACTTTGCCGAGACTCTGGCGAAAACCCTGACACCCCACAAGCGCGTTACCGCTGAGGAAACAGGCGCGCTGCTGCGGTTCCCGGTGGAGATAGATGGCAAGCGGCACGAGATCGCCCTCCCCGCTGGCCTGCTCTCCACCCTCCCGCCGAACGGGGGGCAAGGCCTTTCACCGGGCGAAAACGCTGTTGACGAAAGCGCCCTGTCCGCGCCGGTGGCCGGAACTCTGACGCTCTGGCTGATTGGGGATGGCGAGGAAGTGGCGGCTGGCGATGCCGTGGCTGTCATCGAGGCGATGAAGATGGAAACTCGGGTCGAGGCGCCGCGCGCGGGCAGGCTCCATCATGTGACGGATGTAGGAACGACCGTCACTTATGACGAAACCATAGGCCGGGTGGAATAGCCGCATATAGGAACCTCCGGGGCTTCCCTGCGCGCGGACACCCGCCATGTCGCAGGAGAGCCCCGACATCGTTCCTCCACGACCTCTCCAGAGGTCGTGGCCTCATAAAAGAAGTCCCGCGGCGCATCCGATCCTCAGGCGCGAATGCACCCACAGGACGCGTTCATGGGGCGGCGCTCCCCTCCTTCCGGGTCTTGGTCTTCAGCAGTGAGACAATGACCCCCGCGCCCAGAATGGCGAAGGTAATGCCGAGCGACCATACTGGCGGGAACTTCTCCCACCCCATAAGATCCGCGATGAAGATCTTCGACCCGATGAACACCAGCAGGAGCGAGAGCGCGTATTTCAGATAGGCGAAACGGTGCAGGATCGCGGCTAGTGCAAAGAACAATGCGCGCAGGCCAAGGATGGCGAAGATGTTCGAGGTATAGACGATGAACGGCTCCGTCGTGATCGTGAAGACAGCGGGGACAGAGTCCACCGCAAAGATCAGGTCTGCGAATTCGATCATCACCAGCGCGAGGAACAACGGAGTGGCATAACGCACCATCCGCCCCGCACCATCCGGCAGCTTGACGAAGAACGCGTTGCCGTGCAGTTCATCCGTGACGCGCATGCGCTTGCGGGCGAAGCGCAGAAGGGGATTGCGGCTCAGGTCAGGCTCTTCATCATCTCCGGCGAAAAGCATCTTGATGCCGGTGAAGATCAGGAACACAGCGAATACGTACAGCACCCAATGATAGTTTGATACGATCGTGGCACCCAGCCCGATCATGATCCCGCGCAGCACGATGACACCCAGAATGCCCCAGAACAGCACGCGGTGCTGATATTTCCTCGGGATGGCGAAGAAGCTGAAGATCAGCGCGATGACGAAGATGTTGTCGAGCGCGAGTGTCTTCTCCACCACGAACGCAGTGAGGTATTGCGCTGTCGCTTCGGGGGTCATCTGCCACCAGACGAAGCCGGCGAAGGAGAGGCCGAGCGTGATGTAGAAGAGCGACATCTTCAGGCTGGCCGCGATCTCGATCTCCTTGTCTTCTTTGTGGAAGACGCCGAGATCCAGCGCAAGAAGGGTCAGAACGATGCCGATGAACACCAGCCACATCCAGACCGGTGTTCCCATGAAGAGTGAAGTGAGTATATCCATATCCGAATCCGACCTCTGTTCCGCATAAAACGCGCGAGATCGGCGGATCGTGCCAGGGCCAACCTCGAGCAAGCTCGAAGTGGTCCGACATCACGGCGCAACGCCGTCAGAGGGGCCCGGTCCACGCTGGTAAGATAGCAAAGGCCGTGCCGCTTTCAACCGAGGCGGCTTAGGCGCGGCTGCGGCAAAATGCCCTTCATCACCTGCCTCGCTCACGGCGCAACGGCTCGTCCGCCAACAGCAGACGAGTGCGCCACCCGCCCCGGTCAGACCTGACCGAACCGGCCATGGAGGCTCCGGGACGGAAACGATACGCACAGGATCGCATGCACAGGATGCCCGATCCACGCCGAACGCGGCTCCGAGCCGGATATCCGAGCCTGACTGGAAAACGATGGATCATGCGGTCATGTGGTGCCGTGAGCGATACCATCCTCTTAGGCAGTGGATTTTCCGGCAGGACAGTCCGCGCAACTCTCCGATCAGGGGAGGGCAGCTTCCAGCAAACCGACGGCGCTGAGAACCTTCAGCTTTTCGCCGAAGCCGCGTGACATGAGAAGGCAGCTTCGCCATTCTGCCTCTGGCCGACCGTCGTCCTTCGACCGCGGCGGCATCGAGGGAGAGAGATCGAATGACCGCATTCCTGATCGCCGAGGTGAAGGTCACCGACGATTCGTGGGTTCCTGACTATGCCGCTCACGTCCATGACATCGCTGCCCGGCATGGCGGACGCTACCTTTCGCGCAGTGGGAATATCGAAACGCTCGAAGGCACTGCGACAGATGAGACGCTGATCGCCCTGATCCAGTTTCCCGATCGTGCCTCCGCCCATGCATTTGCCAATGACCCCGAGTATGCCCCTTTCGGGAAGGCGCGGCAGAAGGGGTCGGTCAGCCATTTCCGGGTAATCGACGATACGGATTTGGCGGGTGCCATTCCCTATCTGCCCAAGCCCTGAAAACATTCGCACCGTCCCGCCAGCCATTCGGCCGCCCAGGCGGTGGCTCAGGTCGTGCTCAGAGCGCGGCCTGAGCCACCGCCTGGGCGTTGCTGAGCGAGGAGGGTCTAACTCAGCCGTGTGCAGACCATGCGGCGAGGAAGCAGCACGCTTGCGCACGCGGCCGGTTACGTGCCCCGCCTGACGCTCCGCTTCAACCAGAGCTTGAACAGGCTGGCCGAGGGTTTCTGATTTCTGCGCTCCGGCTGGACAATCCAGAAGCTTTCCTCGGTCGCCACCGGCGGCCCGAAAGGAAACCAGAGCTGTCCCGTCGCGATTTCCCGCTCCACGTAAAGCGCGGGAACCAGGGCAATGCCCAGACCATGGATCGCCGCCGATATAAGCGCCTCACTGTTATCGAACCGCGGCCCGATGATGGCCCCGCCATGTTTCTGGCCGGAGAGACGGAGCCACGTCAGCCACAGGTTCGGTCGGCTGGCGTTCTGCAATGTCCGCATCGCGCCGAAGTCGAGATGTTCCGGCGCCTTGCCAATCGGGATCAGGGAAGGAGAGGCGATCGCAACGATCCGCTCCGCGAAAAGCTCCTGGGCGATGGCGCCGCGCCACGAGCCGCGACCGCGCAGGATGACCAGATCGGCGTCGGTATCCTCGAAATTGAGGTGACCGTCCGTGTTTCCAAGCTCAACCATCACGGTAGGATTTGCGTCGATGAAATCCGCGAGCCGTGGCGTCAGCCAGCGGGAGGCAAAGGCGGGCAAGGTGCGCACCAGCAACCGGTCGTCGAGCTTGCGGCCCCGGACTGTGTCGATCGACGCCTGCTCGATCTGATCCAGCAGGACTGTGATATCCGCGAGATAGCTGCTGCCCGCCTGCGTAAGAACGATCCGCGACCCGATCCTCTCGAACAGCCGTACGCCAAGCAGGCTCTCCAGATTGGTGATCCGCCGGCTCACACCGCTCTGGGTGATGGACATGTCTTCGGCAGCCTTGGTGAAACTGCCGTAGCGTGCCGCAGCTTCGAAGGCCTGAAGCGCGGAGAGCGAGGGAAGAAATCTGCGCATGGGTACCTCTCATGACTAGAAGTCATGACGACGTGCGCCTTTCAAGCGTTTTCAACGCTGCGGTCTCACGTCACATTGGCGCCGAACGCTCACGCGCAATGGCCTAGCTGAGCAGGAGAACGACCGATGCGGTTTACGCGCGACCGCCTTGTGCAACAGCTCTGAAGGCGTTCGCCGCCGCCAGCCCCCAACCCAGACGGAGACCGCGTACGCCATGCAGGCGGCAGCAGTGAGAAAACATGTGG
Organism: Haematobacter sp.; assembly: GCF_032102465.1. NCBI lineage: Bacteria > Pseudomonadati > Pseudomonadota > Alphaproteobacteria > Rhodobacterales > Paracoccaceae > Haematobacter > Haematobacter sp. The sequence goes on along the minus strand of NZ_DAMDHB010000002.1, from coordinate 39,173 downwards.
TGGTGATCGGCGCCGGGATTATCGGTGCATCGGTTGCGCTGAGGCTCGTGCAAGAGGGACACCGGGTCACGATACTCGAACCCGGTGCGCCGGGGGGAACGCAGGCTGCAAGCTATGGCAACGGCGCGTTTCTGAGCCCGGCATCCATCATCCCGATGTCCGCGCCCGGCCTGTGGCGCAAGGTGCCCGGTTACCTTCTTGACCCAACCGGCGCGCTGACAATCCGTTGGCAGTATCTGCCGCGGCTCATGCCGTGGCTCTGCCGCTTCCTGGCATCGGGATGGACAGAAGCCCGGGTCGAACGCACCGCCGAAGTTCTGTCCGGATTGCTGCAAGATGCCCCCGAACGTCACGCTGCGCAGGCGGAGGCCGTCGGGAGAGCGGACCTCATACGACGCGACGGGCTGATCTACGCGTTCGCTGACCGCGATGCCTTTCGCCAGGACGCTTTCAGTTGGCGGCTGCGGGCGAAATTCGGGGTAAGAACTCGCGAACTGGAAGAACCTGAACTCCGCGCCTTCCTGCCGGATCTTTGGACCGGATACCGCTTCGGGATTCTTGTCGAGGATGGCGGGCATTGCCTTGACCCCGGCCATTATACAGCAGCACTTGTGGCGGGTGCCACACGACAGGGAGCGGAGCTTGTCCGTGCCGATGCCACCGGTTTCGACATCTCATCTGGGAAACTCCGGGCGGTCCGGGGATCCTCCGGCGATATCTTGTGCGACGCGGCGGTCATAGCGGCCGGTGTGCGGTCCAAACGGCTTGCTCGCGCGGCGGGGGACAGAGTGTCGATGGAGAGCGAGCGCGGATATTCCATCGAGATTGCCGATCCCGGGATCGCCTTGTCGGTGCCGGTGATGCCCCAGGATGGCAAGATGGCGAACACCATGACCGCGAATGGCCTGCGTGCCGCGGGTCAGGTCGAACTGGCGTCCGAGGATGCCCCCCCCGACTGGCGGCGCACGGATATCCTGCTGGAGCACCTGCGCCGGACCTGGCCGGGACTGGCCTCGCAGGAAACGCCGCGCCGGTGGCAGGGAAACCGGCCCTCCACACCGGATGGACGACCCGTCATCGGAGCAGCCCGCGGTTGTGCACAGGTCTTTCATGCCTTCGGGCATGGCCACATAGGGCTGGCCTCTGCGCCTATGACCGCGGAGATCGTGGCCGCCCTGATCGCGGGACGAGAGCCTCCGGTGGCCCTTGCACCTTTTTCGCCCGCAAGATTCGGCTAATGAGCCCCCGCAGGACCGCGCACCACCCTTAACAGTCTGCTAAAAAGGTCGGCCATTTACCCGGACTTGCGTTGAAAGCCAGAAAATCTGTCCGGTCACGCGCCAAAACTTGCGGTTTCCAGGGCACATCTCAACAGTGTGGGACAGATCTCCGCCTCAGGGTAACCGTGGAATGCTTTTTCAGCAGCCTGATAAGGAGAGGGCAAGGTCAAACCCGGACTGGAGACAGTTCCCCGGTCATCACGCCGAAAACCGAGACCGCTGCGGGGCCTGCCGTCTGAGACATTGCCGTGGGACCGGATATTGCCGTAGTGTTCTCAACGCCAGAGCCAGTAAGCTGACCTGCGCACGTCAGGATTTGCTTATTGTCAAAAGCCAGCAATAAACACGGGGGGAGAAATGTTCTTCCACGACGCACCCGCAAACTGGACGGCCAGCGGATTGGGCACCATGCTCCCAAACTGATGAGAAATCCACCATGGGATTTTCCGCCCGGCGTCGGACTACAAGGGGCCGCTTGCATCTCCCGGCCCTCTCCGACAGGAATGACTTTTTGTCATGAAAGCGCGCGAATTCGGAAATGGTGCAAGCGCCCCTTTCTGGCAAGATGAACAAGAAGGGCTGGCAAAGTCCCGCAAAAAATCCGACCCAACAGTGAGACCTGACATGAAGACCATTTTCGCCGCCATCCTCCCTTCCGCTCTTCTGGCTGCCGCCGTCGCCGGCGCGGCGCAGGCGGAAAGCTGGGACATGCCGGTCGCCTATCCGGCGGACAACTACCAGACGAAGAATGACATTGCTTTCGCAGAGGATGTCAAAACCTGCTCGGGCGGCGCGTTGGAGATCACCGTCCACCCGGCGGGCTCGCTTTTCAAGGGTGACGAGATCAAGCGCGCGGTGCAGATGGGCGACGCTCAGATCGGGGAGCGTCTTCTGTCTGCCCACGCCAATGAGAACCCGATATTCGCCTATGATTCCATCCCCTTCCTTGCCTCCTCCTTCGAGGCGTCCGATCGGTTGCGCGATGCCGCCGCGCCAGTGCTCGGCAAGTTGATGGAATCGCAGGGCATGATGCTCCTCTACTCCGTGCCTTGGCCTGCGCAGGGCATGTATTTCAACAAAGAGGTCAATTCGGTCGCCGACATGACCGGCGTCAAGTTTCGCGCTTACAACGCCACAACGGCCAAGGTGGCTGAACTCTCGGGCATGATCCCGACGCAGATCGAGGCGGCGGAGCTGAAGCAGGCGCTTGCGACCGGCGTCGTTGCCGCCATGATTTCGTCGGGCGCGACCGGCGTGGATGAAAAGGTGTGGGAGGACGTATCGCACTTTTACGATGTGAAGGCGTGGCTCCCCCGCAATACCGTCTTCGTGAACGCGGCTGCATTCGCAGCTCTGCCCGCCGAAGTTCAGGACTGCCTCAAGTCCTCCGCCGCCACCGCGCAGACCCGTGGCACCGCGGAGGCGGCAAATCTTGCGCAGGGCTTCGTGGATACGCTGGCCAAGAACGGCATGACCGTCAGTGCGGGATCCGAACAGTTGTCGGCGGATATGTCGGAGATCGGAAACAAGATGACTGCTGACTGGCTCGCCATGACCGGTGCAGACGGCGCCGCCATCATCGACACCTACAAGTCGAACTGAGGAAGGACCCGGCCTTCGGGCCGGGGCAACCACATATGGCAGAGCTTTCCTCCCCCCGTTCTTCCCTTTCCGGCGCCGCGGCCCCCGTCTGGGCCCGCAATCTCCGCCGGGGGCTTGACGCCATCTATGCATTGTGCGGCGCAGGGGCCGCGTTCGCGCTGCTTGCGCTGCTCATCATCCTGGTGGCGCAGATGGTGGCCCGCTGGTTGGGGATTATGTTTCCCGGCGGGGCGAACTATGCGGGCTACGCCATGGCGGCCGCCTCCTTTCTGGGTCTCGGCTATACCTTCTCGCGGAACGAACACATCCGGGTGAACCTCTTCGTGGACAAGTCCGGGAGCTGGCGGCGGGGTGTGGAGATCTGGAGCTACTCCATCGGGTCGCTGATCGCGGTCTTCTTTGCGTGGTATGCCGTGCGCACGCCGATGTTGAGCTACCGGTTCAACGATGTCTCGCAAGGGCAGGATGGAACACCGCTCTGGATACCTCAGATCGCCATGGCGGTCGGTGCGGTCATTCTGGCGGTGGCGCTGCTCGAAAATCTGATCCAGGTCTTGTTCACCCGCGGCTACGGCGTCGATGTCCCGCGTGACACATCGCTCCGGGATCGCCTCGCTGGCCGCCCCTTGCGCATCCTGCTTCTCGGGCTCAGCCTGCTGATGGCCTGGGGCGCGCTTCGGGTGATGACCGGCTTCGATCCGCAGGCGACGGGTCTGAAGATCGGCGTCTTCCTGTTCGTGATGTTCCTGCTGCTCGGTTCGGGTGTCTGGGTGGGCCTTGCGTTGATGGGCGTGGCCTATGTCGGCATGATCGGCTTTACCTCGCGCAATCCCGGCTCATCGATGTCCATCACCACCTGGACAAGCGCATCGGGCTGGACACTGACATCGCTGCCCCTGTTCATCTGGATGGGCGAGATCCTGTATCGCACCCGGCTGAGCGAGGATATGTTCAAGGGGCTCGCGCCTTGGCTTGCGCGCTTTCCCGGCGGGCTTCTGCACACCAACGTCGTGGGATGCACGATCTTTGCGGCGGTCTCCGGCTCCTCGGCGGCGACCCTCACCACGGTGGGCAAGATGTCCATCCCGGAACTGCGCCGGCGCGGCTATCCCGAGTTCATGATCGTCGGCACACTCGCCGGGGCTGCAACGCTGGGCCTGATGATCCCGCCTTCGATGACCTTGATCGTGTATGGGGTGACGGTGCGTGAAAGCGTCACCAGCCTGTTCATGGCAGGTGTTTTCCCGGGGCTGGTGCTGGCGGCCATGTTCATGGCCTATATCGCCGTCTGGTCGGTGGTCCGGCGGGACCAGACACCCCCCGCAGAACCAGGGATGAGCTTTGTCGAAAAGCTGCGGAATTCTCTGCTGTTGCTGCCCGTCATCGCGCTGATCGTGCTTGTCATAGGCTCCATGTACCTGGGCTGGGCCACGGCGACGGAGGCTGCTGCCTTTGGGGTGATCGGGTCGCTGACGCTGGCCGCGTTGCAGGGTTCGGTCACCTGGGCATCCTTTCGGGACAGCCTTCTCGGGGCGGTGAGGACGTCGGCCATGATCTCGCTCATCCTGATGGGGGCTGCATTCCTGACGCTGTCGATGGGCTTTACGGGGGTGCCGCGCGCGCTTGCCGGCTGGATTGCCGGGATGAACCTGTCGCCGGTCGCGCTGATCGCGGCGCTGACCGTCTTCTATATCATTATCGGCATGTTCCTTGACGGCATTTCGGCGGTCGTGCTGACCATGGCGATCATAGAACCCATGATCCGCGCAGCCGGGATAGACCTGATCTGGTTCGGCATCTTCATCGTCGTGGTGGTGGAGATGGCGCAGATCACACCGCCCGTCGGGTTCAATCTCTTCGTGTTGCAGGCCATGACCCGCCATGACATGGGCTACATCGCCCGCACCGCCTTCCCGATGTTCCTCATCATGATCCTGATGGTGGGCGTGCTGGTGGTGTTCCCCGGTCTGGCGACCTGGCTGCCGGCCGTCATGATGAAGAGCGGGAATTGAACGTCAGCTCTCCGTTCGACTGGCTCGGCCGGCATGCCCGGCCGATCCTCCCCGCGGGCCTGCTGCTCGTCGCACTGCTTCCCTCCAGCGGCGGCAGGCTCACTCCCCTGCTGCCCTGGCTGGTTGCGGCGCTGATCGCCATGTCCTTTGCCCGGATCGACCTGCGGCCCCTGCTGGCCGACGCCCTCAACCCCCGGCGGGCGGCGGGGCTGCTGATCCTGCTGATGCTTTCCCAACCGGCGCTCGCCCTGCTGCTCTCGCAGACGGGCCGCGCCATCGGTCTGTCGCAGGAGGCCCTGCTGGCGACCGTCGTCTTCGCCGCGGCTCCCCCGCTGAGCTCCGCCCCCGCGATCGCGCTGATGCTGGGTTATGACGCGCGGCTCGCGATGCGGGTGATGTTGACGGGAACGCTGCTCTCTCCGGTAATGGTTCCCCTGAGCTTCTGGATGGCAGACCTGTCCGGCACGCTGCCCCTTGAGATCGCTCTGAGGACCGGCGCCATGCTGGCGGGCGGCGTTCTTCTTGGCCTGGGAATGCGCCGATTGCTCGGGCCCGAGCGTCTGGTGGCCAATGCCCGCGCGCTTGACGGCGTGGCGACCGCGCTGATGCTGGTGTTCCTGCTGCCGGTGATCGACGGGCTTGGCGCGCGCATCCTCTCCATACCGGGACTGGCGCTGGAGCTTGCCGCGCTGGCCTGCGCTCTGAATTTCGGCGGTAACCTGCTGCTTCGAACGCTTGCAAGGGGCCGCGTCTCCGCCCCCTCCGCGGCAAGTGCCGGGCTGGTGTTCGGCAACCGTAATGTCTCGGTCGTTCTTGCGGCGCTGCCGGATCCGACAGTCGCTTTTTTCGTCGGCCTGGCCCAGTTGCCGATTTACCTGACGCCTGTCCTGCTTGGCTTTTACGACCGGTTTGTGACCAGATGTGGCCTTTCATCGGAATCCTGAGCCTCGACACGCGCTTCCCGCGGATCATGGGCGACGCGGGAAATCCCGCGAGTTACCACATGCCCGCGCGCGTGCGGGTGGTCAGCGGCGTCAGCAGTCCCGACATCGTCCGTGATGAACGCCCGTCGGCAGAGGTGGTGGCACGCTTCATCGCTGCCGCGCGCGAACTGGAGGCTGAAGGCGCGGTACTTATCACCTCGACCTGCGGATTTCTCATCCTCCTGCAGGACGACATTGCCCGGGCCGTTCGGGTGCCGGTGCTGCTTTCCGGCCTCACGCTGATCCCCGTCATACGCCGGCTGACGGGGGATCGGCCCTTGGGGATTCTGACGGCCTCCGCGCGCAGTCTCGGGACGGAAACCCTTGCGAAAGCCGGATGCTCCGGCTTGCAGATACATGTCGCCGGTATGGAGCAGCACCGGATTTTCGCCGAAACCTTCCTCACACCCAAATCCGCACAGCCTGCGGCGCTGGATCGCGCGGCCATGAGCGCTGCCGTCACGGACGTCGCGCGGACGATGATAGCTGCCCATCCGGATATCGCGGGGCTGATTCTCGAATGCGGAAACCTGCCCCCCTATGCGGCGCAACTGCGGGCAGCAGTCGGACGGCCTGTGTACTCGATTCTCGATGGAGCACGTCTTATCGCCTGACCGCCGATCAGAAAGTGAACCCTCCGGGGTTCTCGGTCACATCAAGGGGCCTGGGCAAGCTTCGAGGGGCGCCGGAGCGATCCTGCATATCCCCCCGCGTCCCGCTCCCCATTGCAAACCTGTCTCCGAGTGAGCGCTCCGATCTCCATCCGGTGCGACCATGGATTGTCTGACAATAATCCTCTTGGTAAGATCATCGGACAAATGCTGCCGCAGCTCGACAGCGGCGGAAGGAGATGAGCATGACACATACACTCGAACGGGCGGGAATATCGGACCGGGCCCTGGCCATGGCGGACCGGGTGGAGCGGTTCGTTCTGGATGTCGTCGCCCCGTATGAGAAGGATCCGCGCCGCACGTCCCACGGACCGAGCGATGAGCTGGTCACGGAACTGAAGGCGCTGGCCCGTCAGGCGGGCGTGCTCACCCCGCACATCCTGCCCGACGGAAGCCACCTGACGCAGAGGGAAACGGCGGCGGTGCTGATCCGCTCGGGGCTGTCTCCCCTTGGTCCCCTGGCCTGCAACACGGCAGCGCCGGATGAGGGGAACATGTACCTGCTGGGCCATGTCGCGGCGCCCGCCCTGAAGGAGCAGTTCCTTCGACCGATGATCAGGGGAGAGAAACGCTCCTGCTTCCTGATGACCGAACCTGCCGAGGATGGTGGCGCGGGCTCGGATCCGTCGATGATGCTGACCACCTGCCGGCAGGATGGCAACCACTGGGTCATCGACGGTCGCAAGACCTTCATAACCGGAGCGGACGGCGCGGGCGTAGGCATCGTCATGGCAAAATCGGACGAGGGCGCCTGCATGTTTCTCGTCGATCTTCCGCATCCCTCGATCCGCATCGAGCGGGTTCTGGATACGATCGACAGCTCCATGCCGGGTGGCCATGCCACGGTGCGGATCGACAATCTCCGGCTGCCCGCGGATCAGATGCTGGGTCAAAGCGGCGAAGGCTTCCGCTACGCGCAGGTCCGGCTGTCCCCCGCGCGGCTCAGCCATTGCATGCGCTGGCTCGGAGCCTGCATCCGGGCGAACGGGATCGCCACCGCCTATGTCAACCGCAGGATGGCGTTCGGCAAGCCGCTCATCGACCATGAGGGTGTCGGGTTCATGCTGGCAGAGAACATGATCGACCTGAAACAGGCCGAGCTCATGATCTACTGGTGTGCCGATGTGCTGGATACCGGCACTCTCGGCACGGCGGAAAGCTCCATGGCAAAGGTCGCGGTGTCGGAGGCCCTGATGCGGGTGGCAGACCGCTGCGTGCAGATGATGGGGGGGCAGGGCGTCACCGAAGATACGATCGTCGAGCAGGTCTTCCGGGAGATCCGTGCCTTCCGCATCTATGACGGGCCGACGGAGGTGCACAAATGGTCGCTCGCCAAGAAGATCAAGCGCGACTGGAAGAAGGGACAGGCGGTATGAGCGCGACGGGCGGCGACGCCAACCTCGGCGCAGGTCCGGTGCGGGAGGGCTTCCACTTCGACGAGGCCGCTCTGAGCCGCTGGATGGCGGAAAACGTGGCGGATTTCGCCGGCCCGATGACGGTATTCCAGTTCAACGGCGGCCAGTCCAACCCGACCTACCGGCTCCACACACCGAACCGCGACTATGTGCTCCGCCGGAAACCGGCGGGGCAGCTTGCGGCCGGTGCCCATGCGGTGGACCGGGAGGCGCGGGTGCTTGCGGCGCTCGGAGGCGCGGGCTTCCCTGTGGCGCATGTCCATGGCCTGTGCATGGATGAAACCGTCATCGGCAGCTGGTTCTATGTCATGGCGCTGGTGGAGGGGCGCATCTTCTGGGATGCGGGGTTCATCGAACTGCCGAAGGCGGAGCGGCGTGCCTATTATGAGGAAATGAACCGGACCATCGCGCGCCTTCACGGGCTGGACTATGTCGCGATCGGGTTGGGCGATTATGGCAAGCCAGCCAACTATTTTGAGCGGCAGATCACCCGCTGGACCAAATCCTACCTTGCCGATACCGATGCGGGGCGGGATCCGGGAATGGACCGGATCGTGGAATGGCTGCCGACAGCCATCCCTCCGGGGGATGAGACGAGCCTCGTCCACGGCGATTTCCGCTGCGACAACATGATCTTCCATCCGAAGGAGCCCCGTATCCTCGCCGTGCTGGACTGGGAGCTTTCCACTCTCGGCCATCCGCTTGCGGATTTCGCCTATCACGCGATGATGTACCGGATGCCGCAGGACATCGTGGCAGGCATCGGCGGGCGGGATCCCGTGGCGCTCGGCCTGCCGACGGAGGAGGAGTATATTGAGATGTATTGCCGAAACACCGGCCGAAGCGGCCTTCCGCACTACGACTTTTACATCGCGTTCAACTTCTTTCGCATGGCCGCGATCTTCCATGGGATCAAGGGCCGCGTTGCGCGAGGGCAGGCCGCTTCCGCCAATGCCGCGCAGCGGGTGCAGGCCTATCCCCGGCTTGTGACCCTTGCTCTTGAGGCAATGAACAACTGCCGCTGAACCGAGATGCCGCAGCCTGCCCGGAGCTTTGCTCAAGGGGAGTGTCGGCGCTGCCTCCTGACGCGGGCTGCGGCCGGTAGGTTGCTGGCGCAATGGGGGAAGCGCATGCGTAGAAGACAGCGATCAGGCGCAAGGGTATCGCCACATCCACTGCCAGTGTGTAGTGCGCATTGAAAGGGGCACGGCTACGATCAAGAGATTGGACGCCTAAGGTCATTGAGACTGGGCAGGAGATGCCAATGAAATTGATCATTGCCAGCACATCGATGGTGACCGGGATGTGAGAAAGCGGGCAGCGCGGAGACCCCAGGTATCGCAGCGGTGCCCGCCTTTGTCCTATAAGGGCGGGAAGGACAGCAGCGGGGCATAGGGATTGGCACCCACGTCCTTTTAGCTCTGCTCATTCCGATGTGAATATGGGGTGTGAAAATTCGCTCCTTGTACCCGAATACTGCCGAAACTTGGGTTCCAGGAAAAAGGGGGGCTGGATCGAGCCTCCCTTCCGTCCTGCACCAAGCCTCGCAAAACCTGTCATCGGCGGACGACCGGCGAAGTGCGGCGCGAGTAATCCAGGCGTCAGCGGGCCCGACCAAAGACACCGCGCTTGCGGCAGCACCGGGTTTCCGATGAATGGCATCGGAAGACCCACGCCACCGCCGAATGCCAGCCGCGTTCTTACCCCTACGACGAATACTGAGCCGAGCAGCCTGCCTATCCGGCGCCAATCCATCAAAATTCCGGCAAATGCTGATTCGTGAGCCGAACTACAATCCCAGCAGCAAATACATCTGTATGGCGCAGCGCCCTGCCGGGACTTTGTGGATGTCACTAGCTTATTCTTCAAGGCCGAGCGTTCGATGCCAATGCGCGTGGCTACACCGACCGGGTGACATCTTCCGCGACGACCAGTCGCGGCAGTCGATGCGCTGTAGGACCCGTGACGGAGCATACGATGCCCGATCAGCCATAGCGCCCGCAACTTCCTTTGAGACGATGGGCAAAGACAAGCGTTGCCCATCGAAAACTCCGGCCGCCGATGACCGGACCACCTGAACCGCATCGATTCCACTCATCAGTTCGACGGCGAACTAGGCCCAATTGCGGCGAACGCGGAACGATCAGGGGTTTCTAGCCCGCGTCCACTCTCAAGGTCCGCGATCTTGCCGTGGTATTTGCACAGAAAGGCGTTTCAACAGGATCTGGCTCTCACTTATCGCCTGTGCTTGAGCAGCCGATCACCTCAAGCAAGCTCCGTCGATCACCGCGTTCCATGATATGGGACTTGCGGGAACCCCCGGGGCCGCTGGCGCCATGGCAGGCCTGGCTCTCTGCCTAGGAAAATGGACGTTACGCGCAAAGCGCCCCCTTTCCATGCTCACCACACAGCGCCTGGCAGCACGTCGAGCGGAATTTTCAGATAACGTATGCCGTTCGACTCCGGCTCGGGCAAACGGCCCCCGCGGAGGTTTACCTGAAGGGCTGGCAGGATCAGCTTCGGCATCGGAAGGGTCGCATCCCTCGCCTTGCGGAGCGCGAGAAACCCGGCCTCACCCTGCCCCATGACATGCGGGTTTTCGCGTTTCTGTTGTGCCGGCGTACTTTCCCAGCGCGGATGACGGCCACCCGGCAGGTAATCGTGGCCCGTGAACAGCCGCGTCTCATCCGGCAGGGCGAGAATGTCGCAGATGGACCGCCAGAGCGCCTCTGCGCTTCCACCGGGAAAATCGGCGCGCGCCGAACCGCCATCCGGCATGAAGAGCGTATCATGGATGAAGGCCGCATCCCCGACGATATAGGTGATCGAGGCGAGCGTATGACCGGGAGACGCCATCACGCGCCCTTCGAGCGAGCCGATGCGGAACGTATCGCCCGGCGCGAACAGCCGATCCCACGGCGATCCGTCCATCGGAAAATCCGCGAGGTTGTAGATGTCGCGCCAGAGTTTCTGAACTTCCAGCACCTGCGCACCAATCGCCATCGGTGCCCCCGTGCGTTCACGGAGATAGGCGGCGGCGGAGAAATGATCGGCGTGGGGATGGGTGTCGAGAATCCACTCTACTTTCAGTTCCTGCGCAGCCACATAGGCAAGCAGCCTGTCGGCGTTTTCCGTTCGGGTGGCTCCCGATTTCTCGTCGAAATCGCGCACAGGGTCGATGATGGCGCAGCAGCGCGTCGCGGGGTCGCTCACGACATATTGGACGCTGGAGGTCCGGGGATCGTAGAACCCCTCCACGACAGGCGAACGGACCGCATCACGCTCCAGCCACGCCGACGCAAGAGCCAGGTCGTGTCCCCGTTCCCGCCCGAAGGCGATCACCTCCGCGGGGGACATCCTGCCCGCGAGCGCTTCGGCGAGCACATGGAGCAGCAGCGCACGCTGCCCGGTGGCACAATATGCAAGTACCTGCCCCGGCCCGGCGGTAGCACGGGCGAAAGCGGCGATATCGGCCCGGGTTATTGCCTCCACCCGGACAGGAATGAAGTCGTAGGCCAACCCCGCCGCGAGCGCCTGCTGCTCCGTACCCGAGCCGAAGTGACGGGATGCCTCATCCTTCGGCAGCAGGTCGACTATTCGCGCGAATCCCGCCTGCGCGATGGTGGGAAAATCGGCGGGGCCGGGCTGACAGAAGATGCTGAGCCGATCGGAAATGCACGAGATCTTCAAGATTGTCTCCTCGGATCGACGAACATGATCGAAATGGCGCATCCTTACCATGAAATGGCCGGTGCCGCACCGCTGCGCAGCGGGACAGTATTTCCCCGACCTGCGTGGATATCACGCTTGGTAGATGAAAATTCCAGCAAAGCGACCGATGATGAAACACACACATGGTATGCTCCCGAAATACAGAATAGCCGAAAATGCGGTTCTCGAGCACATTTCCCCGGCCTTCGCTCAGACCTCGGGAGAATTCCGCCATGCCGCTTCGCCTCACCCTCGCGCTTGCAGGTTTGCTTGCTTCCGCCGCCTTCCCCGCGCTGGCGGAAGACCTGCGTATCGGCTGGCAGCAGATCGTGGAACCCGCCCGCGTCGCGCAGGCAAACGGCGCCTATGAGAAGGCGACCGGTGCCGAGATCACCTGGAGCCTGTTCGGCGGGGGTGCGGATGTGATCGCAGCGATTGCATCGGGCGCCATCGACATCGGCTATGTCGGTTCCTCGCCTCTCACCGCCGCCGCCTCGCAGGGTCTGCCGATCGAGGCCATCTACATCGTCGGAAACATCGCCGAAGCCGAGGCGCTGGCGACGAAGGGCATCACCACCCCTGCCGATCTGAAGGGCAAGAAGATCGCCACGCCCTTCGTCTCCACCGCCCATTATTCGCTGCTCACCGCGTTGAAGCACTGGGGCATCCAGCCCACGGAGGTGAGCCTGCTGAACCTCCGCCCGCAGGAGATTGCGGCCGCGTGGGAGCGGGGGGATATCGACGGCGCCTATATCTGGGATCCCGTGCTCAACCGCATCAAGTCAACCGGCGGCACCGTGATCGCCAACAGTTCGGACGTGGCGGACTGGGGCGGTCCGACCTTCGACGCGTGGATCGTGCGGAAGGATTACGCCGCGCAACACCCCGAAATCGTCGCGGCTTTCGTCAAGACGACGGGGGATGCAACGGACAGCTATCTGAACGATCCTGCCGCCTGGGGAGAAGGCTCGGAGGCGGCGGAAAAGATCGCCAGGCTCACCGGTGCTCCCGCCGCCGATGTGCCGGCCCTTCTTAAGGGTTATGCTTTCGCCGGGCTGAAGGATCAGGTTTCGCCTGCCTTTCTGGGCGGAGCGACAGCGGCAGCGCTGAAGGCCACCGCTGCCTTCCTGCAGGAGCAGGGGTCCGCCCGGGCACTGGAGGATTACGGCCCCTATGTAAACGCGAGCTTTGCCGAAACCGCCCTCAAATGAACCGGACGGGCACACCCTTTTCGCGGCTTGAGGCAGAATGTCCCTCCTGAGTCTTCAGCATGTCTCTCTCCATTATGGACCAGCCGGCACGACACCGGCGGTCCTGAACGGCATCAACCTCAATCTTTCGCGGGGGGAGTTCATCTCCATCATCGGCCGTTCCGGGTCGGGCAAGACTTCTCTCCTCAATCTCGCGGCGGGCTTCGTCTTTCCCAGCGCGGGCCATGTCATCATCGACGGAAACCCTGTGACCGGGCCGGGGCCGGAGCGCGCAGTGGTCTTTCAGGACGACGCGCTCTACCCATGGCGCACCGTGAAGGAAAATGTCGCCCTGCCGCTTAAGCTCGCAGGTCGCCCGGCGTCGGAGCGGGAAGCGCGCGCCCGGGAGCTTCTTGCCGCCGTGGGGCTGGAAGGCGCGGGCGACAAGCGGGTCTGGGAACTGTCCGGTGGCCAGCGGCAACGCGTGGGCATCGCCCGGGCCCTTTCGGGGCGACCGGAATTCCTGTTGATGGACGAGCCGCTCGGCGCGCTCGATGCAATGACGCGCGACCAAATGCACGAACTTCTCCTGCGCCTGTGGAAAGAGAGCCATGCCGGGGCGCTGCTCATCACGCACAGCGTCGAGGAAGCGCTGTTTCTTTCGACGCGCGTGGTCGTTCTCGCGCCGAATCCTGGGCGGATCGCGCTCGTCGAGGAGGCGGAGTTCGGCTGTCGGTTTCTTCAAGGGGAGGACCCGCGCAAACTGAAATCGGAGCCGGGGTTCATCACTGCCCGCGAACGGCTCGTGGCGGCGATCTACAGGAGAGACAGGGATGGCTGAGACGACGCTGCATATCGCCTCCAGCGGCAGCCGCAAGCGACTGCCCTTCGGGGCCTTTATCGGAATCCTCACGGTGGCGGCGCTGCTTGCCCTCTGGGCAGCGGCATCCGGCCTGGGCTGGACCTCACCCGTGTTCCTGCCATCCCCCTCCCGCGTGGCGGATGCGATCATGACCGCCGCGACGACCGGCTATGCCAATGCGACGCTCTGGCAGCACATGGCCGCAAGCCTCTGGCGGGTGTTCGCGGCGCTCGTCTGCACGCTCGCCATCGGCGTTCCGGCTGGTCTGCTGATCGCGACCTCTCGCGTCGGTCGAGGGATTCTCGACCCGCTTATCGAGTTCATCCGCCCCCTGCCCCCGCTGGCCTATCTGCCGCTCATCATCATCTGGTGCGGTATCGGCGAGGCGTCCAAGATCCTCGTCATCGGTATCGCCATGCTGGCCCCTATCGTCATCTCCACCGTATCCGGCGTCCGCGCGGCCGGTGAGAGCCAGATCCGCGCCGCCCGTGCCTTCGGCGCAACTCCGTGGCAGATGATCCGCGAGGTCATGTTTCCCGCAGCCCTCCCCTCGATCTTCACCGGCGTTCGCATCGCGCTCGGCGCAGGCTGGACGACGCTGGTCGCGGCGGAACTGGTCGCGGCGACGCGGGGATTGGGCTATATGATCCAGTCGGCAGCGCAGTTTCTGGTGACAGACATGGTGATCGCCGGGATTCTCGTCATCTCCGCACTGGCAACGCTGTGCGAGATTGCCCTTCGCTATGCGGAACGGCGGCTGCTCCCCTGGGTGGGAAAGACCTGACCAACCGCCGGAGTGACGGTTTATCATCACGGACGCTTGACATCTGAAGCCAAAGACCATCGTCAGAACCGGAGTGTAACAACGACGGAGACGGACAGTGGACAATCTGGAACAGACGCTCGGGGCTATCGGCTCCGTCATCTGGGGGCCGTGGCTGCTGATCCCCCTGCTGCTCGGAACCGGGCTTTACCTGACAATCCGGCTGGGCGGCATCCAGATCGTCCGTTTGGGCGCGGCGCTGCGGCTCGGCCTCATCACGCGCAAGGATGACGGAGCCGAAGGCGATATCTCCCAGTTTCAGGCATTGACCACCGCCATGGCGGCGACTGTCGGCACGGGCAATATCGTGGGCGTGGCGACCGCCATCGCCATCGGCGGACCGGGCGCCCTGTTCTGGATGTGGATGACGGCGCTGCTCGGCATGGCATCGAAATATACCGAAGCGTTCCTGGGCGTGCGGTTCCGGGTAACGGATGCGGCGGGCGAGAAGTCCGGCGGCCCGCAGTATTACCTCGAGCGGGGCATCAGGAACGGCTTCGGCAAGTTTCTGGCCATCTGCTTTTCCATCTTCACCGTCTGCGCCTGTTTCGGCATCGGCAACATGACGCAGGGCAACTCCATCGCGTCCAACCTGGAGCGGAGCTTCTCCGTGCCGCTCTGGCTGACCGGGGCAATTCTGGCGGTAATGACGCTGATCGTGCTCGTGGGCGGGATCAAGTCCATTGGCCGCGTGACTGCCGGCCTCGTTCCGGCGATGATCCTGTTCTACGTTCTGGGCGCGCTCTATATCCTGGCCACGAACATCGGCTCGGTGCCCGCCGCCTTTGCAGAGGTGTTCCGCTCCGCTTTCACCGGCTCCTCCGCCGTGGGCGGTTTCATCGGCTCCAGCATCATGATCGCCGTCCAGTATGGTGTGGCGCGGGGGATTTTCTCCAACGAATCCGGTATGGGTTCCGCCGCCATCGCCGCCGCCTCCGCCCAGACGACGCATCCGGTTCGGCAGGGCCTGGTCTCCATGACACAGACCTTCATCGACACGATCATCGTGGTATCCTGCACGGGTCTTGTCATCATCACCACCGGCGTCTGGAATCAGGTGGACCCCGCGACCGGCGCACAGATCTCACCCGCGATCATGACGGGCGAGGCTTTCAGCCATGGCCTGCCCGGAGAGTGGGGGCACTGGGTCGTGACCATCGGGCTCGTACTCTTTGCCTATTCCACCATTCTCGGCTGGGCCTACTACGGCGAGCGAAATGTGGAGCGGCTGGTCGGCCGGCGGGGGGTGATGCCGTTCCGCGTGATCTTCTCCCTCGTCGTGTTCTTCGGCTGCACCGTCCAGCTTGGCGTGGTGTGGAATTTCTCCGACGTCATGAACGGGCTGATGGCCATTCCGAACCTGATCGGCCTGCTGATCCTCTCCGGCCTCGTCGCTCGAGAGACACGGGCCTATCTCCGTCACGATCCGAAGCTCGAGGCGTCGCGCGCCGAGATCGAGCGCTTCATGAAGGGCGAGCCGGGCTGGGAGGAATGGCAGATGTCCGAGCGGACGGCCGTTCACCGCTGACATGTCGAAGGGCGGCGGCATCCGAAGCCGGCGCCCTTCAATTCGCGTGGGAACTATTACCATTATCGGTTAATCTCGCGGCATTTGAAGCGCAGGATGCGGCCATGATTTTTCCGCTTTTCCAACAATCGACATTTGCTCTGGCGCTTGTATTTGCCGGTCTGCTCACCAGTCCGGCCCAAGCCCAGATGAACACGGACGAAGATGAGATGCAGCGCTGCGTCTGGCAGTGCCTGTATCACAATCCGGGCGCCTCGAACCCGCGCTATCACGCCTGCGTAAAGCAGATGTGTGAAACTCCACAGACGCCGCCTTCCCCACGCTCTGCCGTCGTGCCCAGAGCGCAGTGGAAATACGGCGCGGCCCGGAGCGGCGAGCATTTTGCAGGCGTGGATGTGCCGGGCGGGTCGCTCACCTATCTCTGCAGGCCGGACGGCAGCGGATTGGTGGGCGTCGGCGGTATCGGTGGCTCCGGCGCAAAAGCGGAGCTTCGCGTGGATGGCAGGCCGACCGGGCTGCATTTCTCGCCGCGGGGCAGCGCGCTCTTCGCCGATCTCCGGGCAGGAGCCTCCATACCGCGCGCACTCATGGGGGGACGGACAGCGGAGGTCAGGGACACCGCCACCGGCCGCGCCCTCACTTTCCCCCTTGGCGGGTCCGCCGCAACCATCGCGAAGGCGATGAAAGGCTGCGGCATCGCGCATTGACATCGTCAGGCGGGCAGCCTGCGGCCCGGGCCTTTTATTCGCCGACCACAACCAGTCGCCGGGCTTCCAGCGGCGGCAGAAAGGCGCGGCTGAACACCTGCTCCGCTGTGGGCAGGGCGGTGAGCTGATACCCCTCTCCGACGATCGCAATGGAGCGGGTCAGTCGCGCATCGTCCAGATCGCCAAGGCCGATCCGATCCGCCTCCTCCGACTGCATCAGGTTGCGGTAGGCAAACAGCATCCGCTCCCTCTCCAGCTCCGCGTTGGCAAGGTTGTCATAGGCGGTGATCGCCTCCACACCCGCCTGAGTATCTGAGCCGATCTCCACCGCCGCGCGGTTGATGGCGCGTACCAGCCCTGCGACGGCCTCCGGGTGCTCTTTCGCCATGTTCTGCGAGACCATGACCCCGTTGGAATAGAGGTCGAGACCGAAATCACCGAAGTTCAGCCAGTTGTAATCCTCCGCCGGGTTCTGCCGGTTGGCGATCAGGTTGAACCAGCTGGTGATATTGAAGATCAGCGCGCCGTCGATATCGCCCTTGATGAGCATCGGCTCCTGCAGGTTCGGCGCCATGTTGGTGATGGCGACTTTGTCCATGTCCACATTGTTCACCCGCCCCAGGACGGTCACCAGACGCGTCGTGGGCGTGCCCTGCGCCCCGCCCAAGGTCTTGCCCTCCAGATCGGCGGGTGTTTTTATCCCCGTCTCCTTTTTTGAGACGATGGCAAAGGGCGGCTTGCTCCACATCTGATAGACCATGAGCGGGGTCTCCTCAGGCCGGGTGGCAGCGTTCTGGATGATCGCGTTGATGTCGCCGAAGCCGGCGTCGTAAGTGCCCGACATGATCCGCGTGACCGTGGCGGCGGACCCTTCCCCCTGATCGACGGTGACATTCAGCCCCTCCTCCTTGAAGTAGCCCTTGGAGAGGGCGAGCAGGATTGGGGCGTCGGACCCTTGGGTCTTCCAGCCCAGCGTGAAGCGGACATCCGTATCGGCATGAGCAGCGCCGGTGAGACAGAGGCCCAGGATCAGGCCGGTAAGGCTCTTGCGGAACATGGCAGTTCTCCGTGTTGGAAGGGGAGCAGGAAATCAGGCAGCAAGACCATCCGCGCGCCGGTCGGCCCATCCGACGACACGGCTCTCGACCAGCGAGAAGATCGCGTAGAGGGCGACACCCATGACGGCGAGGATGAACAGCCCCGCAAAGACCAGCGGCACGTCGAAGTTGGAGGAGGCGGCCATCATGACATTGCCGATCCCCTTGTTGGAGGCGACCGTCTCCGCCAGCACGGTGCCGACGAAGGCGAAGGTCGCGGCGATCTTCAGCGAGGCAAAGAAGAATGGCATCGTCCGAGGCAGCCCGACATTCAGCAGGATATCGAGCTTGGAGGCTCCGAGCGAACGCAACACATCCTCCAGCTCCGGCTCGGTGGTCGCAAGGCCCGTGGCGATATTGACGACGATGGGAAAGAAGCACATCGCGAGGGCCGTCAGGATCGCCGGCACCGGACCGACCCCGAACCACAGCACAAAGATCGGCACGACCGCGACCTTCGGAATGGAGGAGAAACCGATGAGGAGCGGATAGGCGGTATCATAGGCGATGCGCGACGTGCCGATCATCGCCCCGATCACCACGCCTACCGCGACCCCCAGGGCAAAGCCGATCATCGTCGTCCACAGGGTCTGCATCATATGCGGCCAGAGAACCGGCATCCGCCGGATCATCACCTCGAATACCTGGCTCGGGCGCGGGACGATCAGGTCGGAGACGTTCAGCGCGATGCACAGCACCTCCCACGTCGCGAAGAACAGCACGATCAATCCGGCAGCCCAGAGATGGCGTCTGACACGATAGCTCATATCGCCGCCTCCGAGGCCATGCGCGCCTCGGTGATCCGCTCCCGAAGGCGCTGGTTCAACGCCACGAAATCCGGTGCAAATGTCATTTCAACCGTCCGGGGGCGCGGGAATTCGACCGGGCTGTCATCGATGATCCGGCCGGGGCGCGCGCTCATCACGCAGATGCGGGAGGCGAGGAAGCCTGCCTCCTTGAGGTCATGGGTAACGAGCAGCACCGTTGGCCGGCGCTTGATCCACAGATCCTGCATCGTGCTCCAGAGCTCCTCCCGCGTGAACTGGTCCAGCGCGCCAAACGGCTCGTCCAGCAGCAGAAGGCTTGGCTCGTGGATCAGCGCACGGCAGAGGTTCGCCCGCTGGAGCATCCCTCCCGAAAGTTGCCATGGGTAATGTCCGGCGAATTTCGACAGGCCGACATCTTCTAGCAGCGCATGTGCCCTGTCGCGATACTCGCCACGCTTCTTGCGTTGATAATCCTGCCGGAACGGCCGGACGATGCGAAGCGGCAGCATGACGTTCCGCTCGATGGTGAGCCACGGAAGCATGGTCGGGTTCTGGAACGCCATCCCGACGCGCAGCGCCTTTGCCGTCACCTCCCGCCCGCCCACCATCACGGCTCCTCCGGTCGGTGCCAACAGCCCGGACGCAAGCCGCAGGATGGTGGATTTTCCACAGCCAGAGGGGCCGACCAGCGCCAGAAACTCCCCTTCCGCGATACGCAGCGTCGTCGGCTGCAGCGCCTGAATACGCTTCGTACCGGCGCCAAAGGACACCGAAGCCGCCGATAGCTCGACTGCCGGTGCGCGTCTGGATGCCGATTGGGCAACGGTCGAAGGCATGAAAACTCCCATATGGATTGCATGTATGTATTGCATGCAATCTGAGGAAACATTCATGCGTACCGATGAAATGTCCAAGCGCGTCGAAATGCACGGCGGAAAAACTCTTATGGCTGCATAGTGACGCGCCGAATATTCGCTGCTTGCTGTATTATTGGGCGATTAAACAACGAGAAGCTCCTCCGCGGCCTTCTCATTCATAAAACAATATATACATATAAAGCCGTCGGTGCAGGATCGTATACAGAGTAGGAGCGCATGAAGCGCCCTCTCAGCTCCGGGCCTGGTCCGTCCGGCTATCGCGAAGCGGAGCGCGGCTCCGGTCGTTGCCGGCATCCGTCAGCTTGGACAACAGGGCCAGGAACGTTCCCCGCTCCTCCTGCCCCAAGGCATCCACGATGTCCGCCTGCACCTTTTCCACCCAAGGCAGCGCTGTCGCGAGCAGGTCATCGCCGGCTTCGGTCAACCGGATCTCCCGCGCGCGACGATCCCGCACGCTGACCTCACGATGGACCAGGCCTTTCTGCTCCAGCCGTTCCACCACGCCCCCCAGCGTGACCCGGTCATAGGCGATCAGCCCGGCCAGCGTCGCCTGGTCTATGCCCGGATTATCCCGGATCGTGGTGAGGGCCGCGTACTGTACCGGCGTGAGGTCCAGCCCTGCCTCCGCCATGCGCGCCGCAAAGAGCGCGACCGCTATCTGCTGAAGACGGCGGATCAGATGCCCGGGGAGTGTGTAGAGGCTGCTCATGCCGCTTCCTAGCGTGCCGCCACGTCGCGGCTCAAGCGCCATTTAAGAAGTATGCTTACTTATATTGATAAGTAAGCTACATAATTACGGGATGGTGGCCGGGGATGCCGCCTTGCAAGCGAACCTGTGGGAGGGAATACAACATGACAACCGAAGCGGCGGCAGAACGCCGCCGGAGACGAACCGTCGCCTGGGTCGTGGGCCTTTCGATGGCCGGACTGATGTTCGATGGCTACGATCTCGTGGTCTATGGCACGGTGGTGTCCACCTTCCTGCGCGATCCTTCGCATCTCGGTCCCGTCGATCCCGCACTGGCTGGAGCGCTTGGGAGCTATGCGCTTCTCGGTGTGCTGGTGGGTGCGCTGCTGGCGGGCAGTTTCGGCGACCGGCTCGGGCGGCGGAGGATGATGCTCGGGGCCTACGCGTGGTTTTCCATCGGCATGCTCATTACCGCGCTGACGCATACAGCCCTGATGTTCGGCATCTTTCGCTTCTTGACCGGCCTTGGAGTGGGCGCGCTGCTCGCGACGACGGCAGCACTGGTTTCCGAATATGCGCCGCCCGGCAGAAAGAACCTGTACAACGCGATTACCTACAACGGTGTACCGCTTGGCAGCCTCGCCGCCGCGGCGCTCGCGATCCTGCTGCTCGACCAGATCGGGTGGCGCTGGATGTTCGCGATCGGCGGGCTGCCGCTGGTAACCCTGCTGCCGCTCGCCGTTTTCAAGATGCCGGAATCTGTGGCCTGGCTCGTCTCCCGCGGGCGGATGGACGAAGCGCGTGCAGTGGCAGAGCGCACGGGTCTGCCGATGCCGGAGACCGCTTCCATCCAGGCGGCCGAGACGGGAAGCGGCGCTGGCTATCGCGGCCTTTTTGGAGATTTCATGCTGCCCGCTCTTCTGATCGGATTGATGAGTGCCACGGGATTGCTGCTCGTCTATTCGTTGAACACATGGTTGCCGGAACTGATGCTGCGGGCGGGCTACAATGCCAAAGGCTCCCTCTCCTTCCTGTTGGTCCTGAATGGCGGCGCGATGGTGGGGCCGTTGATCGCTGCCCGGTTTGCTGACCGGATGGGGCCCAAACCGGTGGTGGCCATGAGCTTCCTGACAGGTGCTGCCGCAATCCTGCTGCTGACGCTTGATCTGCCCATCGCTGTGCTGCTTTGCATCGTCGCGCTGGCCGGCGTGGGAACCAGCGGCACGCAAACCCTGATCTATGGCTTCGTCGCCAATTATTTCCCCACGCGGGTCAGGGGTGCGGGCGTGGCGTGGTGCGCGGGGTTCGGACGGTTGGGCGGCGTTGGCGGTCCCCTGATCGGCGGCCTGCTGATCGCGGCAGGTCTGTCAATCCAGTCGATCCTGATGATCCTCGCGGGACTGGCCCTCGTCGGCGTCCTGCTGACAGCGCTGATCCCCGACCGTGGGTGAGGAACGGGCCGGAACAACACCCCGGCCCGTCATTTTCAGCGGAGGGTGAGCAGCCCCGCAAAGTATTGCCCCAGTCGCTCCCGCGCATCGAGCGGGAGCACCTCTCCGATATACTGATCTGGGCGCACGACAATGATGCAGCCGCGCGCCCGGTCTATGGCCCGCATATCATAGATATCGGCGGCCGGATCGACGCAGAACGCCTTCTCGTAATCCTTCAGCCCTAGGCGACCCTTCTGCGGCCAGAGAATCGGCGGGAGTTCGTCCATGGACATCGCCTGATGCGAGGCCTGGAACACGCCCCTGACATCGAACACTGCATCCACGTCGGCACCCGCCGGAGTGTGACGGTGAATAGGGGAGGCTTCCGAGTTCAACCAGTCGCAGAGCGCGGCGAAATCTCCGCTCAGCCCTTCGGCACCCGCAAACAGATAGATACGCCAACGTCCGTCCGCTTCATGCACATGGCCAAGCTGCATCGGTTTCGCATCGGCAAGACGGATCACCGGCGCGGAGTGGAAGCGCATACCCACGGGCAGCCCCCCGGCCAATACCTGGTCCCGCCCTGCCCCCGTCAGCCTTGAGGGGGTGTACCGGGTCGCGGTGCCGGCGGTGAACCGGCCCTGCCTGATGAAATAGCGCTGGAACTCCGCCGGATCGATGCCGTCGTCGTCCTCTGCCGTTTTGGGCTTGGCGCTGAACATCCTGGCGAATTCGCGGTCGAAGTCGATCAGCTCCTGCGCTATTGCCTGCCGCTCCGCCGAATAGCTGTGCAGCAGCTCCGCCCCCGCCAGCCCGCGCAACACGGCGGCGAGCTTCCAGCCGAGATTGAACGTGTCCTGCATGGAGACGTTCATTCCCTGTCCCGCTTTCGGACTATGGGTGTGGCAGGCATCGCCCGCAATGAACACCCGCGGCAGGCGGCTGTCTTCCTGCCCGGCGGGCACGTCATCGAACTTGTCCGTCAGTCGTTGGCCGATCTCATAGACGGACCACCAGGCGACCTGCTTCACATCCAGAACATAGGGATGCAGGATGCGTTGTGCCGCGGCGACAAGCTCATCCTGCGTGATGTTCTTCGACGACACGCGTTCATCTGCGGCCAGCTTGTCCAGCTCCACGTAGAAGCGGACGAGATATCCCCCCTCCCGCGGAATGATGAGGATGCTTCCTTCGCTCGCCGAGTGGATCGCTGTCTTGAGGCGGATATCGGGAAAATCGGTATAGGCGAGCACATCCATGACGCCCCACGCCTGATTGGCGCTGTCACCGCGGAGCTCCCGCCCGATGGACGCGCGCACCACACTCCGTGCTCCGTCGCAACCCACCACATAGCGGGCGCGGATCGTCTCTACCCCCTCGTCTCCCGTCGCATCGACCGGCTGCAGCCTCACGACAACCGGGGCATCGCGTTCTTCCGGCACTGTCAGATCGACAAGCCGGAGGCCGTAATCCGGCGTCAGCCGTGTGGGAGCGTTGGCCATCTTTTCAAGATAGAAATCATGTACGCGCGCCTGATTGAGAATGACATGCGGGAATTCCGACAGCCCCTCCTCCGTATCCGCGATGCGCCCGTGGCGGACGATCTTCTGCTCCGCTTCGTGGCCCGGCTTCCAGAATGTGGTCTCGTTGACCCAATAGGCCTCCCGCTCCACCCGGTCGGCAAAGCCGAAGGTATTGAACATTTCCATCGTGCGGCAGGCGATCCCGTCGGCCTGACCAAGCTCCAGCGGCCCGGCCTTTCGCTCCACGATCCGCGTGCTGATCTCGGGGAAGGCGGCCAGCTGCGCAGCAAGCGTCAGCCCGGCAGGACCGCACCCGATGATCAGGACATCGATAATGTCCGTGGGCAACACAGGCGCGGCCTCCTGCACATCCGGGGCGCCGGTGCGGAAGCTGTTGAGATGAAATTGCATGAGCGTCCTCCCTCAAGGTGTCTGATCTTGCCGTTAGCATATCGAGACGCATACAATCAATTAGTATGCTACCTATATGGCGCCGCCGCAGCGTCATTTACCCCCTTGGCCGCTGAACCTCTCCCATGAACGGGCCAGCAGATCGGCCTCCAGATTGCGACCGATCAGCACGATCACACCCTCCTGCGGCGGGGGTCCGGGAAGGTCGCCGTCGTTGTCGGGCAGGATCTCCGGCGGCTGCATGGAGCGACGCACCGATTGCAGCAGGAGCCGGCCGGCCGGCGCACGCACCACGCCCTTGACACGTATCACATCGTCTCCTCGCGCCACGAGCAGAGCAGAAAGCCAGGTGGAGAGGGCAATCCAATCGCCCTCTGTCCCGATCAGCAGCCGATGAGCGAGGATTGGCGTCCCTCTTGCGAGAGCCGGCAGAGGAAGTGGCGGCACCTCAGGCCCCACCGTGGGCAACGCGCGCGGGACGCCGCGTTCCGCCAGCGAAATCTCCGCCCCCGGCGTGATCTTCCGCAGCGTGGCAATCAGCCGGGCAAGCGTTTGCGGGGAGGCCGCGTCAGGCTTTGTGAGGATCACTCGCGTCGCGGTTTCCACCTGCGCGCGGGCCAGCGGCTCCGTCACGAGCTGCTCGGCACCAAGGCTCGCATCCATCAGCACTACCGGCCCCGCAACTGACAACCTCCGCACGAGCACGGGATCCCCCGCGATGGCGTTGGCTATCGCGAGCGGGTCGGCGAGCCCGCTGGTTTCCAGAAGGATGCCGTCCAGTTCCCCCGCCGCCTCACCGCTTGCGGAATCGCAGATATCGCGGAGCTTGGCCAGAAGCGCGTCTTTCCCGGCGCAGCAGGCACAGCCCCCCGCCAGCACGTCAAGGCTGCGGGCACGACCCAACAGGAGGTTGTCAACCGGCGTCTCCGCCGCCTCGTTCACAAGGATATGGTGCCGTCCGAAGCCCCCTTCGTGGAGGCGATGGCGGAGCCATGTGCTCTTGCCGGCCCCCAGAAATCCTCCAAGGATCGTGAGTGGGAGCCGGCCCCCGTTCATGCGAGCGCGCGGTGCGAAAGCGGATCGATCGGTACCCCCGCCATCCGCCCGGCGGCATTCCAGAGCGCCTCCAGATCCGGCACGATCTCCCACGCGCCGGTCGGGGAAAAAAGCTGCAGGCCCGGGGTCACACCATCATCATGCGCTTTCAACCCATAAGGAGCGAGCAACCGGTTGACCGCGGCCAAGCGCAGGAACCGGAGCCGGATCCGGTCTGCCGGGGTGACGGCTCCCGCATCCGTCCAGTGGCCGGGGGCTGCGGGGAAACCACAGGCCGAGCACATGTCAGATCACCTCTGGCCGCGCGGTTCCCGCGAACGGGAATCGCTTGCGAAAGTCGTCGGCGATCTCCTCGAAGGTCACCCATTCGACCCCCTCGTGCCCGCTGATGTATTCGATCAGCCGCTCCAGCATCAGCAGCACCTGTGGCCTGCCAGAGACATCAGGATGGATGGTGAAGGGAAAGACGCCGTAGTCCATCTCGCGATAGACCCAGTCGAACTGGTCACGCCAGAGCGCCTCGATATCGCGCGGATTGACGAAACCGTGGCTGTTCGGCGACTTCTTGATGAACATCATGGGCGGCAGATCATCCACGTACCAGTTCGCGGCGATATCGACGAGGTCGATTTCCTTCCCATGCTTCATCGGCCGCATCCAGCTCTCTGCGCGGCCCGAATAGTCGATCGTGTTCCATTCGTCGCCGACGCGGGCATAGAATGGCTGAAAATCGCGGTAACCCTGGCTGTGATCGTAGCTGAAACCGTATTTCTGCAGCAGCGCGGCGGTTGAATTCGACATCTCCCACCAAGGGGCGACATAGCCGCGGGGCGCCTTGCCTGTCAGGCCTTCGATCAGTTCGATGGACTTGACCAGCACGTCCTCCTCCTGCTGCGGGGTCATCGCGATGGGGTTTTCATGCAGATAGCCATGCGCCCCAACCTCATGCCCCGCATCGACGATCATCCGCATCTGATCGGGGAAAGTCTCGAGCGAATGTCCAGGTATGAAGAAGCTGGTTCTAAGATCGTATTTCCTGAAGAGCCGCAGCAGCCGGGGAATCCCTACTTCCGTCGCAAAGACGCCCCTCTGGATGTCTGACGGGCTGTCTCCGCCGCCGTAGGAACCGATCCAGCCCGCCACGGAGTCGATGTCCGTCCCGAACGCGCAATAGATTTTTTTCGTCATGCCAACCTCCTGTGATGCGCCGGTTCCTCCCGGCCGTTGTCTATCCGTAAGTCCGAAGGCCCAGCCGGGAAAGTGGGGAGACCATCCTTTGCACACTCGCGCCAGACATGAGGAGCAAAAGCACCAGCGGACGAGCCTTCACCGCCGGAAGATCACCCGACAGACCCCACCGGAGGAGCGCAATCTCCGCATCCGGCCAGATCGTTGGCGCGCGAAAGCACCTCGCCACCGTGCGTCCCACTGGCGAATATCACCGGTATTTTCTCCGCCACGGCGGTGAGCGGCCCGGCCGAGCCAGTTACTCACCTGCCCGGATGCGCTTCTTTCAAGGTTCGGCATCGCCGACAGGAATAGTCCGCCAGGCCGGTGGAAGGCATCGGCAAAACGGGAAACCCTCCGCTCACGTGCAGCAGGGCAGGCAGGAGAACGTCATCTGGCTCTCCCTTTGTCATTCAGCCAGGCGGTATGGTGGCCAGAAGGCTCCGGTGCACGACATATCCCTCATCTACTCCTGACGGGTGGCACGGATAGCCTCGTCAAACCCCGTCATCGCCAGGATCACAAAGGAACAAAGACGCCACAGAAACCGCGAAGTTCCGCCCGCGTCTGACAGCGAAGGGTCGCGCATCGTATCAGTCACCGCGACTGGAATGGACCGCGGTGCAGAAGGCCGGGCACATGGGCAGTTTTCTCCCTCCCGTCTGTGTCATTCGCAACACCGACCCTGCCGACGGCTTCACGGTCACGGATCGCACCTGCAATCTCAGAAAGGCGGGGCGCGCCCGAGGCGTCAGCCAGATCGGCGAGTTGCGGAATTGCCGGCACCACATTGGCGCCTTGCAGAACGTGGCGAGACGCCACTCTCTACTTCGGAGCGCAGGCGATTGTGCCATCAAACGCGATGGCTCCATCTCCTGCCTCGTTACCCTGCGCGCGTCCTCCTGCACTGTGGAATATCCAGTGAAGGCCTGTCCCTGCGGCATCCCGGCCATCCTTCGCCGAAAGCGGTCTTTCCCGCGCCACTTAGAACGGGCAAGATCGGCCATCCTCTCCAGCCAAGGTTGACCCGCCTATGCCAGATACGCCGCCGAAGGATCAGCCGACGATCCGCACTATCGCCATGCCCGCCGACACCAATCCGGCGGGCGACATCTTCGGCGGGTGGCTGATGAGCCAGATGGACCTTGCCGCAGGATCGGTCGCCGCGCTCACCGCCCGCGGGCGAAGCGCCACCATCGCCGTGGAAGGGATGAAATTTCACCGTCCCGTCAAGGTCGGAGACGAGGTTTCGCTCTTTGCCGAGGTGCAGCACGTCGGCCGGACATCCATGCGCATCCATGTCGAAGCCTGGCGCCGTCAACGGGAAAGCGACCTGACCCAGAAGGTAACGGAAGCAATCTTCACCTTCGTCGCCCTTGATGAGGACGGCGCCGCCCGTCCGGTCCGGCCGCCGGAGGTCTAGCCGCCAAACAGTGGCCGGTGTGCCTGCGTGACAGCAGCGTGGCAGCGTGGCAGCGTGGCAGCGTGGCAGCGTGGCAGCGAAAAGGGTCGCCGCCACATCCAGCCCCGATACTGCGGACTTCCACCTACGACCGAAGCAAGGTGCTTGGCGACATTGTCGCTCTCAACCGGACCATCGCAACAGAGGGCGGGACGGCCGGTTTAGCGGATAACGGATACGGGCTGAACCGGTTTGGATTTGCACGCGATGCCCGCGGCGGCGTGGCCCTGGGGCTGCACGATACTGGGGGAGAGCGTAACTCTGACGCTCCTATGGCAATGGCAACCTGCGGGGAAAGAGCACGACTTTTGCCTAGCCCCGAAGCTGCACAGGGGGCTTGAAATACCAATCCGCGTAAGGCGAGCCCCCGTTACCTGAATAAGCGGGTTCAGACGGCACCCGTCACGCTGTGAACCAGCCGCAGCGCTGCGGAGGCATGGTTGGGATCGATGTGACGGCAGGATACGCGAAACAATAATCGCCGCGATAGGGATCGAACGCGCAATTGCCACGGATATTCCGCTGAATTCCAAGACAGCGCATTGGAGCTCCGCGACAAATGCGCGCAGTCAGACCCCAACCGTGTCAAATCTGCACCACAAGGCGCGCAACCCCTGTCGCGAATTCTTGACGTTTTCGCTCGCCATTCGTACCGCGCATCTCAAGACGAATTTCCCAGCCAGCATCACGTCCGCAAGGTAATTCGCACCCCCCCATTGCGGAGTTCTCATGCCTGTCCCATTGCGCCTTACATCGTCGACCGCGCTTTGCCTCGGTCTTGCCCATCTCCCCTTCAGTGCGCTTGCACAGGAGGAAGTCTTTCAGCCCGAGGACAACCAGGAGGAAGTGACCGTTCTGGAAACAGTTGTCCTCTCGGCAGAGGAACAACTCAGGCAGGCTCCCGGCGTCTCGACCATCACCGCCACCGATCTGCAGCGTCAGCCCCCTGCAAATGATCTGTCCGAGATCATCCGCAGAATGCCGGGCGTCAACCTGACCGGCACGTCGGCTTCCGGCCAGCGCGGCAACCAGCGCCAGATCGACATCCGCGGCATGGGGCCGGAGAACACGCTGATCCTCATCGACGGAAAGCCCGTGCTCTCTCGGAACGCCGTCCGCATGGGTCGCGCGGGCGAACGCGACACGCGGGGCGATACCAACTGGGTCCCGGCCGAGATGGTCGAACGGATCGAGGTTCTGCGTGGTCCGGCAGCGGCGCGCTATGGTTCGGGGTCTTCCGGTGGGGTGGTGAACATCATCACCAAACGTCCCGAAGCGATGATGGGCACCATCGGCCTGCGTTTCGGTTTCCCGGAGGATTCGGCTGAAGGCGGAACCCAGCGCGGCAACCTGATGCTCGGCGGGCCGATCAACGACGTGCTTTCCTTCCGCGTCTACGGCAACTACAACAAGACCGACGCAGACGATCCCGACATCAACGCCGGTGCCAACGTCAATCCGGATCAGGCGCCGCCTGCCGGGCGGGAAGGCGTGGTCAACAAGGATGTCGGCGCGCTGCTCAGCTGGGATGTGACGCCCGATCAGAAGCTGGACTTCGAGTTCAACTTCTCGCGCCAGGGCAACATCTTCAACGGCGACCGGCAGCTCGCCGGCGTCAACGACATTCTGGAGGAGCTGGCGAATTCCGGTGCCGAAACCAACCGGATGTATCGCCGCACCCTCTCGGTCTCGCATACCGGCGCTTTCGATTTCGGCGACTCCTTCAGCTATCTGCAGTGGGAAAATACGCGCAACAACCGCAATCTTGAGGGGCTCGCGGGCAGCTCCGAAGGAGCGATCAACACCGGGGAAACCGGCACGATCACCCTCGACAACATCACCGCGAAATCCGAGTGGAATCTGCCCTTCGCCATCGCAGGCCGGGACCAGGTCCTGACGCTCGGCGCAGAGTTCCGCGGCGAATACATGGATGATCCGGTCTCCAACCGGCAGGGACTTGCTCCGGGTGTGGAGATTCCGGGCACGGACCCGCAGGGGGAACGCGATCCGAAGACCGACCAGCAGACCTACGGCATCTATGCGGAAAGCAACTTCTACTGGTCCGAGAAGCTGATCCTCACCCCGGGGCTGCGGGTGGACTACAACTCCAACTTCGGTTCCAATTTCAGCCCGGCGCTGAACGCGACCTACCACCTGAACGACCGGTGGCAGGTGAAGGCTGGCATCGCCCGCGCGTTCAAGGCACCGAACCTCTTCCAGCTGAACCCGAACTATGTCTATTACACCATGGGCAACGGTTGCCCGACCGATTTTCCGGCTCAGAACGGCGTCGGCTGCTATGTCGTCGGAAACCCGGATCTGAAGGCGGAAACCTCCGTCAATACCGAGGTGGGCGTCGCGTATAATGATGCGGCATCGGGCGTGGTCGCTGGCCTGACCTATTTCCACAACGACTACAAGGACCGCATCTCCTCGAGCCGCGTGCCGATCGCGAACGCCAACCCCAACAATGCAGGCGGTTGGGTGCTGCAATGGGACAACGTGCCGAAGGCCGTGGTCTCCGGCCTCGAAGCCAACTTCGCCATGCCGTTCAGCGAGACGGTCAACTTCACCACCAACGCAACCTACATGATCGAATCCGAGGACAAGTCAAACGGACAGCCGCTCAGCCTCGTGCCGGACTACACGATCAACGCCGCGGTGGATTGGCAGGCGACGGATGAGCTGAACCTGATGGCCTCGGTCAGCTGGTATGGCACGATCCACGCGCCGACCTCCAGCGCGACCACCGGCGGTGCGCTCGCCAATACGGAATCGCGGCGGCCCTATTCGATCGCCAACCTCGGTGTGACCTACCAGGTGCGCGAGAACATGATGATCAACGGCGGCATCACCAACCTGTTCGACAAACGTGTCTATCGTGAAGGCAACACCACCTCGGCGGGCGCGAATACGTTCAACGAGCCGGGCCGTGCCTTCTACATCGGCATGAACGCGTCGTTCTGATCCGACATCCCCCGACCGCCACACAGGTCGGGGGATTTTCGCCATGTCCAGTTATCTCACCGAAATCCAGTATCCCGCGCGCTTCCACCGCGAACATGCGCCGTTGTGGCTGGCCTCCGTGCTCACCGCGCTTGGGGTGAAGGCGCCCGAAGGCCGCCTTTCCTACGGCGAGATCGGCTGCGGCCCCGGTTTCGGCCTGCTTGCGCTCGCCGCGGCCAATCCCGACATCTCCTTTCACGGCTGGGATCTGAACCCGGAACACATCGCCCGGGCCCGCGATGTGGCGGCGCGTGCGAGTCTCGGCAACATCCGTTTCGATGTCGCCGACGTCGCCCGGCTTTCTCCGCATCCCGTCGATGTGCTGCTCTGCCACGGGCTTCACTCCTGGGTCGGCGCGGACACCCGCGCTGCGATCGCAGCTTTTGCGGGGCGCAGCGTGAAGCCCGGCGGAGTTTTCCTTCTCCATTACATGACACTGCCCGGCGGTGCGGCGTTCCAGGCGTTCCACGCCCTTTTCGCGGCGCTTCCCCCGGGGTCCGAGCGGATTGCAACCGGCCTGAACCGGCTGAAAGCGCTGCAGGAAAGCGGCGCCGGCTTCTTTGCCCTTCACCCGCATGCGGCTGGCACGTTGGAGAGCCTGATGCGAGAGGATCCGGCATATGTCGCACATGACTATCTGACCCCGGAGTTTCACCCGCTCGCCGTGGCCGATGTCATCGCAGCGATGGGAGCCGAGGGTCTGGAGCATGTCGGGAGCGCGACGCCCATGGAGAATATCGATGCACTGTCTCTCCCGGCACAGGCGCAGAACCTGATCGCACAGGAGCCAGACCTGCCCCTGCGCGAAACCCTGAAGGACTTTGCCCGAAATCAGGCGCTGCGGCTCGATCTCTACATGAAGACGCCCCAGAGGTTGGCGGCGGGGGACCATCTGGACGCGCTACGTCGCCAGACCTTCTCGGCCCTTCCCGGTGCGCCCTCCTCTGGCAGCCTTACCTTCAGCACCCGCATTGGCGCCGTCGAAGGGCCGCAGGAAATTTTCTCCTCGCTGCTCAACCGCCTGGCCTCAGGACCGGCAACCGTAGCGGAACTGGAGCAGTTCATGCCCCAGCCCGGGCTTCTCAATCAGGCGATGCAGATGCTGCTTTGGTCCGGCATTGCTCACCCTACCCGGCCAACTGGTGACACCGCCCCGGCACGGCGCTTCAATCGGCTGATGATGTCCTTCTCGCTTCAGGGCGGGCAGGTTCCGGCACTTGTCGCGCCCTCGCTCGGTTCTGCTCTTCCGCCTGTCGGCCCACAGGAGGCGCTGAACAGGTTCTGTCTTCTTTGACAGGATGGCGTATCAGCGCCGGGAACTACCGTTCCCATCGAGGCCGCGGCGAAACAAAGGGCGCAAGAGCAGCTCAGCCCAATTTGCTGCGGACTCCCGTCACCGAGCCGTCCCGCTACTGTGTCTCCGCTTTATGTCGACAAATAAAATGCAACAACTATACTCCCCGTGATTAGACGGATTCGCCTTCGGCGTTGAGATTGGGGAACACGGATGGATAGCGACATCTTCTCAGGAACGATCCCGGCGCTGATGACGCCCTGCCGGGCCGATCGGAGCCCGGATTTCGACGCGCTCGTCCGCAAGGCGAAAGAGCTGGTTTCGGTGGGCATGTCGGCGGTGGTGTATTGCGGCTCCATGGGTGACTGGCCGCTGCTGACCGATGCAGAGCGGATGGAGGGTGTCGAGCGTCTGGTGAAGGCGGGCCTCAAGGTGATCGTCGGCACCGGCGCGATCAACACTGCGGCTGCCGTCTCACTCGCCGCCCATGCACAGAAAGTCGGTGCGGCGGGGTTGATGGTCATCCCGCGCGTCCTCTCCCGCGGTTCCGTGATCGCCGCGCAGAAGTCCCATTTCAAGGCTGTCCTCGACGCGGCGCCGGACTTGCCGGCGGTCATCTACAACAGCCCCTATTACGGCTTTGCAACCCGTGCGGACCTGTTCTTCGCCCTCAGGGCGGATCATCCCAACCTTGTCGGTTTCAAGGAATTCGGCGGGGATGCGGACCTCTCCTATGCGGCGGAGCATATTACCAGCCGCGATGACGGCGTGACGCTGATGATCGGCGTCGATACCTCCGTGTTCCATGGCTATGTCAACTGTGGTGCAAGCGGCGCCATCACGGGGATCGGCTGCGTTCTACCGCAGGAGATCCTGACGCTGACCAACCTCTGCCGCGCCGCCGCAGGCGGGGATGTCGCCGCACGCAGGCTCGCCAGGGAACTGGACGCCGCGCTCTATGAGCTTGCCAAGGTGGATGCGGGGCCGGACCTCGTGCTCTATTTCAAGCATATGATGGTGTTGAAGGGTGATGCGGAATACACGCTTCACTTCAACGACACCGATGCCCTTTCGGCAAGTCAGCAAGGGTGGGTCGAACAGCAACTGACACTGTTCGACAAATGGTACGCGGACTGGGCGCAGGCGGAGATAGTCCGGCCCTATCTGGCGTGATGCCCGGGGGCGTCGGTTTCAGACCGCCGCAAGCCCCTCTGCCGCGAACCGCGCGAGTTGCGCTTCTTCCTCCGCAGTCAGGGAGATACCCTGCGCCGCGGTCTCCGCCCGGGCCCGGAACCGCCGCTGGGAGGGCAGACGCGCGCCCTGCCCGATGATCGCCTCAAGCAGGATTTCCGCGCGGGCAAAGGGATCTCCCGGGCGACCCTTGGCAAAGACCTCCGGCGAAAAGGCGAGGATCAGTTCCCCATGTCGGGGCGCCAACGTTGTGGTTCCAAGAAAATCAAGCACTTCCGGGCTGGTCAGGTCACCGATCATGATACCGGAGAGCAGTTCGATCATGGTGGAGATGGCAGACCCCTTGTGACCGCCGAAGGGCAGCATGGCACCGGCCAGAGCCGCTTCCGGGTCGGTGGTGGGTTGACCATCGGCGTCCAGCGCCCAACCTTCCGGCAAGGGTTTCCCGGCGCGGCGGTGAAGCTCCAGTTCTCCCCGCGCGGCAACCGAAGTGGCGAAGTCGAAGACATACGGGTCCGTCCCGATCCGGGGCCAGCCGAAGGCGAAGGGATTGGTTCCGAGGAGCGGCGTGGTGCCGCCCGTCGGCGCAACAGTGGCGTAGCTCGGACACATGACCATTGCCGCCAGCCCATGCGCGGTAAGGGCCTCCACCTCCGGCCAGAGGGCAGCGAGATGAGTACAATCGTTGATGACCATTGCGGCCATGCCGAGACGCTTCGTCTTTGCCACCAGTTCCGGCAGGCCAAGATCGAAGGCGGTATTGGCAAACCCGCCGCGTGCGTCGATACGGATCAATGCCGTTCCGTCATCCGGCAGGAGAAGCGGCTCTGCCTGCGGATCGACCTTTCCCGCCTTTACCGTCCGCAGCGTTCCCTCGATCCGGTAGATGCCGTGGGACTTGCAGTGATCGCGCTCAGCCGCGGCAAAGGTCTGCGCCATGGCCGCTGCCTGCGACGCATTCAGCCCCGCGCTGCGCAGGAGGCCGTCGATCCGCTGCCGAAGATCCTCTGTCGTCGTCGCCATGCCGTTGCCCCTTGTTTGTTCCGTAAGCGCATACAATCCGCGCCAGAGAGGGGTCAACAGGACCTTGGACTGGAACAGCTTGCGGGTGCCATTTTTGCATACTAATTGTATTCATGATCCGCGGACGAGATACAATGCCGGTTGACCCCTCATCAGTTTCCGCTCCCACTCCCTCCGTCCCGGATGTGGCGGTCGTTGGTGCGGGCGTCATAGGGCTTTCCGTGGCGCTCGCCCTGCAGGCACGCGGGCTTTCCGTCATCGTTCTGGATCGCGAAGGACCAGCGGCAGGGGCCTCTGCCGGGAACGCGGGCGCCTTTGCCTTTACCGACATCCTGCCTCTTGCCTCGCCCGGCATTCTCCGCAAGGCGCCGGGCTGGCTGGTGGATCCGCTCGGACCGCTCAGTATTCCGCCCGCCTATGCGCTCCGCATAGCCCCATGGATGCTGCGCTTCTGGCGGGCCTGCGCGGCTGACAGGGTAGCTGCCTCGACCACGGCGCAGACTGCCCTGATGGACCTGTCGAAATCCGAGCTTGAACCCTCCCTCGCCCGCACAGGCACCTCCGGGATGCTGGCAAAGCGGGGCAATCTTCAGGTCTATGAATCGCAGGCCGAACTCACCGCGTCGCTTCCCGGATGGGCCACGCGCGAGGCGCACGGGATCGCCTTCCACCACATGGCTGCCGAGGAGATGGCGGAACTTCAGCCCGGCCTCTCCCCTCGTTTCACCCATGGCACCTTCACGCCGGAATGGTACTCCATCGCCGATCCGAGGCTATACACGCTGAGGCTCGCCGAACGCTTCCGTGCGGAGGGAGGGCTGATCGAGCGGGCGGAGGTACTGGCCCTGCAACCCACGGACGAAGCGGTCGTCCTGCAAGCCACGGATCGGACGTTCCGCGCCCGACAGATCGTTCTGGCCGCGGGCGCGTTCTCGCACCGCATCGCGCGCAGCACGGGGGACCGAATTCCGCTGGAAACGGAGCGGGGCTACAACACCACCCTCCCCCCGGATGCCTTCGACCTGCGCCTTCAGATCACCTTCGGCGGCCACGGTTTCGTGGTGACGCGACTGTCCACCGGCATTCGGGTCGGCGGCGCGGTGGAGTTGGGCGGGCTGCGCCTGCCGCCAGATTTCCGCCGTTCGGAAGCCATGATGCGGAAGACAAAGGAGTTCCTGCCCGGGCTGGAGACGAGCGGCGGGGTGCAATGGATGGGTTTCCGCCCGTCCCTTCCCGACAGCCTGCCCGCCATCGGGCATTCGTCCGCCAGCAGGCGGGTGATCTACGCCTTCGGGCACGGCCATCTCGGACTGACCCAATCCCCCGCGACGGCCCGGCTGGTAGCCGATCTGGTGACGGGCGCGCCCCCCGCAATCGACCTCTCTCCCTTCTCACCCCAACGCTTCTGAGGTGCCGGCGATGACGAACCACACGTTCTCCTGCCTTGACGGCCATACCTGCGGCAATCCCGTCCGTCTGGTCTCGGGGGGCGCTCCCCGGCTGGAAGGCCGGGACATGCTGGAGCGCCGCGCGCACTTCCTGCGCGAGTTCGACTGGATTCGCACCGGCCTGATGTTCGAGCCGAGAGGACACGACATGATGTCCGGCTCCATCCTCTATCCGCCGACGCGGGAGGACTGCGACGTGGCGGTTCTGTTCATCGAAACCTCCGGCTGCCTGCCGATGTGCGGCCACGGCACCATCGGAACGATCACAATGGGGATCGAGAACGGGCTGATCCAACCGCGCACGGCGGGACGTCTCTCCATAGACGCGCCAGCGGGGCGGGTGGATATCGAATACCGTCAGGAAGGCCGCTTCGTCGAAGAAGTCAGGCTGACCAATGTCCCGTCCTTTCTTTATGCCGAGGGACTGACGGCCCATGTGGATGGTCTGGGCGAAATCGTCGTGGACGTCGCCTATGGCGGCAACTTCTACGCTATCGTCGAGCCGCAAAGGGCCTTCAGGGACATGGCGGATTTCACCGCTGGAGAGCTGATCGCGTTTTCCCAGAAGCTGCGAAGCGCGCTGAACGAGAAATACGATTTCAGCCACCCCGAAGACAACCGGATCAACGGCCTATCCCATATTCAGTGGACAGGCGCGCCCACGGTCGAAGGCGCACACGCGCGCAATGCGGTATTTTACGGCGACAAGGCCATAGACCGCTCCCCTTGCGGGACCGGCACTTCCGCGCGGATGGCACAGCTCGCCGCGAAGGGCAGGCTGAAAGTGGGGGATGATTTCTGGCATGAAAGCATCATCGGCTCGATCTTCAAGGGCCGGGTAGAGGCCGAGACCTCCGTCGCCAATCGTTCCGCGATCATCCCCTCGATAGGCGGATGGGCGCGTCAGACAGGGATAAACACCATCTTCATCGACGACCGGGACCCTTACGCGCATGGGTTCGTCGTCCGCTAGATCCGCCACCCGCGTGAGCGCCTGCCAGAACACGGGCATCCGCGGCATGTTCGAACTTGGTCGTCGCCGGTTTCCTCTGGGGTGGATGGTCCATCAGGGAGACCGGAAACCGGTTATCGCCCCCGCCGCGCAGCTTGCCGACGCCGCACGCGGCCATAACCCAGACACGCGCCAGAGAGCCAACGTGCTATGGAACGGAACTGGCCAGTAGCACGATCTTGCCCTTCGCGGCAGGGTTCCAGATCGAGTGGCCCGGAATCGCACCAAGCAACCGGGCGCAGAACGGCTTCGGGGAGAGAACCAACGACCAGTCATATGGGTAGCAACGCGCTTCCAGTTCTTCGGCCTGCCGAACATGATCTCTAAGCGATACCAGCGCTTGTGGCGGTGTCTACCATGCCTGACGGTTTTCTTCCGGCCGGAGATACAGGCCATTATCCCTTTTTCTTTCAACGCATCTCTGAACCAGTCGGCTTTCGAGTTTCTGTCCGCCGGCATGCAGTCCGCCTGCAGCAGACCGCTCCGCATGGCGACGGCCCCTGCAGTAACGAATATACGGATCAGGCCACCTCGTCGCCTCGGTAACTGCGGGGCTTTCGTCCCGCCCTTTGTGCGGCATCAGTCGTCCACGTTTTTCCAACACAGGCCGCAAGCCGTGTGATGGGCTTTCAGATACTTGCGCAGGCTCACTCGAACGCATGGCGTTCGCCTGCTCACATCGATCGTGATCCTCCTCTCGCTCGCAGCCTGTACGGCCAGGCGGATCATGATCCGGGTGGAGATGCCCATCCGGCTCCAGCGTCGGTAGAGGGTCTTGGAAGGGCATATTCGCGCGTTGCGCCGCACCACATCAACCCATTGATATTGAATAACATTATGCTGTTCAGACGCGGAGGACACCGCGATTTCCTGAGCAAGAAGTCGACCCCATCAGCCTCCAGAATCCCTACTACAACCCGGCCGCCATGACGGCCGGGCTTTCGATTCATTGGACCAGCGACTGATAAGCCTTGCTTTCAAACGCCATGTATCCCCCGAAAGACGCGGGATCGCCGAACGGCAGGATCTGCGTCGCCCAGTAGCCGCCTAGGCCGTTCTTTCGGTCGATCCAGTAGAACAGATTGGCCAGCCCCGCCCAGCCGAGTGCGCCTGCCGGACGCCCGGTGGGCGCTTGTTCGTCATTGACCATGAAGCCATAGGACCAGGACTTCGACTGACCGGCGAAGAACTCGGCATCATTCGAGTGGGTCGGGATGACGCCGGGCAGCATGGTGACCTTCAGGTCGCCCAGATGGTTCCTTTCGGCCATCGCCACCGTCTCGGGGCGCAGCACCTGACCGTGTTCACCGCGACCGTCATTCAACCACATGCGGATGAAGCGCATGTAATCGCCGACGGTTCCATAAAGCCCATGCCCGCCCATATGCACCTCGGGATTGGCGGGCAGTTCGAAATCATTGGCCTCGAGCGTGCCATCGGGCAGCCGCTGGTGCATTCCGGCCAGCCGCTTGCGCGTGGTCTCGGTCAGCTCGAAGCCGGTCTCGGTCATGCGGAGGGGCTCGAAGATGCGCTTCTGAAAGACCTGCCCCAGCCGCTCGCCGGCGATGCCCTCGATCACCTGACCCAGCCAGTCGATATTCGAGCCGTATTCCCATTTTGCGCCCGGATCGAACAGCAGGGGCGTCGTCAGCGCGGCCTTCGATGCGGTGATGACGCTGGGCTGGCCCTGTTCCTCGGCAAGACGCCTGTAGGTTTCGTTGAAGAAATCATAGCCAAAGCCCGCCCGATGCAGCAGCAAATCCTTGGTCGTGATGTCGCGTTTCGGGGCGCGCAGGCGCGGTTCGCCGCTTGGCTCGAACCCGTCGATGACCTGCAACGCCCCGATGTGGGGCGCATAGCGCGAGGCCGGAGCGTCCAGATCCAGCCGGCCGTCTTCGACAAGCTGCAAGGCGGCCGTGCTGGTGATGGCCTTGGTGGTCGAGAACAGCGCAAAGATGCTGTCGGTGGTCATCGGGTCGGGACGATCAAGACGCCGCACGCCCGCCGCGCCCTCATAGAGATTCCCGTCCCGGTCCGTCACCATCGCCACCACGCCCGGCACTCCCGGCGTGGCGGAAACGGTCTGCTGAAGGATGTCATCGGCGTTGAAAGTCTTGTTCATGTTGTGTTTCCTGAAGACATGGGGCCGCCCCGCCATGCAACCAGCGGAGCGATTGCGGCGTCAACCGGCTTGCTCTGCATTGCTGCGGCCAAGGGCAAAGCCCGCATAGCCATTTGCCGCGACCTCGCTGCATTTCGCGCGATACGTACCGACGCCGCCTGTGTAGGACAGCACTCTGCGCGGCTTTCCGGGGACGTTCGACCCAGTATACCATGAGTTGGTGCGCGAAATCAGGTTCGCGTTGGCCGTTTCATCATGATGCTCGACCCAGGCGGCCTCCCCCTCGGACGTGGGTTCGATAACGCTCTGATGGGTGCTTTCCAGATACTTGATGCAGTCGCTGATCCATTCCGTCTGCTGTTGCAGGCAGGTGGTCATGTTGCACAGCGCCGCCGAGGGGGCGAGCGGTGCGCCGGTCATGAACAGATTGGGAAAGCCGTGTTTCATCAGCCCCAGCGTGGTGCGGATATCCTTGGCCCATTCCTCGCGCAGCGAAACACCATCGCGGCCGCGAATGTCGATCCGGCTAAGCGCGCCCGAGCCTGCGTCGAAACCGACCGCCATGATGATGACATCCAGCGGATAGAGGGTGCCGTCTTCCAGCTTGACGCCTTCGGGAACGATCTGGGCAATACCATTGTCGCGCAGGCTGACGGCCTTGACGTTGTCGCGGTGATAGACTTCGAGATAATTGGTCCTGCATTCCCCAAGTGGCGTGTCGTTTGAGGTGAAGATCGCCTGTATCCGAGCG
>NZ_DAMDHB010000001.1:384256-467336 GCF_032102465.1 Haematobacter sp. | reverse complement strand
CTGATCATGACCTCAGGCCATCCGGGAAATTACACAACCTCGACGGACGTGACCCAGGAGTTGCATCGCGGATCCTTTCGGCCGCTTATGATTCATTTCCCGCAGGAGGGGCACCACCGATCGTCAGGTCCCCCAATGTGCGCCCGAGCACTCGGCGGAGGCACAAATCCAGATCCATTGGGATCGATGCTACAAGAATCTCGACCGTGCTGTGCCTCCAGCCCAGATTGGTCGAGGGAAATCCTCTGCCGATGCGGCTGGATCCGGCCATTGGGGCGATCGAATGGGTCAGCGGCACGCATCTTGGCAACGAGGTGGGGGCCGCTGCCTTTTCCTGACCTATACAGGGTATCGCCTACAAAGGCCCCTCGATCAGGCAATGATCCGATATTATTCAAATGAAATCAGAGAATTATAGGGTTTCCCCCATCTCATCCGTCGAATCCGCTTGACAGGGAGTGTGCAAACTTGTGCCCGTTTCGTGCAAACTTATGCCCAATTGGCAACAAAGCTAGGAAAAATGGCGGCCCCGACAGGATTCGAACCTGTGACCTACCGCTTAGGAGGCGGTCGCTCTATCCCCTGAGCTACGGGGCCGTGTGGTGGTTGTCGCGGAAAATGGCTGTCTGCGCAACCCCGTGGAGGGGTCAACGCGCCAGCCTTTCAACATGAGGATCTCTCAACGCGCGGGCCTGATCGTATCGCCGCGCAGGAGTTTCGGTGTCAACTCGATGCGGACACCGGAAAGCCCGGTGGCGATGATTTCGGCGGCCTTCTCGCCGATTTCCCGACGACCGGCATCCATTGTGGCGAGACGGCAGGGTAGCCCTTGCAGCAGCTCTACCCCATTGAACCCCGCGAGCCCGATGCGGTTGGGCACGTCAAAGCCCTTTTCCAGGCACCAAAGCAGCCCGCCAGCGCCAATCATATCATTGGAATAATAGAGAAAATCTATATCAGGTGTCCGGCTCATGATGGCTTCGGTCATCTCCCGGCCCTTCAGCAGGGCGGAGCCGCCGGAGTAGAATTCCCGATCCGCCAGTGCGAGACCTGATTCCGCCAGCGCCTCCTCAAACCCCTCCATCCGCTTCCGTGCGCGGTGGTCATAGGGCATCTTGGTTCCCAGAAAGCCGATGCGGCGATAGCCCGATGCGATGATCGCTTCTGCCGTTTCCCGCCCCGCGCGCCGGTGCGAGATGCCGACGACGGAGTCCATCGGGTCGCCGTCCACATCCATGATCTCCACGATCGGAACGCCGGAATTGACCAGCATGGCACGGGCCGCGGGGCTGTGCTCCATCCCGGCGACGATGACGCCCGACGGCCGCCAGGAGAGCATTTCGTAGAGCACGCCCTCCTCCCGTTCGTCGGAATAGTCGGTAACGCCCATCACGGGTTGCAGCGGTGTGCCGACGAGCCGGTCGGAGATCCCCGACAGCACCTCGGGAAACACCATGTTGGAGAGGGAAGGGATCACGACGGAGACCAGATTGACCCTTTGGGAAGCCAATGCGCCCGCGATGCGGTTCGGCACATATCCCAGCGCACGAGCCGCGGCGCGGACCTTTGCACGGGTCGCTTCCGAGACATCCCCCCGGTCGCGCAGCACGCGGCTCACCGTCATTTCGCTGACCCCGGAGGCTTCGGACACGTCGCGTAGCGTCAGGGGGCGGCGGTTTTCCGGGGGCGCGTTGGTGTCTGACACGGGATAAGCTCTCCTCTATCCTGCATCTTTACTCCCCCGGCGTGTTTTCTCCAAGTAGGCAACCGCGAGGGCCCCGCGACCTGACGTTCCGCGACGGCCGCCCCTCTCGCCCTGCCGATTTTCGTGGTCTACACTGTGATCCGCTTCTGGGAGGAACGACATGTCATCAGCCTACGACCACTTTCTGGACCGCGGCCCGGCCAACCATCAGGCGCTTACGCCGATCTCCTTTCTGGAGCGTGCGGCGGCGGTTTACCCGGACAGGCTGGCCGTGGTGAACGGTGGCTTCAGGCTCACCTATGACGCGCTGTGGAAGCGTTGCCGCCGCCTTGCCTCCGCGCTGGCGCGACGCGGGATCGGACGGAGCGATACGGTGAGCGTGCTGCTCCCCAACGTGCCGCCCATGGTCGAGGCGCATTTCGGCGTGCCGATGACACGGGGGGTGCTGCATTCGATCAACACCCGGCTCGACGCGGCGATCATCGCCTTCCAGCTCGATCATGCGGAGTCGAAGGTTCTCATCGTGGACCGGGAGTTCGCCGACGTCGCGCGCGAGGCGCTGGCGATGGCGCAGGTCGATCTGCTGGTCATCTGCTATGACGACCCCGATTTCCCGGAGGATGGTCCCTATGCCAAGGGTCCGGCCATCGGCGAGGTCGACTATGAGGCATTTCTCTCCGAAGGGTCGGAGGCGTTCGAGTGGCTTCCGCCGCAGGACGAATGGGACGCCATCGCGCTCAACTACACCTCTGGCACGACGGGCAATCCCAAGGGCGCCGTCTATCACCACCGGGGCGCGGCGCTCATGGCCTATGCCAACACGATCCATGCGGAGATGGGGCGCCATCCGGTCTATCTCTGGACGCTGCCGATGTTCCACTGCAATGGCTGGTGCTTCCCCTGGACGCTGGCCATTCAGGGCGGCACGCATGTCTGCCTGCGCTGGGTGCGGGCAAAGGCCATGTACGACGCGATTGCCGATCTTGGCGTGACGCATCTGTGCGGGGCGCCGATCGTCATGGCGACGCTGGTGAACGCCCGGCCGGAGGAGCGGCGGGATCTGCCCGGCACGGTGCGGTTCAACGTCGCCGGCGCACCCCCGCCCGAGGCGGTGATCGCCGCGATGGCGGAGGCGGGCTTTGCCGTCACGCATATCTACGGGCTGACGGAGACGTACGGGCCGTCGGTCGTCAACGAATGGCATGACGACTGGGACGCACTGCCCGCTGCCGGCCAAGCGGCGCGGAAGGCGCGTCAGGGCGTGCGGTATCTGGCGCTGGAGGGGCTGTCGGTCCGCGATCCCCAGACGATGGAACCGGTGCCCGCCGATGGTGAGACGCTGGGCGAGGTGATGTTCCGCGGCAATATCGTCATGAAGGGCTATCTGAAGAACCCCCACGCGACGGAGGAGTCCTTTGCGGGCGGATGGTTCCATTCCGGCGATCTCGGCGTCATGCACGCGGACGGCTATGTGCAGCTCAAGGACCGGTCGAAGGACATCATCATTTCGGGCGGGGAGAATATTTCCTCCATCGAGGTGGAGAACGTTCTCTATGCCCATCCCGCGGTGATGGTCTGTGCCGTGATCGCGCATCCCTCCGAAAAGTGGGGCGAGACGCCCGCCGCCTATGTGGAGCTGAAACCGGGGCAGACGGCGACGGAGCAGGAGATGCTCGACTGGTGCCGCCAGCACCTTGCGCGGTTCAAATGCCCGAGCGTGGTGATCTTCACCGACATCCCCCGCACTTCGACAGGCAAGGTGCAGAAGTTCAGGCTGCGGGAGCAGGCCAAGGTGGCGTGACCTCGTAAAGCTCGAGCGGCAGCCCGTCCGGGTCGCGGAAGAAGGTAAAGCGCGCGCCGGTGATGCCGTCGATGCGGATGGGTTCGCAGGCCACGCCCGCCGCGCTCAGGCGGTTCACGGCCTCGCCGATGTCCTCTGTCGCAAAGGCGAGATGGCGCAGCCCCTGCGCCTCCGGCCGGTCGGGGCGGGGCGGGGCGCCCGGAAAGGAGAAAAGCTCGATCTGTCCGCCTCCCGGCAGGGCGAGGTCGAGCTTCCAGGATTGCCGCTCCGCCCGCCATGTTTCCGCGATGATGCTCAGCCCCAGCACCTCCGTGTAGAACGCGCGGGACCGGTCGTAATCGGCGCAGATGATGGCGACGTGGTGAAAGGCCCGGATCATGCCGCCTGCCGCCCGCTCCGCGCGAGCCAGACCAGCGCCCCGCCCGCGAGCAGCAGGAAGGGAAGCATGGCAAGGTTCACCGCGCTCCAGCCTCCCGCCGCGTTGCCTGCACCGGTGCAGTTCATCAGCCCGCCCGAGAACAGCGAGGCCATCGTCACGCCGCCGAACACCAGAAGATCGTTCAGCCCCTGCACGCGGCCCCGCTCCTCCGGCCTGTGGGAGCGGGTGAGCAGCGCCGTGGCGCCGATGAAGCCGAAGTTCCAGCCCACGCCCAGCAGGATCAGCGCCCCGAAGAAATGCGGCAGCGTCACCCCCGTCAGCGCCACGAGGCCGGCCCCGGTCAGGATCGCCAGCCCCGTGCCGATGATCGGTATGACCCCGAAGCGCGCGATCAGCGTTCCGGTGAAGAAGGACGGCACGAACATGGCCAGCACATGCGCGGTGATGATCCCCGACACTTCCCGTTGGCCGAAACCGCAACCGATGACCGCCAGCGGGGTGGACGTCATCACGAGGTTCATCAACGCATAGGAAACCATGCCGCAGATCATGGCGACCACGATGGCGGGATTGCGCAGCAGCTCCCGCATCGGTCTGCCGCCCTCCGCTGCCTTGCGGGGTGGGGGCATGTCGAGAAAGGCGAACAGCAGCGAACCGGCAAGGTTCAGCACCACGATGACCAGATAGGAGGCGACGAATGGCACGACCAGCCCGAAGGCCGTCAGCGTCACCAGTTGCGGGCCGACGATCGCGCCCACAAGACCCGCCGCCATGACGCGGGAGATGGCGCGCGCCCGGTCGGCCTCCGCGCCTTCGTCCGCGGCGGCGAAGCGATAGAAGCCCTGCGCCGACTGATAGATGCCGCTGAAGTAGCCGCCCAGCACCAGCAGCCAGAAGGAGGATGTCCAGAGCGCCACCGCCGCCAGCGCCGCGCCCACCGCTCCCGCCATCGCGCCCAGCACGAACCCCGCCGCTCGCCCCCGTCGCTGCATGAGCGGCGAGAGCCACGGCGCCGTGGTCATGGAGCCGAACACCATGGCCGAGATCGGCAGCGTGGCCCAGCAGGGGTTGCTGGCAAGGCTTTGCCCGGCCAGCCCCGCCATGGCGAAGATCATCGGCATCTGCGAGCCGAGGATCGCCTGCGCCGCGATGAGCAGGCGCACGTTCCGGCGGATGCGGGGGGAGGTGGTGTCGGCCATGGGCGATCCCTTGTTTTACCCAATGCGTAGTCCCGGTCCTTGCCGAAGGGAAGGTGGCTTGCGGAGGCCGAAGGCTCCGGCCATGATCGGCCCATGAACGATATCCGTGACATAGGCAGGCTCATTCTCATCGAGGATGACGTGGCGGAGGGGGCGGAATGGCTTGCCCTTCGTGATCCGCGCTTTGCCCGCGCGCTGGAACTGACGGGGCCGCTGCCGCTGCGCCGGCGGGCGGACGGGTTCCCGCCGCTCCT
Source organism: Haematobacter sp. (assembly GCF_032102465.1). NCBI lineage: Bacteria > Pseudomonadati > Pseudomonadota > Alphaproteobacteria > Rhodobacterales > Paracoccaceae > Haematobacter > Haematobacter sp. The sequence goes on along the minus strand of NZ_DAMDHB010000001.1, from coordinate 461,998 downwards.
GGACGCCATCGTCAGCCAGCAGGTGAGCGTGGCGGCGGGGGATGCCATCATGGCCCGCCTCACCGCTGCCGGGTTGGTCACGCCGGAGGCCATTCTGCTGGCCGGGGATGACGCGCTCCGGGGGGCGGGGCTGTCGCGGCAGAAGGCGCGCTATGCCCGCGCGCTGGCAGAGGCGGCGATCGACTTCGACCTGCTGCGGGATGCCCCGCTGGAGGAGGTGGTCGCCACCCTCGTCGCCGTGCCCGGTATCGGTCGCTGGACGGCGGAGATCTATGCGATGTTTGCGCTTGGCCGCGCCGATGTCTTTGCGCCCGGCGATCTCGCGCTGCAGGAAGCCGCCCGGCTGCTGTTCGAGATGGAGGGCCGTCCCTCGGAAAAGGAGCTGCGCCGCATGTCCGAGGACTGGTCGCCCTGGCGGGGAGTTGCGGCCCGTCTGCTCTGGGCCTACTACCGGGTGGCCAAGCAGAGGGAGGGTATCAGATGACGCGCGATCTGGAATTCGGTCGGAAGGCCGCACGTTCGGGCAAGGCGAAAAGTCTTGTCGTCTTTCTGCACGGCTACGGCGCGGATGGTGCCGATCTGCTGGGGCTGGCCGAGCCGCTCGGCCCGCATCTGCCCGATACCGTGTTCGTTGCGCCCAACGCGCCGGAGCGGTCGCTGGGCAACCCTTTCGGCTACCAGTGGTTTCCCATCCCCCGGCTCGACGGCTCCCCCGAGGAGGTTGCACGGGTGAGCTTCGAGGCCGCCGTGGCCGATCTCGACGCCTTTCTGGATGCGAGACTCGCGGAGGAGGGGCTTTCTGCCTCCGCGCTGGCGCTGGTCGGCTTTTCGCAGGGCACGATGATGAGCCTGCACGTGGCGCCGCGCCGCAAGGCGCAGATGGCGGGCGTCGTCGGCTTCTCCGGCAGGCTGCTCCAGCCCGAGCGTCTTGCCGCCGAAACGGTCAGCCGGCCGCCCGTTCTGCTCGTCCATGGCGACCGGGACGAGATGGTTCCCTATGAGGATATGTCCCGCGCCGCCGACGCCCTGACCCATGCGGAGTTCGAGGTCTATACCCATACCTCCCCTGGAGTGGGGCACGGGATCGCGCCCGATGGCCTGTCCGTCGCCATGCAGTTCCTCCGCAACGTGCTTCCCGTCTGAGCCTGCCGGGGACCGCAGCCGGGCGATCGGCCGGGGAAGCCCTTCCCGGAAAGCCCCGGCGGGAAGCTCGTCACGCAACTGTCACCGATTGCTGGCATTCCTTTGGCGAACCCACCGCATCGCGGGGCTTGCCTGATGGAAAACGCCAGATATAGTGACGCTGTCGGGGCGGTGCTCCTGCCCCCCCAAACCGGCTCTGCCCGGTGCTCCGCAGCAGGGAGTGTGGCGCGTATGGATGGCGATTTCAGGACGAGTTTCGTGCGGGAGCCGGCGTCGCTCAGGCATTTCCCGGCGCTGGTTCTGAATGCCGATTACCGCCCGCTGTCCTACTACCCCCTCTCGCTCTGGCCCTGGCAGGAGGCGGTGAAGGCGGTGTTTCTCGACAGGGTGTCCATCGTCGCGGAATACGACCAGACCGTGCGGAGCCAGAGGGCGCAGTTCCGAATACCCTCCGTCGTGGTGCTGAAAGAATTCGTCAAACCCCAGAAGCGCGTGGCTTTCACGCGCTTCAATCTTTTTCTGAGGGACGAATTCTGTTGCCAGTATTGCGGCTCGCGCGGGGATCTCACCTTCGATCACGTGGTTCCCCGCTCCCGTGGCGGGGTCACGAGCTGGGAAAATGTGGTGGCCGCCTGTTCCCCCTGCAATCTGCGCAAGGGAAACAAGTCGCTCAAACAGGCGGGAATGCGCCTCACCCGCCCGCCGAAACCGCCGACGGCGGATGAGATGCACAACCACGGTCGCCGTTTCCCGCCGAACCATCTTCACGAGACGTGGATGGACTTCCTATACTGGGATGCCGAACTGGACGCATAAGACGTCCGGCGGACCAGACACAGGGACATCATGACAGACAATTTCTTTCAGCCGGTCTCCGGCATGAGCCTGCCGCGCTTTGCCGGTGTGCCGACCTTCATGCGCCTGCCGTATGTGACGCCGGAGCATCCCCGCCATGCGGATGTCGATATCGGCTTCATCGGCCTGCCGTGGGACGGGGGCACCTCCAATCGCCCCGGGGCGCGGCACGGGCCACGGCAGGTCCGTGACGCCTCCACCATGATCCGGGCGCAGCATCCCGTCACCGGCCTCCGTCCGTTCGAGGCCCGGAACTGCGCCGATCTGGGCGATGTCGGGCCGAATCCCGTGGATACGACGGATACCCTCGCCCGCATCACGGAGGCCATCTCCCGCCTGCGCGCCACGGACATCCGGCCCATTTCGGTGGGCGGCGATCATCTCTGCACATTGCCGGTGCTGCGGGCGCTGGCGGCGGAGGGGCCTCTTGGTCTCGTGCATTTCGACAGCCATACCGATCTCTATCCGCCCTATTTCGGTGGCCGCGCCCTGACCCATGGCAACCCGTTCCGTGTCGCGGTGGAGGAGGGGCTTCTGGACCCGCAGCGCATGGTGCAGATCGGCATCCGGGGCACCTGCTATGACAGCGATGACATCGACTTCGCCCGTGCGAACGGCATCCGCATCATCCGCATCGAGGAATTCTTTGCCCGCGGCATTCCCGATGTCATGGCGGAGGCGCGCAGCATCGTGGGGGAGGAGCCGGCTTATCTCTCCTATGACATCGACTTCGTCGATCCGACCTTTGCCCCGGGCACCGGTACGCCCGAAGTGGGTGGCCCGAACGCATTTCAGGCGCTTTCCGTGGTGCGGGAACTGAGGGGGCTCACCCTTGCGGGCGCCGATCTGGTCGAGGTGTCGCCCCCCTTCGATCAGTCGGGTGGGACGGCCTGGCTCGCGGCCTCGCTGCTTTTCGAGATCCTCTGCGTGATGGCCGAATAGGACCGGCCGGTATCCCCACTTTCCATTAACCGCATGAATGCTACAGTCCGACTCGGAAATCGTTGGGGGAGGCGGTCTTTCCATCGTGCGGTCGCAAAGGAAGAAAATGGTCTCGCGTATCATCCCGGTCGATCCCTTCGACCTCGTGGTTTTCGGCGGAACGGGTGATCTCGCCCGTCGAAAGATCTTCCCGTCGCTTTACCGCCGCTTCCTGGATGGTCAGATGCCGGAAGGCGCGCGGGTCATCGGCGCTGCGCGCTCCTCCATGACGGAGGAGGAGTTTCGCGGCTTCGCCCGGGACGCCGTTCTTGAATTCGTGAACGGCGCGAAAAGCAATACGGATGCGCTGGACCGGTTCATCGCTCACCTGTCCTATGTGCCCATCGATGCGACGGGGGAGGAGGGATGGAAGGAGCTGGCCACCCGAATCCGCCCCGGCGTGGTGCATGCCTTTTACTTTTCCGTCGCGCCCAGCCTGTTCGGCGCGCTGGCGGAACGGCTGCACAACCACGGGATCGCTGATCGCGACAGCCGGATCGTGGTGGAAAAACCCTTCGGTCATGACCTGTCCACCGCGCGGGCGCTGAACGCCGTCCTGGCGCGGCATTTCGATGAAGGCCAGATCTACCGGATCGATCACTATCTGGGCAAGGAAACGGTGCAGAACCTGATGGCGGTGCGTTTCGCCAACATCCTGTTCGAGCCGCTGTGGAACGCCCAGTATGTCGATCACGTGCAGATCACCGTGGCCGAGACGGTCGGCGTCGCGGGGCGTGCAGGCTATTACGATGATGCGGGCGCCATGCGGGACATGGTGCAGAACCACATGATGCAGCTCCTCTGTCTCATCGCGATGGAGCCCCCCTATCACTTCGACCCCGACGCGGTGCGGGATGAGAAGCTGAAGGTGATCCGCGCATTGGATCCGGTGGGGTCGGAAGATATCGTTCGCGGGCAGTATACCGCGGCCAGCGGCATGGCGAGCTATCTTCAGGACATTCAGGCCGCCTCCAGCCGGACGGAGACCTTCATCGCGCTGCGCTGCCGGATCTCCAACTGGCGCTGGAAGGGCACGCCCTTCTACCTGCGCACCGGCAAGCGGCTGCGGGCCCGGACGTCGGAAATCGCGGTCGTCTTCAAGGAGCCGCCGCATTCGCTTTTCGACGAGGCCGAAGGCTGGCGCGCGAACACGCTGGTCATCCGTCTGCAACCGAATGAGGGCATCACGCTTGAAGTGATGATCAAAGAACCCGGGCCGGGCGGAATGCGTCTGGTTCAGGTGCCGCTCGACATGTCTTTCGCCGAGGCGCTGGGGGAGGAGGGGACCGATATGCCCGACGCCTACGAGCGCCTCATCATGGATGTGATCCGGGGCAACCAGACGCTGTTCATGCGCGGGGATGAGGTTGAGGCCGCCTGGGCCTGGGCCGACCCGGTCCTGGCGGCGGTCGAAGGGCGCGGCGACCGCCCGAACCTGTATGATCCCGGCAGCACCGGCCCGGAGGAGGCGCTGATGCTCATGCATCGGGATGGGCGCCGCTGGCGCGAGATGCGCACAGGCTGACCAAGCCGCAAGGAGGACGAGTTGGATTTCATCGACTATCCCGACCGCGCCCAATGGGCCGCCGGTGCTGCCGAAGCCATCGCCGCCGATCTGGAGGCCGCGCTTGAAACACAGGATCGCGTCACGCTTGCCGTGCCGGGGGGGACGACGCCCGGCCCGGTCTTTGACCTGCTGTCCGCCGTGCCCCTCGATTGGGCGCGGGTGACGGTCCTGCCTACGGACGAACGTCAGGTGCCCGAGGACTCCGACCGCTCCAACGCACGGCTGATCCGGGAGCGGCTGCTCACCGGGCCCGCCAGTTCGGCCGGTTTCCAGCCGCTTTGGGGCGAGGATGCGGAGACGGTGCGGGAAGCGGTCAGCGCGCTTCTCCCCATAGATGTCCTGCTGCTCGGCATGGGGGCGGATTTGCATGTCGCCTCCCTGTTTCCGGGGGCGGAGGGGCTGAAGGCCGCGTTTGCGCTCGATGCTCCCCCGGTGGTGGAAATCCGGGCCGCAGCGGCAGGCGAGCCGCGGGTGAGCCTGTCGGCGGAGGTTCTGGCGGATGCGCGGCAGGTGCATCTGCTGATCGCGGGCCAAGACAAACGGAAGGCCCTGCAGGGCCTGCCGCAAGGCGGATCGGCGGGGGCAGGGGCGCTGAAGGCGCCTGTCGCCCTTGTGCTGGACCGCGCGCGCATTCACTGGTCGGAGTAAACTATGACGCTTTGGAAAGAGCTTTCCGCCTATCGGGAGAGCCACGAAGACCGCACGATCCTGTCGCTGCTGACCGATGAAAGGGTGGAGGAGTTCTCCATCCGGCTGGGCGACCTTCTGTTCGATTATTCCAAGACCAACCTCGACCATGAGGGGCGGGACCTGCTGCTGAAGCTCGCGCGGGAAACCGGCGTCATGGACCGGCGGGAAGCGATGTTCCGCGGGGACAAGATCAACGAAACCGAAGACCGCGCCGTCCTGCATACCGCGCTCCGCGATCTCGACCGGGAGGTTGTGGTTGACGGACAGGACGTGATGCCCGAGGTGCGGGAAACGCTGGACAGGATGTGCCGCTTTGCCGAGCATGTGCGATCCGGGCGGTTCCGCGTGGCAGGCCGCCGGGTGACGGATGTGGTCAACATCGGTATCGGTGGCTCCGATCTTGGCCCGGCGATGGCGACGATCGCGCTCCGGCCCTATCACACCGGGCCACGGGTGCATTTCGTCTCCAACGTCGATGGCGCGCATATCCACGATACGCTGGATGCGCTCGACCCCCATTCGACCCTGTTCATCGTCGCTTCCAAGACCTTCACGACGCAGGAGACGATGGCCAATGCGGAGGCCGCGCGCCGCTGGCTTTCGGGCACGGTCCTGGAGCCCGCAGGCCATTTCGTGGCGCTGTCCACCTCGCTGGAAAAGACCTGCGCCTTCGGTATCCCGGAGGAGCGGGTCTTCGGATTCGAGGATTGGGTGGGCGGGCGCTACTCGATGTGGGGGCCGATCGGCCTCAGCCTGATGATCGCCATCGGCAGCGAGAATTTCCGGCGCTTCCTCGCCGGTGGTCAGTCGATGGACGAGCATTTCCGCACCGCGCCGCTGGTCGACAATATCCCCGTCATGCTGGCCTTGATCGGCATCTGGCATGCGCAGGTCTGCGGCTATGCGACCCGCGCCGTGCTGCCCTATGATCAGCGCCTGTCGCGACTCGCCGCCTACCTCCAGCAGCTCGACATGGAGTCGAACGGCAAGCGGGTGCGGATGGATGGCTCGGATCTCACGGTGAACTCCGGCCCGATCGTCTGGGGGGAGCCGGGAACGAACGGACAGCACGCCTTCTTCCAGCTCATCCATCAGGGAACGCGCATCGTGCCTTGCGAATTCCTTGTTGCAGCAGAGGGGCATGAGCCGGAGTACAACTATCAGCACCAGCTTCTCATCTCCAACTGTCTTGCGCAGGCGGAGGCGCTTGTCCGGGGGCGGAGCCTTGAGCAGGCGCGTGCGAAGGTGGCCGCCCAAGGGTTGACGGGAGCGGAACTGGAGCGGCAGGCGCGCCACCGGGTATTCGTGGGCAACCGTCCCTCCACCACGCTGATCTATCGGCTGCTCACCCCCTTTGTGTTGGGCCAGATCATCGCCCTTTATGAGCACCGCGTGTTTGTGGAAGGGGTGATCCTTGGCATCAACAGCTTCGACCAATGGGGTGTGGAGCTGGGCAAGGAGCTTGCCGCGACGCTGGTCCCCGTGGTTCAGGGCAAACAGGGCGCGGAAAAGCGTGACGCATCCACGCGGATGCTGGTGAACTACATCCGGGATTCCGCCCAATCCCACTGATCCAGAAAATGCAAAAGGCGCCCCGAGAGGCGCCTTTTCGAACTTCAGCGTGGCGCGTGTTCAGACTGCGTCAACGGCGCCGGGTGCCGCAAGGGCTGCCGGTTTGCCGTTGGAGAGCGGGTCTTCCTGCCGCTGCACGGAACCTTCGAAATGCGCACCGGATTCGATGGCGATGGTCTTGTGGATGATGTCGCCTTCCACCCGTGCGGTGGAGGTCAGGCGGACTTTCAGGCCACGGACCCGCCCGATCACTCGGCCGTTGATGACGATATCGTCCGCGACGATCTCCCCCTTGATCGTGGCTTGTTCCCCCACGGTCAGCAGATGGGCGCGGATGTCACCCTCCACATTCGCTTCGACCTGAATGTCGCCGCTCGTCTTGATGTTGCCCGTCACCGTCAGGTCGGAAGAGAGAACCGAGGCGGGAGGTTTGGTCTTGGGGGTCGTGCTTGCGTAGTCCATGCTGCCTTTCGCGACCGGAACATCCGCTGCGGGCTCTGTGGCCTTCGGTCCCGGTTCCTGAATCCTGCTCTTAGAAAACATCTTGTGCCGCCTTGATGTAGGTCATCGGGTTCACAGGGGTTCCGCCGACGCGCACCTCATAATGCAGATGGGTGCCGGTCGAGCGTCCTGTACTGCCCATATCACCGATCCGGTCCCCGCGCGACACCTTTTGCCCGACCTTCACGCGGATTTTGGACATGTGCCCATAGCGGGTTTCCAGGCCGAAATCGTGCTGGATCTTGACCAGATTACCATAGCCCGACGCCCAGCCGGCAAAGGTGACGACCCCTTCGCCGGTGGAGAGAATGGGGCTCCCGTGCGCGCCGGCCATATCCACCCCGTCATGCCGCGCGCGGCTCTTGCGGAAAGGGTCGGAGCGTCCGCCAAAGCCGGAGCTGTAACGGAACGCGGTCTGGAGGGGGAGCGCAAAGGGCACCTTCTCCGCCGCCATGCGGTAGAGGTTGATCTGGTCGAGCGAGCCGAGCACACCATTGGCCCGCTCGGTATCCGCGTCGAGGGGGGAGCTTTTGGTGGAAATCCCCATCGGCACCAGCGGCCCGCCTTGGCCGTTGTAGCCGCGCTTCACCTCTGTGATGACCTTGCTGGCCGACAGTCCCACCGACTTGAACATCTTGTCCAGCGGCTCCATGGAAACGCTGACCGCCTCTTCCAGCCGTGCGAAGATCTGCTCGTTGCGATCCTGCATCAGCCGCTTTTCAAGGGCGAGCATGTCCGCCTGCTGCTGGGCTTCCGTCGCCTGCTGGGAGAGTTTGTCCCGCTCTGAGGCAGTCGTGCTGAGCGCGGCGGTGAGATAGTCGAGCGTGCGCCGCTCATCCTCCAGCCGGGCGGCGGTCAGGCCCTCGTCCTGCTTCTGATCGACTTCAGTCTGGAGCAGGGCAAGCTGGGTGCGCGCATCGTCGCGCTCCGTAAGGGCCTTGCGCAGCGACTGGCGCACCACTTCAAGCCCGGTTTCCAGTTCCTTGCGACGGTCTTCGGAGGACAGGAGCGCCGTCTGCATATCGGAGACACCGCCGAGAGCGACATTGAACCGCTCGTGTGCCGCAGATGCTTCCGCCGCCCGCTGATCCCGTTCGTCCGACAGGTCGTTCAGCCGGGCCTCATAGACCATCTGCTCCCGCCGGGCCTGCTCCCGGACACCGCCCGCCCCGATGGCATCCATCACGAACACTGCAGAGGACAGGATCGTCCAGCCGACAACCAGGGTGGTCCCGGCAAGCAGAGCCGCCTGTGTCAGCGGGCGGAGGCGGATGAACCGCGTTTCCGTGTCGGATTTCAGGAAGACCCGTTTCTCGGGCAGGCGGCGCTCAAGCGCGGCATTCAGTCGGTTGGTCAGACGCCCCGTCACACTACTGTCCCGTATGTCGTTTTCAGTAAGGAGGGTGAAGGCCGCTTCCGGGGCTTCACATCCCCGGTCCTTACTGGCGATGGGATGGACGGGCAACAATCCACGACATTTCATGGCGCCGTCTTGCCAAAGGGGGGTTATTGTCGGCGAGATCTTGCCGGTTTCATTCAGTCGTGCAGATTATCAGCAAATCGTTGCAGGAGAATCACTTGCTTCTAACGCAACTCCTGCGCGGCTTTCAGCACCTCCGCCGCGTGCTCCGCGACCTTCACTTTCGGCCACACCCTTGCGACGTTTCCACCACCGTCGATCAGGAAGGTCGCCCGCGTCAGACCCATGAAGGTGCGGCCGTACATCTTCTTCTCGCCCCAGACCCCGTAGCGCTCCGCCGTGTCGCCCTCCGCATCGGAGGCCAGCAGCACGGACAGGCCATGCTTCCGGGCGAACTTCTCATGCGCAGCGACTGGATCCTTGGAAATGGCGATGACCGTCGTCCCTGCCGCGTCGAAATCCGGCAGCAGGGCCGAGAAATCGAGCGCCTCCGTCGTGCAGCCGGGTGTGTCTGCCTTGGGGTAGAAATACACGACCACATTGCGCGGGCGCAGGGCCGAAAGCGTCACGCTGCTCCCGTCGCTCAGCGGCAAGGTGAAATCCGGGGCGGGCTGGCCAGCTTCGATCATGGCATTCTCCTCACGGGGTGGATGCTAGCGTGGCTTTGCTGCAAGAGCTATCCGAAAGATGGAATGCGTGCTTGATCGTCCGACCGAATCGTCGCAAGCCAGAGGGGCAAGGCTCCCGGATTTTTCCATGAACGTGTTCTACGGCATCGGCCTCAAGATCGCCTCGGTGCTGCTCTTCATCGTGATGCTCGCGCTTGTCAAAGCCACGACGGAGCATGTGCCCACCGGGCAGATCGTGTTTTTCCGGTCCTTCTTCGCAGTCCTTGTCATCGTGATCTGGCTGGGCGCGACAAAGCAGCTCGGCGTGGGCCTGCGCACGAAAAACCCCTTCGGGCATTTGTGGCGCGGCGTGATCGGCACCGCTTCCATGACGCTCAACTTCTGGTCGGCGGGCCTTCTGCCGCTGCCGGAGGTCACGGCGATCGGCTATGCCGCGCCCCTGCTGACCGTGGTTTTCGCCTCGCTCTTTCTGGGGGAGGTGGTGCGGGGGTTCCGCATCTCCTGCGTGCTCCTCGGGCTGGCGGGCGTGCTGATCGTCCTGTCGCCGCGGCTTTCCGCCTTCGGGAGCGGCATGCTGTCGGAGCGGGAGACCGCGGGCGCCTTCATCGCGCTGGGAAGCGCCACCTGCGCGGCGCTGGTGCAGGTGCTGCTCCGGCGGCTGGTGGTGACGGAATCCGTCTCCGCCATCGTGTTCTATTTCTCGCTGTTTTCCACCCTGCTGTCGCTTTTGACCATTCCCGGGTGGGTGGTGCCGACGCGGACGGAGTTCTGGTTGCTCGTCATGGCGGGCCTGCTGGGCGGGGTCGCGCAGATCTTCATCACCACCGCCTATCGCTATGCCGATGCCTCGGTCGTGGCGCCGTTCGAATATGTCTCGATGATCTTCGCGCTGGCGATCGGGTACATGTTCTTCGGTGAAGTGCCCACGCTGACGATGCTCTGGGGGGCATCGCTGGTGGTCACGGCAGGGCTGCTCATCATATGGCGAGAGCGGCAGCTTGGGCTTGAGCGCAAGCGTCAGCGGCAGGCCGCCACGCCGGCCGGCTGACAGGCTGCGGAAGCGACTCTGCTGGGGAAGTTGCCCCCGGAACACCCCGAGAGATTTCGTCGGATAGCGAACGATTCTTGCGCCGGCGCCGATCTCGATGCCGTCTCGGCAGCCGCCTTACAGGCTGCTGTAAAAGCTCTGAAATCGGGATCGGCCCCGGAATCACCATGAATGCATGGATTTCGGGCTGGATCTCCGCAGATTGCGGCCGATTTCCGCTCCCGCACCGACCCGGAGGCCTTTTTCGGCGCCCTGCTAAAGGTCGAGCCAGATCGTCACCGGCCCTTCGTTGACCAGAGCCACCCGCATCTCTGCGCCGAAGACGCCTGTCTCAACCCGGATACCTTCCGCACGGATGCGGTCGGCCACGTGCAGATAGAGCGGCTCCGCCTCCTCCGGCGGTGCGGCGGGGGTGAAGCCCGGACGGTTGCCGCGCGTATCCGCGCCGAGCGTGAACTGGCTCACCAACAGCACCGAGCCGCCTGTCTCGCGGAGAGACAGGTTCATCTTGCCCGCGTCATCCTCAAAGATGCGGAGCTTGACGATCTTCGCTGCCATCTGCTCCGCCTTCATCCGGTCATCCCCCCGCATCGCGCAGAGGAGGACGAGAAAACCGGGGCCGGTCCTCCCCACGACCTCTCCTGCGACGGTGACGGAGGCTTCGCTGACCCGCTGGACGACCGCTCTCATGCGCCGAAGTATTGGGGGAAGGCGCGGGCGAGGTTGTCGCGCACCCGGTCAACCGGCGTGGCACCGCTGGTGTCTGGCACGAAGGTTTCGCCCGTGATGCGCTCATAGGCCTCGATATAGACGCGGGAGGTCGCCTCGATCAGCTCCGCCGGAATCTCGGGGATCGGATCGGTGTAGGGATCGACGCGCTCCGCCACCCAGGCGCGCACGAAGTCTTTGTCGAAGGAGGGCGGGCGCTTGCCGGTGGCGAATGCCTCGTCATAGCCCTCCGCCAGCCAGTAGCGGGAGCTGTCAGGCGTGTGGATTTCGTCGGCCAGCACGATGTTCTCGTCCTCGTCCAGACCGAATTCGTATTTCGTATCGACGAGGATCAACCCGCGCTGCGCCGCGATCTCCTGTCCGCGGGCAAAGAGGCCGAGAGCATAGATCGACAGCGTTTCCCACTGCTCCTGCGTGAGCAGACCGCCTTCCGCGATCTCCTTCGGGGTGAGGGGTGCGTCATGCCCGCCGTCGAACTCCTTGGAGGTGGGCGTCAGGATCGGCTTGGGAAGTTTCTCGTTGTCGCGCAGCCCGTCAGGGAAGCGGTGGCCATACATCTCCCGCTCCCCCTTCCTGTAGAGGGTGAGGATAGAGGTTCCCGTGGTGCCCGCCAGATAGCCGCGCACGACCACTTCCACGGGCAGGATGGTGAGCCGCTTGCCGACCACCACGTTCGGATCGGGATAGGAGAGCACATGGTTCGGGCAGATGTCTGCCGTCCGCTCGAACCAGTAGCGCGCCGTCTGGGTCAGCACCTGGCCCTTCCACGGGATGCAGGCAAGGATCCGGTCAAAGGCCGACAGCCGGTCGGAGGAGATGATGATACGCCTCCCGTCCGGCAGGTCGTAATTGTCGCGGACCTTGCCGAAATAGGGATGGGGGAGTTCGGGGAAACGGGCTTCGGCCAGAATGCGCATGGGCTCTCCGGGGGGCTGGGGCGATGCGCCCTGTTGCGGCGAATGGGCAGGGCTTGTCAATGGCGCAGGCGGTCAGCGCAGCATGCCCTGCTGCTCCGCAAGCCACATGAACAGCAGGACAAGCAGAAGCGCCACGATCACCGCACCGGCGATCTTCCATGGCGAATAGGGACGCTGGCCCTGCACCTCGCCGGTCTGGCCGTTGACGACGAAGGTGAAGCTCCGCCCGCTGTATTTGTAGGCCGCAGTCCAGACGGGCAGCAGGATATGCTTGAACGTCTCGCCCTGCGCATCGGTTCTGACGGCCTGTATCTGCTGGGCATCACCGCCGATGTCGCGGCGGATGTCGCCCTCGATCACCGCATCCATCTTCTGCCGGGCCATCGCGTGGCCGTCCTCCAGATCGACCGTGTAGCCTTCGGAGAAGAAGCCGGCGAGATATTCCGGCGCATAAGGTTGGAGGGAGCCAAGGTTCCATGGCTCCAAATCCTCCGCCTCCCGCCGGGGCAGGCTGGTGGAGGCGACGACAAGCACATCGTCGAACTCCCGTGCGACCCGGCCCGCGACAGGCGTCCAGCGGATTTTCTGCACCGGCTGCTGTTGCTGCTGGGGGCGGCCATCCACCATCACGGTGACGGTCTGATACTCGACATAGACGGTGCCGCGCAGGCCGCGATACTGTGTCTCCGTTCGCGCGTCGAAGGTCCAGTAAGGCACGTATATCCCGGTGAGCCGCTTGTCCTTGCGCGCATATTGTCTAAGCCCGTTCGGCGCGAACCAGAGCGAGCCGAGCCAGCTCGTCATGAGGCTCAGCGCCCGTTCCTCCGTGATGGCGAAGGGCACGACCGCCTGCGCCCGGAACAACTGCTCCATCGCCGGTTCGCCGACCAGCGCGGTGGCACAGAAGGGGCATGTGGTGGCGCGGAGGTTCGCGTCCACCTCGATCTTGGCGCCGCAGTTGGGGCAGGCAAGTATCTGGATATCGTCCAGCGCATTGGGAAGCCGCCGTTCGATCGCCGCGCGGTAGTCGATCTCTGCCAGCGCGCGGCGCCGTTCGGCGGCGGTGGCGCCGGGAATATCCTGCACATGCCCGCAATAAGGGCAGACGAGAGAGGTCTGCCCCGGCTGGAACACCAGATCGGCCCCGCAGGAGGAGCAGGGGAAATGGAGCCCCTCGGGACGCGTGGTCACCCCCTTTTCCGCCCCCGCGCCGCCCTGACGGGAGACGCGCGGGATATCGCTTGCCATTCGCGATCAGGCCCCGCCCGTGGGTGGCAGGGGGGGAGGCGGCGGAGGCGCGACCGTGAAAAGCTGCGCAAGTTCAGGGATTTCTCCAGCAGGCTTCCAACCATCCTGCCCCGCTGTCCAGACCAGCGTCTGCCGCGTCAGGCTGCCGTCCGTCGCCTGTCGCCCGAGAGAGGCACGGGAAAACGGTCCCTTCGCCTCTCCGTCGATGGCGAGGTGCCAGACCTTGTCCACGGGCGGCGGGGGAGGGGGGGCTGCTGCTTCCGCAGGCGCCATGCCCCATGGCCCGCTCCGCGCCATGTTCATGCCCATCGCCATGCCGAGACCCGCGCCGATCCCGTCACCCATCCCGCTTCCCGGTGTGCCCGCGGCGCGCGTCATGGCCTCGGCCGCGGAAATCTGCGTATAGGCGGCCAGATCGCCCTTCAGGATGCCCATGGAGGTCCGTTTGTCGAGCACGGCCTCCACCTCATCGGGGAGGGAGATGTTCTCCACGTAAAGCTCTGGCAGTGTCAGGCCGTAGTTGGCGATGGTGGGGGCGATGGCCTCCGCCACGATACGGCCGAGATCAGCGGCGTTCGCCGCCATGTCCAGCACCGGGATCCGCGACGATGCCACGGCGCGGGAGAATTCCTGCACGATGACATTGCGGATCTGGAAGGTGATTTCATCGGAGGTGAACTGACCGTCGGTGCCCACGATCTCCCGGATGAATTTCGCAGGATCGGTGACGCGGACGGAATAGGTGCCGAAGGCCCGGATCCGCACCACGCCGAATTCCGGGTCGCGGCAGATGATCGGGTTCTTCGTCCCCCATTTCAGATCGTTGAACCGGGTGGTGTTGACGAAATAGACTTCCGACAGGAACGGCGACTGGAAGCCGTGGTCCCAGTGCTGAAGCGTGGTGAGGATCGGCAGGTTGTTGGTTTCCAGCATGTAGAGGCCGGGACCGAAGACATCGGCGATCTGCCCCTCATGCACGAAAACCGCGGCCTGACCTTCCCTCACCGTAAGCTTCGCGCCGTATTTTATAGCGTGGCCATAACGCTCGAAGCGCCAGACCATGGTATCGCGGGTATCATCCGTCCATGCGATGACGTCGATGAACTCGCCCTTTAGCAAGTTGAAAAGTGCCATGGGATGAGCGTCCCCCAAAACGTTTTCTGTAACCGTCCGTCGGGCGATACCCGGCCAGACCAACTATAACCTTTCGGGGCCACCCCGTGCGAGATATTTGCTCAGCTCGTAACCGCCGGCGGCTCCGCCTGCGATTTTTCAAAGAAATCCTTCAGTTTCTGCTCGGATTCATTGGAAAGCGAGGTGCGGATGATCTTGCCCTTCGCCCGGAACGGCTCAAGCGAGGTCATCACCTTGTCCGCGGTGGCGGAGCGGATCAGCGCAAAGACGGCGGCGGTTCCGGGGGTCAGCGTCTCGCCGATCTGTTTCATGACCTTGTCGTCGATGCCGATGTCCGTGAATGCACCGGAAAGCGCACCGGCACCGGCACCCACTGCTACCCCCAGGATCGGGTTGAGGAACAGAACCCCTACCAGAAGACCCCAGAGCGACCCCGTCGCCGCGCCGGCGGCAGTCATGTTGACGGCTTGATGCAGTTTGACCTTGCCGTTCTCGTCATGGGTGACCACGACAATGTCATCCATCTCCAGAAGGTAGTCCTTCTGCAATTTGGCCAGCTCAGCCCGCAGTTCAAAGGCCGTCGCCTCATCATTGAAGGCAACCACGATCAGATCGGACATTCGCTTCTCCTGCATCCATGAATGTGCAGGAGAGAGGATGGCGCAAGCGGCGGCCTGGGCAAGCGCCGGATGGAGGCGCTTTCCAAAAAGGCCCGCGATGATCGCGGGCCTTTTCGATCATGCTGATGGAAGCGCTCAGCTTTCGTGGCGCGGAAGCGCCTCAAGCTGCTCCTTGGTCATGGAAACATAAACCCGGTAGGTGTTCCCATCGACCTGCTTGTGAACGTCCATCTCGTTAAAAGGCAGGGCCACGGGTTTTGCGCCGATCCCGAGGAAGCCGCCGACATCGACGATCACCTGATCGACGCGACCATCCGGGGTCATCACGAAATCGGATACGGAGCCGACATCGGTGTTGTTCGCGTCATAAACTTTCACGCCCTTGAGCTGTTCTGCAGTAAGGCCCGCGGTTTTCACACGCTCATAACCTTCGTTCGGCGTCATCCAACCGGTGCGCGCCCCGGCGGCCGCTCCCGTCGCTGCCATACCCGTCGCCGCAGCGCCCGTGGCATTTGTTGCGGCATCCATGTTTCTCATCCGCTCGGGACGTTGATATTCCGGGGCATTCTCCAGAACGTCACGCGTTGCGGTGAACACCAGGAAGTAATCGCTCGGGTTCTCGCCGTCGGGGATGATACGGATGGAGTCCATGTTCACAGCGACGGTGCGGGCGCCGATCCCGAGGAAGCCACCGACATCGACCAGAACGGCCTCAATCTGACCTTCGCGAGACAACACAAGGTCATTGATGTTGCCGACATGATGCCAGTCACGCGAAAGTTCGGCCGAATTGGCGCTTACTTCCACTTCCACATCGCTGGTGTAGAGCCGCTTGCCGATCAGATCGTCGGCATAGAGCGCCTCGGGCATGGCGGTTCCAAGGAACACGGCTTCCGCCTCGACAACCACCGGTGTGCCTCCGGCAGGCGCGGTCTGCGCGAGCGCCGGCATGGAGGTCATCGCAACGATGGCAGTGGTCACAAGGAATTTTTTCATCGAACGGTCCTTTCGTTGGGCCTGTCCTGTGCGCAGGACTTACAACTGCCTAACGTCTGCGCAACCGTGGGCGTTCCATGGAAAAATAAACAAAATCAATGCGTTTTTGTGGAACGTTTCCGGGTTGCATGCGTTCGCGAGTCAAGCGGAGGCTGAGTGAAGCGGGATGTTGCCCGCTTCACATCTGCAAGGGTCGGTAGTCGCGCGCCGGGGTCAGTAGTCGCGTTCGAAATAGATGCCGATGCCGGTGTTGCCGTCTTCCCCCACGCTGCCCCGAACGGTGAACGACCGGCTGAGGTCGAGGTTGAGGTTGATCTGCGTCTGATTACCCGACCCTACGACGACTTCGGTATAGATGTTGTCCGATAGGTAACGACCCGCTTTCACGCCCGTATTGCCTTCCTCATCGGTCACCACATCGAAGTCATCCAGACCCACACTCTTGCGGAAGCGCCCCACAAGGCCATCTCCCCCGCTCCCTGCAAGGGTGGCGACGGCAGAGGCCAGTTGCGCGGCCTGCAGCGGCGAGATGGTGGAGAGGTCGCGCCCGAAGATGATCTGCGCCAGCACCTCCTCCTCCGGGAGGGACGGATTGGACGTGATGTTGATGTCGGGATCGTTGACCGGACCGGTGACGTTGATGATCGCGGTCAGGCCCCGGTTGGTATTGGTCTGTGCCGTGAGGTTGATGAAGGCATCGAAGTTCCCTTGCAGGAAGAAGCTGCCGCTCGTCAGGTCAAACCGGCGGTCCAGAAAGTCCAGCCGTCCCCGGATCAGCTCGAACTGCCCGGAGGGAACGATGTTCGCGGTCGTGCCGCCGACATGGATGGCGCCGCCAAGTTCCGCATCCAGCCCACGCCCGCGGATGAAGATGCGGCTGGGCGCGTTTATCGTCACATCGAGTGTGAAAATACCGCTCCCCCCCCCGGAGGAACCCGATTGGGTCTGGATGAGGTCAGCCCGCACCCGCGTGGCGCGCACTGCGGGGGGCTCCGCAATATGACGGATCGTGGGGATGGTGAACGTACCACCGAAGCTGGAGGGCACGCGCACATCCGTCTGCCCGAGGTTCATCGTGCCCGCGATCCTTGCCCCTCCCGTCAGCGGGCCGGTAATCGCGACCGATCCTGTGAGAGAGGTTGTGTAGAGCTGCGGATCCTGCAGCCGCGCCTCCCGCGCGCTGACCTGAAGATTGGCAGTAAAGGGCGCAGTCATGGCGATCGTTCCTGCGGCGCTCAGCGTACCGCCGCCCTCGACGCTGGTGGTCGCGTCTATCCGGGCGGTGCCGGAGGCAAGCGTCGCCCGCGCGGTGCCGCCGCTCAGCGCGATGTTCAGCGCCGGATCGACGATGCGCAGATTGCTGGCCGTCACCGTGCCGCCGAGAGCGTTGAGCCCGAGAGGGCCGTTCATCGTCAGGTCGAACCGCACCAGTCCCTGAGCGGAACGCGCGCCGAGGAACGGGTTAATCAACCCGAGCTGGGAGGAGCCGGTCAGCGCAAGATCGGAGCGGGAGAAGTCCCGCGCCATGGTTCCGGTCAGCCGGGTGTCGATCTGACCCGGACCCTGTGCCGCGAGGTTGAGGCGCAGCTGGTTCTCCGCATCGACGACAGTCCCCCGCAGGGTGACCGGCCCCGGGAAGCCGGGCACGAGGATGGCAAGGTTGTTCAGTCGCGCATCAACGGTCACGTTCCGCGCCTCGCCCTGAACCTCGCCGTTCACATTCGCCGAAAGCTGCGGGTTCTGGAAGGCGAAGCGGTCGATCTGCAGAAAGCCGTCAGGCCCACGCAGAACATTGAGGGCGAGCGTGCCGTCGCCCCTCAGAAGCGCGTTCACCTCCGGCTGGCCGCCGAGGGCGAGACCGGAGGCCCGGCTGTCGGCGGTGATGCGGATACCGCCCGGCTCGCTGAGAGCGCGGGCATCGGCCGTAAGCGCGCCGCGGAACCCACTGCCGAGCACACCCAGATCGGAGAAGCTGAACGCGGCCTGCAAGTCGGTGTCGTCGGGATCGTAGCGGCCACTCGCCGTGAGCTTGAGCGTCGTCGCATTCACCGCGAGCCGGTCGATGGTAATCCGCTCGCCATTCTGCACAGCGGCTAGGTCGATGCGGCTCTGCCCCCGAAGCAGGCCATCTGCCTGCTGCTGACCCACCCGCAGGTCCTGGCCGGAGACGTTCGTCTCAAGCCGGAGACCCTCCGGCGTATCATGAACCCGTGCCGTCGCCGTGCCCGCGCCGCCATATCCCTGGCCCAGAACGGAAAGGTCAGTGAATGCCCCGTCAAGCGACACATCGGTATTCCCGGGCGCATAACGCCCTGTCGCGGTGAGGTTCAGCGTCGTTGCATCGACAGTGGCCGTGTCGATGGTCAGCACATCGTCGTTATGCACACCGGCGAACCGGATGCGGCTTTGCCCGCGCAGCAGCCCGTCTGCCTGCGGCTGACCGACGCGGAGATCGTTGCCCGTCGCATCAAGCGTGAGCCGTAGCCCTTCGGCTACCTGCCAGGCGCGCCCGTCAACATCCACCGACCCGGAGAAGCCGGGCCCGAGCACGCGCGCATCGGCAAACCGCCCGCTGAGCTTCACATCCGTTGCATTGCTGGTGATGTTGCCGGAGGCCCGCAGGCTGAGAGACTGGGCGGTAAGCTGCGCATCGCGGATTTCCGTCCCGGTTTCATCCCGCTTGGCGGAAAGTGTGATGCGGGATTGCCCTGCGAGGAGCCGGTCGAGCTGCTCCTGCGCGGCCTTCAGGTCCGTTCCCGTCACGTCCGCCACGACATCGAACATGCCCGACAGCGGCTCGAAAGCGCCGCTGGCCTGCGTCTCCGCCCGGCCGGAAAGCGGACGGCCCGCCAGATCGGAGAAGCGGGAGATGTCATCGAGGCTCGCCGTCACCTTGCCGGATACCCGGAGCGCGGCGTTCAGCCCATTGAAGACCAGATCGGCAACGGCGGAATAATCCTCCCCCCGCACGTTCAGGACGGGCATCGTCACCACCCCATCGCCGGACTGCCAGACGAACACGGTCGTTCCCTCCACCCGCTGCCCCACGGCACGGGCGAGGGCGGGGTCGTCAAGGGAGATGCCATCCCCGCTGAACCGCAGGTTGGCGTCGAGCCGCGGCGCGTCCTGCGCCGTTTCCCGCATGACACCGCCGCCGCCTTCGAGCCGGAGGGTGGAGATCGTCATGTCCGGCCGCTTGAAGTCCCGGGCAGTCATATTGATCGTCCAGGTCTCGCTCACCGTATCGTCGTACGCGATGGCCAGATCGGCGCCCGAGAGCTCCGTCGGCGTGGCGATCGGCAGGACCACCGGCCCTTGCGCGTCGGCGGGAGGGTGTATGGAGCCTTTCACATCGACAAAGCTCGGCAATCCATCGGCCGCGATGCGGAGTTCGCCGTTCAGATCGATGGCCTCCGCCCGCAGAGTGAATTCCGGCACCGCCATGGAGCTGTCGGGCTGGCGCGTGGCATCCGCCGTGAGGGTCAGTTCCGGGCCGAAGAAGGCGCGGAACTGCTCGGGCAGCAAGGCCCGGATGTCACCGTTGAGGTTGAAGGTGAAATGCCGTGCGGCGCCCGCTGGCTGCCCCGGTCCCGCCTCCACTGCGCGCGCGGTGACCTGCCCTGTCAGACGGTCCTGATTGGCGGTGGCAAGGCGGATATCGGCGGCGAAATCGTCGATCGGGGCGTCGCCCTTGACAGACAGGGTGAGCGCGGGCGCGCCCGGCAGCCCCGCCAGAGTGGTGACGATGCCGCCCGGGCCCTCGTCAAGCTCCACATCCACGCTCAGGTGGCGGGTGGTGTTGGCATAGCTCCCCGCGATGTTGAACACGCCGCGCTGACCGTCCGTCCGTTCCAGCCGGAGCTGAAGCGCGCCTTCTCCTCCCGAGAGATTGGCCGAACCCGTCGCGCGGGAGACGTTGGCGATGCCGAACACCGGCTCACCGATGTCCAGCCGCTCGATGCGCAGGCTGTCGATGTTTATGGAAACCGGCAGTTCGGGGAGGGAGAACGGCTCCGCCTCCGGCGAGGGCGGCGCGGCTTCCGTCTGCGGCAGCCGGGACAGCACCACTTCGGCGGCGGAGAATTCCTGCACCTGAACGCGGCCTGTCAGCAGGGCGAGGCGGCTCCAGTTCAGCACCACGTCGCGGGCGGAGAACCACTGGCCCTGATCGTCGGAAATCGCCAGCTCTTCGATCCGCGCAGTGGAGGAAAGCGCGCCGGAAAAGCCGCGGATCGTGACCTGCCGCCCCGCACCGGACAGGCTGCTCTGCAACAGACTCTCCAGATAGGAAGCACCGTCTTCGTCCTGCGCGCGGACGGGGGCTGGCAGCCAGAAGGTCAGGAGGGCGATGAAAAGGATGAGAAACCGCATCAGAAGGCCTGCCCGATACCGACATAAAGTTGCACACCGTTGCCCGTATCCCCGCCGAGCGGGGCCCCGACGTCGAAACGGATAGGACCGATGCCCGTGTTGTAGCGCAGGCCGAGCCCGATACCGCCCTGCCAATCGCCGCTGTCGTCAAAGAACTTGTCGGCAGAGACATAGCCCGCGTCGTAGAAGGCGACGATGCCGATGCTCTCGGTCACGCGTGTGCGTACCTCACCCGAGAGGCCGAGGAAATTCCGTCCGCCGATGGTTGCGTCCCGCGAGAGGTAATCCGGGTTCGGCACGCCGAGTGACTGGAAGGGTTGGCCCCGGACCGTGCCCGCCCCGCCCGAGTAGAACAGGTATTCCCGCGGCGTTTCGGTAATGTCGGCGCCCAGAACGGAGCCTACCTGCACCCGGCCCGCCAGAACCACGCGCCTGCTTTCGCCGGGGCTCCAGAACGCGCGGCCATCGAGCCGGATCCGGCCACCGGAACCCGCGTTGTCGTTGATGCCGTAAAAGGGCCGCACCTCGCCCTCCAGAAAATAGCCGTTGGTGGCGTTCAGCTTGTCATCGCGCCGGTCATAGGTCGCGCCCGTCGGAAGCGACAGGATCTGCAGGTTCGTCGTCTCGCCGAATTCGCGAATACGATAGAAGCCGTATTCCAGCGCGATCCGCCCCGTCAGGTATTCGTTGAAATAGTGCTCCACCCCCGCGGTGATGGTGAAGCTGTCGCTCGTGTAATCCTGCTCGTCCGTGCGTTTGAGCTGCGTGCCGAGCTTCAGCGTCGTATCCGGGTCAAAGGTCGCGGGACGGGAGAAGAGAGCGCCGATGCTGTATTCCTGATCGTCGCCGCTTCCCAGACCCTGCCCCTGAAGATCGAACCGAAGGTTCTCCGCCCCTCCGAACAGGTTGCGGTGCATCCAGTAGCCGTTCAGGTTCACCCCGTCGGAGGAGGATACCTCGGCACCGAAGCCGAAGCGACGGGGCAGCGATTCAACAACCGTCGCGGTGATGTCCATGGTATTTCCCGGCCCGAGGCGGTCGGCCTCCTGCATCGCCACGGAGGAAAAGGCCCCGGCGCGACGCAGCCGGCGGGCGCTTTCGTCCAGATCGTCCGGACTGAACACCTCCCCCTCCGGAAGACCGGCAATGGCATGGACGCGCTCCGTCCGCACATTCTCGTTTCCGGCGACGATCAGCTTGCCAAAGCTCACGCGCGGCCCCGGCACCATGCCGATAGCGACGTTCAGAAGGTTCTGCCGGTGATCGGCCACGATATCCTGCTTGCCGGTGGCGACCTTGGCATAGCCCGCGTCACGCCATCCGGTCGTTGCTGCATCCACGCCTTGCTGGACCAGCGTGGAGCGTGCGCGCTCCCGCGGGCGCAGATCCGCGGGCAGGGTGGTGGAGGGGGTCAGCGGCGCGATGGAGACCTGACCGAACTGAAAGGTGGGGCCGGTATCGACGTTCACATCTATGCGACGGATGGCACGGGGCGCCTGCAACGTGGGGATATTGGCGGCCTCTCGCCCGTCCACGAGAATGTTGATGACCGGCGCGTAATATCCGCGCGAGTAGAGCGCGCCGATGAGACGCGCGTAATCGGCCCTGGCGGAGGCGATGAGTTCCTGCGGATCTCCCTGCCGGTTTTCCGCCGCAGCCGACAGCAGCGAAGCCCCCCGCAGAAGCGTCTCGAGATCATCGTCGCGACCACCGCGGATATTGAAGTGTATGCCGTCGCGCGACTGCTGGCGCTGTTCAGCGGGCTGGCTCTGCTGGGCGAGAAGCACGGCAGGCACGACGGAAACACCACATAGGACCGCCGTTGCACACAGCAGGGCGGCATGCCACTTCCCGTCGGTCCTGTCTGTCATCACTGCCCTGCCTTTGGTTTGTGTTTTTGACACAACCTAGCATGCAGCATTCCGTTCCCATTTCCAGCCGTCCGGGCACATTGCCTCAGACGGTGAGCCACCTGCGCAACTCCGGCTCCCGCGCGCCGCTCATCTCCACCTGTATCCCGTCCATCACCACCTCGCCCCTGTCCATGACATAGAAGCGGTCGGCCAGTTCGCGGGCAAAGTCGAAGAACTGCTCCACAAGCAGGATGGCCATGCCGGCTTCATCGCGCAGATAGCGGATGGCGCGGCCGATGTCCTTGATGATGGAGGGCTGGATGCCTTCCGTCGGCTCGTCCAGCACCAGAAGCTTCGGCCGCATCACCATTGCCCGGCCGATGGCAAGCTGCTGCTGCTGTCCGCCCGACAGGTCGCCGCCGCGGCGCGCCATCATCTCCCCGAGGACCGGGAACAGGGCGAAGACGTCGTCGGGTATAGCCTTCCGGCCCCGGGGCAGGGCGGCAAAGCCGGTCTCCAGATTTTCGCGCACGGTGAGCAACGGGAATATCTCCCGTCCCTGCGGAACATAGGCGATGCCGCGCTGGGCGCGCTCCACAGGGGAGAGGCGGGCGATCTCCGCCCCCTGCCATCGGATCGCGCCTGCGGTGATGCCATGCCGCCCGACGATGGCCCGCAGCAGGGAGGTCTTGCCGACGCCGTTCCGCCCGAGCACCGTCGTCACCTCCCCCTCCCGCGCGGCGACGGTGACGGATTTCAGCGCCTGCGCCGCGCCATAGGACAGGTTGATATGATCGACTTCCAGCATCTCAGCGTCCCAGATAGACTTCGATGACTTCGGGCATGGCGCTCACCGTTTCCAGACTGCCCTCCGCCAGAACGCTGCCTTGATGGAGAACCGTCACCTTGCAGTCGAGCGCGCGGACGAAGTCCATGTCATGCTCGACCACGATCACCGCACGTTCCCCGGCGATGGCGCGCAGCAGTTCAGCCGTTCGCATCGTTTCGGCATCGGTCATGCCCGCGGCGGGTTCGTCCACCAGCAGGAGTTGCGGATCCTGCGCGAGCAGCATGCCGATCTCCAGCCATTGCTTCTGCCCGTGCGACAGGTCGGCGGCGGGGCGGTGGCGGGCATCGCCAAGGCGCACGATCTCCAGCAGCTCCGCCACCCGCCGGGTCTCGGCGGAGGTGGTCTTGTGGAAGAGGCTCGCCAGAACCCCCCGGTCTCCCTTGATGGAGAGGCGGAGGTTGTCCTCCACCGTATGGCTTTCGAACACGGTGGGTTTCTGGAACTTTCGCCCGATCCCCAGTTGCGCGCAGTCGGCCTCGTCCAGTTTTGTGAGGTCGAGCTGCTGCTCCCAGAGCACCTTGCCCTCATCGGGGCGGGTCTTGCCGGTGATGATGTCCATCATCGTGGTCTTGCCCGCGCCGTTCGGGCCGATCACGGCGCGCAGCTCCCCCTTGTCCACCACTAGCGACAGGTTGTTGATCGCCTTGAAACCGTCGAAGGTCTTGGTGACGCTGTCGAGTTGCAACTGCTGAAGGGTGGCGCTGCCGGGAATGGCCGTGTGCACGGTCATGCCTCCACCTTCACCGGGTCGCTGGAGCGCTGACGCCGGAAGCGTTTCCCGGTGTCTTCGATCGCGCCCAGCACACCGTTCGGCAGGCCGATGGTCACAAGAATGAACATCGCGCCGAGGAAGAAGAGCCACGCATCCGGGAACCAGCTTGTCAGCAAGGTCTGTGCCAACGAGACGATGATCGCGCCGAGCGCAGCCCCCACCAGCGTGCCCCGACCGCCGAGCGCCACCCAGATCACGATGAGGATGGAGTTCGCGGCGGAGAATTCCGACGGGTTGATGATGCCGACCTGCGGCGTGTAGAGCGCGCCCGCCACCCCCGCCATCATGGCCGAAACGGTGAAGATGAAGAGCTTGTAATGCTCCACCCGGTAGCCGATGAACCGCGTCCTGCTTTCGGCATCCCGCACGCAGACCAGCACCTGGCCGAGACGCGACCGGGTGATCCAGCGCCCCAGCAGCAGCCCGCCGGCGAGCGCGAGGCCCGAGATCACCATGAGCGCCGCCCGCGTGCTGTCGGCCTGAATCGGGAAGCCGAGGATGTCCTTGAAATCGGTCAGCCCGTTGTTGCCGCCGAAGCCCATCTCGTTGCGGAAGAAGGCGAGCATCAGCGCATAGGTCATCGCCTGCGTGATGATCGACAGATAGACCCCCGTCACCCGGCTGCGGAAGGCGAACCAGCCGAAGACGAAGGCGAGCAATCCCGGGACGAACAGCACCATCAGCATGGCGAAGGGGAAGTGGTTGAAGCCCTGCCAGTACCACGGCAGGTCCTGCCAGTTCAGGAACACCATGAAATCGGGCAGTGTCGGATTGGCATAGACGCCGCGATCCCCGATCTGGCGCATCAGATACATGCCCATCGCATAGCCGCCGAGCGCGAAGAACGCCCCATGCCCGAGCGACAGGATCCCGCAGTAGCCCCAGACGAGATCCAGCGCCACGGCGAGCAGCGCGTAGCAGAAGTATTTGCCGATCAGCGCCACGATGTAGGAAGGAATGGGCCGCTGCTCCATCATCAGGTTGCCCACCGGCACCGCGACGATGACGATGAACAGCACGATGAGCGCGACGACAAGACGGCGGTTGAAAAAGGTGCCCTGCATTTCTCAGCCCTCCACGAACCGGCCCTTGACGGCGAACAGGCCGCGCGGACGCTTCTGGATGAACAGGATGATGAAGACGAGGATCAGGATCTTCGCCAGCACCGCCCCCGCGAAGGGTTCCAGGAACTTGTTGATGATGCCGAGCGAAAAGGCTGCCGCGAAGGTGCCCCAGACGTTGCCCGCACCGCCAAAGACGACGACCATGAAACTGTCCACGATATAGCCCTGCCCGAGATTGGGGCTGACGTTGTCGATCTGCGACAGGGCGACGCCCGCCAGCCCCGCGATGCCGGCGCCGAGGCCGAAGGTCAGCGCGTCCACCCGCCCGGTACGGATGCCCATGTTCGCGGCCATCGGACGGTTCTGCGTGACGGCGCGCATCTGGAGACCGATGGCCGTGCGCTTGAGCACCACCGGAAGGGTTGCAAAGACCACGAGAGCAAAGACGATGATCCACAGCCGGTTCCAGGTGATGGTCATCTGACCGATCTGGAACGCGCCCGACATCCAGGAGGGGTTGCCCACCTCCCGGTTGTTCGGGCCGAAGAACGACCGCACGGCCTGTTGCAGGATCAGGCTGACACCCCAGGTGGCCAGCAGCGTCTCCAGCGGGCGACCGTAGAGGTGGCGCACGATCCCCCGCTCGATCAGCACCCCGACCCCGCCCGCCACGGCAAAGGCCAGCGGCAGGGCGATCAGCAGCGACCAGTCGAACAGCCAGGGCGCATGGGCCCGGATCATGTCCTGCACCACAAATGTCGTATAGGCGCCGAGCATCACCAGCTCCCCATGCGCCATGTTGATGACGCCCATCACCCCGAAGGTGATGGCCAGCCCCACCGCTGCCAGCAGCAGCACGGAGCCGAGGGACAGGCCGAACCACACGTTCTGCACGGTGTTCCAGAAGGCGCGCGACCTTTCGATCTCGGCGATCGCGTTCCCGGCGGCGGCGGCGATGGCAGGTTCGGGGGAGGCGAGCAGGGGGGTCAGCAGCGAGAGCGCGGACTGATCGCGGAGATCGCCGATGAGGGCCACGGCCTTCTCCTTCTCGACCACCGGCCTGTCGGAGGTCAGCACCGCCGCCGCATGGGCGAGGGCTAGCCGCGCGCCGATCGCCGCGTCGGTCTCCGCTGCCATCGCGGCCTCGAGTGCGGAAAGCTGCTCCGGGTCCGGGGCGCGGAAGGCGGCCTCTGCGGCAGAAAGGCGTTTGGCCGGGTCGGGATCGCGCAGCGTCAGCACGCCGAGCGCCGCGCGGATGTCGCGCCGCAGGGAGTTGTTGACCTTCACCTTCTCCGCATTGCGGCCGGGGTCCGGGATTGCCTCACCCGTCAGCGCCACGCGGGCCTCGCGGCCTTTCACGATCACCACGGTGCCATCGGATTTCAGCGCGGCCAGATCGCCGTCCACGAGAGCGTTCAGCACATCGACAGCGCGCGGATCGCCGGTGGCGGCAAGCGCGGTCACCACGCGGGCGCGGTCGCTGAAACTGCCGGCGGGCAGCTGGGTCACCAGCTCATCCACGCTCTGCGCGGCGGCCATTCCTGCAAGGGTGATGCCGAGGGCGGCAAGAAGAAGGCGGAAGAAGGTCATGCACCTGTCCCGGAAATACATGCGGCGCGCGGAAAGGCGCGCGCCGCGAAGGACGGATCAGTTGGAGCCGCCGCAGGTCTTGGTCTGGGTGTTGAAGTTCCCGCAGGAGAGCGGCGCCCGCCAGTCGGAGATCAGCGGCTTCGACTCCGGCAGGAAGTCCGACCATTCGTCGCCCAGCACGAGGCCCGAGGTTTCCCATACCACGTCGAACTGGCCGTCCGCCTGAATCTCGCCGACAAGCACCGGCTTGGTGATGTGGTGGTTCGGCCCCATGGAGGCATAGCCGCCCGTCAGGTTCGGCACGGCAACGCCGATGATGGAATCGATCACCGCATCCGGCGTGGTGGTGCCCGCGGCCTCCACGGCCTTCACCCACATGTTGAAGCCGATGTAATGGGCTTCCATCGGGTCGTTCGTGACCCGCTTGTCATCCTTGATGAACTTGTGCCAGCCGTCGATGAAGGCGGCATTCTCCGGCGTATCGACCGACATGAAGTAGTTCCAGGCGGCCAGGTGGCCGACCAGCGGCGCGGTGTCGAGACCCGCCAGTTCCTCTTCGCCCACGGAGAAGGCGACGACGGGGATGTCTTCCGCCTTGATGCCCTGGTTTCCGAGTTCCTTGTAGAACGGCACGTTGGCATCGCCGTTGATGGTGGAGACGACCGCGGTCTTCTTGCCGGTCGAGCCGAACTTCTTGATGTCGGAGACGATGGTCTGCCAGTCGGAATGGCCGAAGGGCGTGTAGTTGATCATGATGTCCTCGGCCGCGACACCCTTGTCCTTCAGGTATTGCTCGAGGATCTTGTTGGTCGTGCGGGGATAGACGTAGTCGGTGCCGGCCAGCACCCAGCGCTCCACGCCCTCGTTCTCCATCAGGTAATCGACGGCTGGGATCGCCTGCTGATTCGGTGCAGCGCCGGTGTAGAACACGTTCCGCTGGCTTTCCTCGCCCTCATACTGGACGGGGTAGAAGAGCAGGCCGTTCAGTTCCTCGAAGACCGGCAGCACGGATTTGCGGCAGACGGAGGTCCAGCAGCCGAACACGGCGGCGACCTTGTCCGTCTCCAGCAGCTGTCGCGCCTTCTCTGCCGCGAGCGGCCAGTTGGAGGCGATGTCCACGACCACCGGCTCCAGCTTCTTGCCCAGCAAGCCGCCTTTCTCGTTCTGCTCCTCGATCAGCATGAGCATGACGTCTTTCAGCGTCGTCTCCGAGATCGCCATCGTGCCGGAAAGCGAATGCAGGATGCCGACCTTGATCGTATCGTCCTGGGCGCGAGCAGGCGCACCGAAGGCGGCGGCCAGCACTGCTGCCGCCAGAAGGGATTGTCCCAATTTCATTCTGTCCAATACTCCCGGTGGATGGCGGCAGTCCGCCCGACGCGCCGCAAGCGACCGCCGTTCGTCTCCCCCCGTTGTTGTTGTCCCGCGGTCTGCCGCGGCGGGCGCGGCGCTCCCCGTACCCGCGTTCCGGCGGGATGACGGAGGCTTGCCACGCTGCCGACAGCGGGCAAAGGATTCTGGGCAGGACGAACGATGGCCCGGCCGGGATGCCCAATTATTGAGCGTCCCCGTGCGGGTAAAGCACGCAATATGTGCATGAAGCAATTTTCTTCGGCAAAGTGGGGTCTTCGCGCAAGCATCTCCCAACGGCGTTCACGGGAAGATCACGGCGGATCAAAAAACACGCAGGAGGCAGGTTGACGCAGGGCGGCGTTTTGCTACGTGTTTCGGCAGCGCCAGAGGGGAGGCCCTCGGCGCGGAAACCGGTACCGGGCCCCTCTGGCGAGAGTTCATCGGCGCTCTCGCGATGTCGGTGCCGCTGTGGAAACAGCCGGCGGAACTATGGACACATGAACAACGCGACCAACGGTCGTGCAGGAGCGGGCCGGACCCGTGCTTGCGCGTTTGGCCACGGGGGGCTGCGCGGATGAGCGGGGCAACCAGAACGAGCACGCTTTCCTATTTCAAATGGGCCTTCGTCGTTACTGCATTCGGCCTCGCGCTGGGCGCATGGCTGGGCTGGCAGACGACCGGGACGGTGCAGGGGATGCTGTCGGTCTTCTTCATCTGCTGCGTGCTGGCGGTGCTGGAGATCTCGCTCTCCTTCGACAATGCCATCGTGAACGCGAACAAGCTGAAGGACATGACCCCGGAGTGGCAGCACCGCTTCCTGACCTGGGGTATCCTCATCGCGGTGTTCGGGATGCGGATCGTGTTCCCGCTACTGATCGTGGTCATCGCGGCGAATGTCGGACCGTGGCAGGCGATCATCATGGCGGCGAGCCAGCCCGAAGAATATTCCCGCATCATGCAGGATGCCCACCTGCCCATTGCGGCCTTCGGCGGGACTTTCCTGATGATGGTCGGCCTCACCTTCTTCTTCAACCATGAGAAGGACGTGCACTGGGTCAGGTGGGTGGAGGAGAAGGCCGCGCGGTATTCCTCCGTCAAGGGGATCGAGATCGCGGTCGTGCTCGTCATCATGCTGGCCTTCTCCCGCATCATCCAGTCCGATCCCGACCTCGGCCCCGCGGCGGCGAACACCTTCTTCCACGCGGCGGTCTGGGGTCTTCTGACCTTCCTGCTGGTGGAAGTGGTCGGCGGCGTGCTGGACAAGCGCGAGGAGACAATGTCCGCCGCTGCAAAGGGCGGGCTGGGCGCGTTCATCTATCTGGAGGTGCTGGACGCGAGCTTCTCCTTTGACGGGGTGATCGGGGCTTTCGCGCTCACCAACAACCTGTTCGTCATCGCCATCGGTCTGGGCATCGGGGCGATGTATGTCCGCTCCATGACCATCATGCTGGTGGAGAAGGGGACGCTCGCGCATTTCCGCTATCTGGAGCACGGGGCGTTCTACGCGATCCTGATCCTGTCGGTGATCATGTATGTGCAGGCGCTCGTGCATATCCCGGAGGTCATCACCGGGCTTGGGGGCGCGGCGCTGATCGGTGTCTCGCTATGGTCCTCGATCCTCTACAACCGGCGTCATCCCGAACATTCGGACGTCGCGCCCTCCGGCCCGCAGGGCGACACGCTGTAGAACCGGAAAGGGCGGCCACCCTGGCCGCCCTTCGATCTTCCAGTTCCAGTCTTCCAGTTCCAGTCTTCCAGTCGCGGTTTTTAAGCCCCGGTCTTCAGTCCCGGTCATTCAGTCGCGGTTGAAGACGCGTACCGGATGCAGCTCCCCGCTCCGGTAGGTGCCGACCGCAATCGCCTGCCCCTCGAAGGAGGCCCATGCCTCCTCGCCATATTCCACATCGGAGGAGGGCAGGACGATGCCGGGATTGCCGTTGCGGAGCCGCGCTGCGCCCTCGGGCGTTGCACGCAATTCCGGCAGATCCTCCAGCCCGTCTTCCAGCGGCAGGACGAGAGCATCCAGTTCGGGTTTCCGCGCCAGCTCCTCGATCCGTTCCATGGTGACGCCCTTTTCGGCCTCGAAGGGGCCGGACCAGACGCGGCGCAGCCATTCGACATGGCCATAACAGCCCAGAGCCTGCCCCAGATCCCGCGCGATGGACCGGACATAGCCGCCCTTGCCGCAGACCATCTCCAGCTCCACGTGATCCGCGTCGGGCCGGAGCATGACCTCCAGGCTCTCGACCCAGAGCAGGCGGGGGGCAAGCTCCATTTCCTCCCCCTCGCGCGCTAGGGCATAGGCGCGCTCACCATCCACCTTCACGGCGGAAAACTGCGGCGGCACCTGCATGATCTCTCCCCTGAAGGCGGGGAGCGCGGCGGCGATATCGGCATCCGTAGGGCGCTTGGCGGAGGTCGCTATGACCTCCCCCTCCGCGTCATCGGTGTTCGTCGCGGTGCCGAGGCGGACGGAGAACCGGTAGCATTTTAGCGCATCGGTGACATAGGGCACCGTCTTGGTCGCCTCTCCGAGTGCGATGGCGAGAACCCCTGTCGCCGCCGGATCGAGCGTGCCTGCATGGCCAGCCTTCTTTGCGTCAAGCGCCCAGCGGACCTTGTTGACCACCGCGGTGGAGGTGATGCCCGCAGGCTTGTCCACCACGAGCCAACCCGAAATGTTGCGTCCCTTGCGCCGTGCCAAGCTCCGCTCCTTCCCTGTTCCCGAAAGCGGGCTAGCTAGCGCCCGCAGGCCGGGCCGTCAATCGGCGGCGTTCTCCGGCACGGCCAGTCCGACGATCGGGCCCATCGGAAAACCGAAGTCGTTGCGCCGGAGCGCCGGGGCATAGAGCCGGGAGATCTTGCCGTCCAGATAAAGCGCGTTCGGCGTGTTCAGCCCGTCACGGAACAGCCGGCCGAACTCGTAAAAGGTCACGGGCCGGTCGGAGATGGCGAACACCGCTGTCCCATCCTGCCGGATACCCACGCCATTGCGGATGAAGCGGGAGTCGCTGTCGGGCAGGAAGCGGGGATGCAGCTCGCCGTCGATCACCAGCATGGGACCGGACTGAGTGGCAAAGCGGCAGGGCAGGGGATGGCGGGCGAAAGCCCGGCTTTCGACGACGGCGTAACCGCTCTCCCCGATACAGAAGACGCCGTTCGGCAACATGCCAAAATTGCCCTTGCTCGCACCGGTGACGATGGCGTTGTGCTCGACCCCGCCCGTCACAAGCAGGCCGACCGGACCGCGGTCGGCGTGATACATGCCGCCGTTCATGGCGAAGCCGAGGCGCCGCCCCTCCGCCCGCAGGTCATTGTCGATCCGCCGGAAGGAGCCGTAGAGACTGCCCGAGTCATCGCTGTGCCACACGCGGATGTCCGCACCCTTCGGTACAGGGCACAAGACATACCCCTCGCCCTCGAACGTCATCCGCTCGCAGGGCGGGGCCGCCGCGGGGGCGGCGACGGGGATAAGGCTCATCAGGGCGGCGAGAAAGAGCAGGACGGGGGCGAACGGCCCCTCAATCCTGCCTGTCATCGCCCCGGTCATCGTCCCTGTCTTCGTCCTCGTCAGTCTCCAGATCGCGGCGCACGTCATCGCGGGCGAAAAGGCGGCGGGTCTCGTCCATCCGGTCGAATGTCTCGTCCAGCGCGAACCGCAGCTCGGGCGCGAATTTCAGCGACAGGCCGGACGCGACGAGGCGGCGAAGCTCATGCCGGTTGCGGCGGAGCGCGGCCAGAGCCTCCTCCTGTCCCGCGCCGCCCAGCGGCATGACATAGGCCGTCGCCACATGCAGGTCGGGGGAGGTGCTGACCTCCGCCACGGTGATCGACATGCGGGACAGGTCCGGGTCATGGATGTCGCCGCGCGCCAGCACCTCCGACAAGGTGCGGCGGATCAGCTCGCCCACGCGGAGCTGGCGTTGCGAGGGGCCGGAGCCCCTGTGTGAATCCCGAGGAGTGCGCTTCTGTGCCATGATCCACCATCTAGGTCATGCGGGAGCCGCCCGCAATGCGCCGGTTTGCCAAGTTCGCCCGTGCCGGTTAGGGAGGGGCAAACGGAGGGCGTGATGACGGAACTCGAAGCAGGCGAAACCCGGCCCGGCGTGGTCGTCACGGGGGTATCGGGGCGGATGGGGCGGACGCTCGCCGCCTTGGTGCTCGACAGCCCGGAGTTGCGGCTCGTCGGTTGTCTGGAGCGGTCCGGCGGTGCTGGTGTGGGCGAGGATGTCGGCCGTCTGCTGGGCCGCGATCCGGTAGGCGTGCTTGTGGAGGACGACCCGCTGCCCGCATTCGCCCGCGCGCAGGCGGTGATCGACTTCACCTCTCCCGCCGCGACGGTGGAATTCGCGGCGCTGGCCGCGCAGGCGCGTGCCGTCCATGTCATCGGGACCACCGGTCTGGAGGCGGGTGATCTTGCCAGGATCGCCGCCGCCGCGCGCCATGCGACGATCATCCGCGCAGGCAACATGAGCCTCGGGGTGAACCTGCTACTCGGCCTGACCCGCAAGGTGGCGCAGGCGCTGGGGCCGGAGTTCGACATCGAGATCGTGGAGATGCACCACCGCCACAAGGTCGATGCGCCCTCCGGCACCGCGCTGATGCTGGGGGAAGCGGCGGCGGAGGGGCGCGGCGTGGCGCTCCCCGATGTGTCCGACCGGGGGCGCGATGGAATCACCGGGCCGAGGGAGCCGGGCCATATCGGGTTTTCCGCCGTCCGGGGCGGGGATGTCGTGGGCGAGCATGACGTGATCTTTGCCGGTCCGGGGGAGCGGCTGATTCTGCGCCATGTCGCCACGGACCGCGCGATCTTCGCGCGGGGTGCGCTCCGCGCGGCGCTCTGGGGGCAGGGGAAAGCGCCCGGCGAATACACGATGGCCGACATTCTCGGACTCTAGCGCTTCAGGAGTTCTTCCACCCACGGGGGCACGATCTCGGTGGCGCGGCCCTGCCGCGTCTCGTCGAAGTCCGAGTGGATGGCCGAGGCTTCGAGGTTGAGTTCGATCGTATGGGCCCCGGCGCGGCCTGCATCCTGGACGAAGGCCGCCGCCGGATAGACATTGCCGGACGTGCCTATGGCGACAAAGATCTCGGCCTTTCGGAGCGCCGTCCAGATCTCCTCCATGTGATAGGGGTATTCCCCGAACCATACGATATCCGGGCGTCCCGCCGGAGCACCGCAGGCGGGACAGACCTCCTCCACCGCCATGACCGCAGGTGCTGGCCAGCGATGGCCGCAGGCCGCGCAGAGCGCGCCTTCCAGCGATCCGTGCATATGCAGCACATTCCGTGATCCCGCGCGTTCATGCAGGGTATCGACATTCTGTGTGACGATCATCACCTCTCCCGGCAGCATCGTCTCCAGCCGTGCGAGCGCTGCATGGGCGAGATTGGGCACCGCCGCACGGGACGTGCGGCGGCGGTCGTTATAGAAGTCCTGCACGAGACGTGGGTCGCGGGTGAAGGCTTCGGGCGTCGCCACATCCTCGATGCGATGATCTTCCCAAAGACCATCTGAATCGCGAAAGGTTCTGAGCCCGCTTTCGGCAGAGATTCCGGCTCCCGTCAGGATGACGATACGCATTTTTACGCTCCTGTCGCCTATAGTTATAAATAATTATGCGTCCAGCCTGTATTTCACTTTATGGTTAACACGGACGTGCTAGTCTGATGCACGGTCATCGTACTTTGTATTATCGGAGTTTTATAAAATGACCCGCGCTTCCATTTTTGCGACTACCGCCACTCTCGTTCTACTGTCTCCCCTTGCGGTCAACGCGGCTGTCATCCGCGTGACTGAGGATAACTTCACGGCAGCAGCCGGAAAGCTTACCTTTTCCGAATTCGCTGTCGGGACGGAAAATCCGGTATACGCCCCCGCCGACTATGGCGGTGGTGCGGATTCTCCCACGGTCTATACCGGTGGATACTTCACTGGCCAGTCGATCAGCCCCGACCCTGGCACCGACTGCCCCGGCGCTTCGCCCACCGGATGCGTCATCGGCTCCCCTACGGGACCGCTGTCGCTCGACGCCTCCGCCCCGCCCGCGTTCATCACGACGGACGGCGCTTTCCCCACCTCTCCGACCCTGAGCGGCACACCCCGCTTCAACGGGCCGGTCGCCCTCCTCTTCAGCGAGGATCAGACCGGCGTGGGCTTTGAGGCAGGTTATTTCGATGCCGTAGGCAGCACAGGTATCACCGCCTTCGCGCGTGACGGCTCCATCCTTGGAACCGTCGTGAACACCACGACCGGGATCGAGTTCCTCGGCCTCGTTACAGACGACCTGAAACCGGCGATCGCCGGGGTGTTCCTCGACCTCGTCGGAAATGAACCGGCGGGCTACAATATCGACAATGTGCGCTTTGGTGTGGGTGATGAAATCATCCCGCCGATCTCGCCGGTGCCGCTGCCGGCGGCGCTGCCGCTGTCCCTTGCGGGGCTTGGGGCCATCGCCCTCTTCCGGCGCCGCAAGGACGCCTGAACATCGTATGAATTGTGGCAAGGGCGTCCTCCGGGGCGCCCTTTCGCTTTTCGCGTCTTGTGCGGTGACGGGTTGCGTGCTGCAGTGCCGGAATACAACCGGAGGGCGTTCATGCCGGTCAAGCGCATCCTTTTCGTGTGTCACGGCAACCTCTGCCGCTCTCCCATGGCGGAGGGCGTCCTTCGGCGGATCGCCGGAGAGGCAGGGCTGGCGGTGGTGGTGGACAGCGCGGGGACCGGTGTATGGACAGCGGGCGCATCGCCCGACTTGCGGGCCTTCGAAGCGGCGGAGGCGCGGGGCTACAGCCTTGAAGGCATCCGGTCCCGCAGGCTTTCCGCGGCAGATTTCTCTGCCTTCGATCATGTGATCGCGATGGACAGGGCCAATCTCGCCGTCGTCCGGCGTCTGGCGCCCGCGGAGTCACGGGCGGACACCGGCCTGCTGCTCAGACATGCCGGGCGATGTCTCCGCGTGCAGATCCCCGACCCCTACACCGATGGCCGCTTCGAGCACGCGCTCGATCTCATCGAGCACGGGTGTCGGGGTCTGGTGGCCACGCTTCAGCGCAAGGCGGCGGATCAGCGCGAGCAGTATGTTTCCGCGGCGCTGCCGAAGTTGCGGTAGCGCGTCCAGAATTCGTTGTCGGACGTCTTCTTGGACACGCGCACTTCCTGTGCTTCGTTCGGATCCTTGAAGAACCGGGCTGCGCGGCGCTGATCGGAGCCGGAGAGGGTCATGTCGGCAACCTGCTGGATGCAGTTGCACATGGCACCCGCGCGTGCGCCGCGGTCGGAGCCCAGACAGGCGTTTTCTATCGTCCCGCGCGCTTCTGCTCCGGTCGCAAGGGAAAGACCGGAGACGGCCATGCCGATGGCCAGAATCACGTATTTCATGCTGCTGTCCTCGTTCGCCTTTGGGGTGGCGTTGTCTCGCCCCCCGGATTTGTTGATCCGATGACGCTAGCACGGCCCGACCGTTTTCGCCACCTTTCCGCGCATCCCGACATGCAGTGGAGCAGCGGCGCTCCGCCACCAGATCGGGCCTGCCGCGCGGGTTCCATGCGTGCGAATCAGACGCCCGCTTGACCGCTCCCCGAAACCCGCTCATATGGCGCCATGACCGAGCTTTCGCTGATCCGCAACTTCTCCATCGTGGCCCATATCGACCACGGCAAATCCACCCTCGCCGACCGGCTGATACAGCTCACCGGCACGGTGGCCGAGCGCGATATGAAGGCGCAGCTCCTCGATTCGATGGATATCGAGCGGGAGCGGGGGATCACCATCAAGGCGAACACCGTGCGGATCGACTATCCGGCGAAGGACGGCAAGAGCTATGTCCTGAACCTGATCGACACGCCCGGCCACGTGGACTTCGCCTATGAAGTCTCGCGCTCCATGCGCGCGGTGGAGGGGTCGCTCCTCGTCGTCGATGCGACGCAGGGAGTGGAGGCGCAGACGCTCGCCAACGTCTATCAGGCGATCGACGCGGGGCATGAGATCGTGCCGGTGCTGAACAAGATCGACCTCCCCGCCTCCGACCCGGAGCGGGTGAAGGAGCAGATCGAGGATGTGATCGGCATCGACGCCTCCGACGCCGTCCCGATCTCCGCCAAGACGGGCCTCGGCATCCCCGAGGTGCTGGAGGCCATCGTTCACCGGCTGCCCGCGCCGAAAGGCGACCGTGACGCGCCGCTGAAGGCCATGCTGGTCGATTCGTGGTACGACCCCTACCTCGGCGTTGTTGTCATGATCCGCGTGATGGACGGCGTCATCCGCAAGGGTGACCGGATCAGGATGATGCAGACTGGCGCGCTCTACGGCGTGGACAAGCTCGCGGTGCTGAAGCCGCAGATGGTGGATATCGCGGAACTCGGTCCGGGCGAGATCGGTGTGCTCACCGCCTCCATCAAGCAGGTGCGTGACACCCGCGTGGGCGACACGATCACCCATGAGCGCAAGGGCACGGACAAGCCGCTTCCGGGCTTCAAGCCGGCGCAGCCGGTGGTGTTCTGCGGCCTGTTCCCGGTGGACAGTTCCGAGTTCGAGGCATTGCGCGACGCCATCGAGAAACTGGCGCTGAACGATGCCTCCTTCAGCTACGAGATGGAGACCTCCGCCGCGCTCGGGTTCGGGTTCCGTTGCGGTTTCCTCGGATTGCTGCACCTCGAAGTGATCCGCGACCGGCTGGAACGGGAATACGACATCGACCTGATCACCACCGCACCTTCGGTGGTCTATCACGTCTATATGCGCGACGGCTCCATGATGGAGCTGCACAACCCGGCCGACATGCCCGACCTGACCCATGTGGATCATATCGAGGAACCGCGGATCAAGGCGACGATCCTCGTGCCCGACGAGTATCTGGGGGACGTGCTGAAGCTCTGCCAAGACCGGCGGGGCGAGCAGCTCGACCTCTCCTACGCGGGGAGCCGGGCGATGGTGGTCTATGATCTGCCGCTGAACGAAGTGGTGTTCGACTTCTACGACCGGCTGAAATCGGTAACGAAGGGCTATGCCTCGTTCGACTACCAGATGGCCGGTTACCGTGAGGATTACCTCGTCAAGATGCAGGTGCTGGTGAACGATGAGCCGGTGGACGCGCTCTCCATCATGGTGCACCGCGACCGCGCGGAAGCGCGGGGCAGGGCGATGGTGGAGAAGCTGAAGGAGCTGATCCCCCGGCACATGTTCAAGATCCCGATCCAGGCGGCCATCGGTGGGCGGGTCATCGCGCGGGAGACGATCTCCGCCATGCGCAAGGACGTGACCGCCAAATGCTACGGCGGCGACGTGACGCGGAAGAAGAAACTGCTGGAGAAGCAGAAAGCCGGGAAGAAGAAGATGCGGCAGTTCGGCAAGGTCGAAATCCCGCAGCAGGCCTTCATCAACGCGCTGAAGATGGACAACTGACCGCCCTGTGCGCCTCACCTGATCTCCCGGCTGGTGAGGGCTGGCGGAAAACTCCAGTTCCGGGCGGTAGAGTTCCGGGCGGTAGAGTTCTCAGGGGCCGATCACGCCCGGCCGGTCCTGTAGCCGAAGGACCATGTCCCAACGGTCAAGCCCGTCGCCGAAGCCATCGGGCGTGACGGCGGCGGCAATGAAGCCGAAGCGCTCATAGAAGGCGCGGGTATGCTGGCTTGTGGCGAGAGCGACCTCCGTTATGCCCGGCAGGCGACGGGCGAGCGCCAGCCGCGCTTCCGTCAGCTTCCCGCCCAGCCCTCTCCGGTGCGCGGCGCGATCCACCATTCCCCAAGTGAGGATGGCGCGATGCGCTTCCGCATCGACGGACAAGCCGCCGCAGGCCAAGACCCTCTCATCGGACAGCAGCACCAGATAGGTCGCAGGCTCCATGGTGCGTAGATGGGTTTCAAATGCGTCCCTCTCCGACGGCGCAAAGAACCCTGGCACGTTGCTGTCGAATATGGCGAGGCAGGCAGCCGTGTCTGTGGGGAGCCAATGACGGACGGCAATGTTCTCCAGCACCGGGTCACCCATGTCCTCCCCATGAAAAAAGGGCTGCCTGCGGGGCAGCCCTCTCTCATTCCGTCATGCGGCTCACATCTGGGACTGGGCTTTCCGCGCTTCCCCGGTCAGGGCGGCGCCGCCGGACTGGATGTCATGTCCCGCACCTGCCATGGTGTTGCAGGCGGCGATGGCAAGGATAGCCAGCAACGGCAGAAGGCGAAGCGAGCGTTTCATGTCGAATACTCCTTTGGAATGCTGCCGTCTAACATTCGGGAACGGGCATGGGTTCCCGGTCAGGAAAGAAATTTATCGACCGCGGCCTCAACTTCGCGCGGGCGTTCCGCATGGAGCCAATGGCCGGCCCCGGCGATCTCCTCGAACACCGCGTTCGGGAACAGGTCCAGAATGCGCGCGTGCATCTCCGGGCGGACGTAGCGGGACTCGGCTCCGCTGAGAAACAGGGCAGGGCCGTCGAACCGGCCGGAGACTTCCGGGAAGCCGACGGCATTCGCCATGCCGCGTTCCAGTTCCTCCAGATTGAGCTTCCAGCGCGGGCCACCCTCTGCGCGAAGGTCCAGCGACTGAAGCAGGAAGGCGCGCGTCCCAGGGTCTTCGACCCCAGCCGCCAGCCGCTTGTCGGCCTCACCGCGGGTCGTGAGATCGGTAAGATCGAGGTCTCTCATCGCGTCTATCAGCGGCTGCTGCGTGTGATGATAGGCGACCGGGGCGATGTCGGCTACGACGAGCCTGCGGATCAGTTCCGGCTCCTGCAGCGCCAGCACCATCGACGCCTTGCCGCCCATGGAATGTCCCAGCACATCCGCTCGCCCGCCATGCGCACGGATCACCTCGGCGATATCGGCGGCCATGGAGGGGTAGTCATGCGGGGCGGCCCAGGCGCTGTCGCCGTGGTTGCGCTGGTCAACCGCGATGACCTGACGCCCCGCCGAAAGGCGCTTGGCGATGACATTCCAGTTCCGCGCGGAGCCGAAAAGGCCGTGCACGATGACAAGCGGGGGGGACTCGGCCGGTTCGCCGGTGATGATCGTGTTCAGCATATCCGGGTAGATATCGCCTGCCATGCGATCCGCCAAGGGGTTGCTGCGACGGAGCGGCGCACTAGCTGACTCACGGAAACGCGAGGGGTGTTGAAACGCGAGGCAGGGCGATGCGCAGGACGGATGACAGGGCGGACGATATCTCCACGCTGCTGTCGCGGCGGGCCGGGCTGCATGGCCGGACCCTGGCGGACAAGCTCTCGCATGCGCGGGGGGTGGTGCCCGGCTATGTGCGCAAGGAGGCCGGTCTTCTGGCGGAGGCGGAGCGGCTCCGGGGCCATCCGAAGCTCGCCGGACGGATCGCGGAGCGTGATCTCGACCATGCCTATCGCGTCTGCCGGGGGCATCTGGAGGGGCGGGACCGGCGGGGTCTCCGCCGCTCCCGGTTTCTCGACTGGCTGGCCGGGCTGGCCTTTCAGTTCTTGCTGCTCGCGCTGCTGATCGGCGCCGTGCTGGTCTGGCGCGGCTTTCTGTAGATCAGAGCGTCGGGTAGAGCGGGAAGCGCCCGCAGAGGGCGGCCACTTCGGCCTTTACCTTGGCTTCCACATCGGCATTTCCCGTGTCGCCGTTCGCCGACAGGCCGTCGGTCACCTCGACGATCCAGCGCGCGATCTGGCGGAACTCCTCCTCGGCAAAGCCCCGCGTGGTGCCCGCCGGTGTGCCCAGACGCACGCCCGAGGTGACGAAGGGTTTCTCCGGGTCGAAGGGCACGCCGT
The DNA here is from genome assembly GCF_032102465.1 of Haematobacter sp. Taxonomy (NCBI): domain Bacteria; kingdom Pseudomonadati; phylum Pseudomonadota; class Alphaproteobacteria; order Rhodobacterales; family Paracoccaceae; genus Haematobacter; species Haematobacter sp. The sequence goes on along the minus strand of NZ_DAMDHB010000001.1, from coordinate 422,366 downwards.
TCTTGTTGCAGGTGATATGCGCGCGGCCGAGTGCTGCCTCCGCAGCCTTGCCCGTCACATGTTTGGGGCGCAGGTCGGCCAGCATCAGGTGGTTGTCCGTGCCGCCGGAGACGATGTCGATGCCGCCCTTCTGAAGCTCGTCGGCCATCGCCTTCGCGTTCTTCACGATCTGTGCGGCGTAGGTCTTGAATTCGGGGCGCAGCGCCTCGCCAAGAGCCACCGCCTTGGCGGCGATCACATGCATGAGCGGGCCACCCTGAAGCCCGGGGAACACGGCGGAGTTGATCTTCTTGGCAATGTCCTCGTCGTTCGTGAGGATCATACCCCCCCGCGGCCCGCGCAGGGATTTGTGCGTGGTGGTGGTCACCACATGGGCATGCGGCACAGGCGAGGGATGCTGCCCGCCGGCCACCAGACCCGCGATATGGGCCATGTCCACCATCAGCCAGGCGCCGACCTCATCGGCGATCTTGCGGAACTCCGCCCAGTCCCAGATGCGGGAATAGGCGGTGCCGCCGGCGACGATCAGCTTCGGCTTGTGCTCATGCGCGGTGGCCCGGATCGCTTCCATGTCCAGAAGCTGGTCCTGCTTGCGCACGCCGTAGGACACGACATTGAACCACTTGCCCGACATGTTGACCGGCGAGCCATGCGTCAGGTGCCCGCCGGAGTTCAGGTCGAGGCCCATGAACGTGTCGCCCGGCTGGAGCAGGGCGAGGAATACCGCCTGGTTCATCTGGCTGCCGGAGTTCGGCTGCACGTTGGCGAACTTCGCGCCGAACAGCTCCTTGGCCCGTTCGATCGCCAGCGTCTCGACGATATCCACATACTGGCAGCCGCCGTAGTAGCGCTTGCCCGGATAGCCCTCGGCATATTTGTTGGTGAGCACCGAGCCCTGCGCCTGAAGCACGGCCAGAGAGGCAATGTTTTCCGAGGCGATCAGTTCGATTTCGTCGCGCTGCCGACCCAGCTCCTTGCCGATCGCGCCGAAGATTTCGGGATCGCGCGCTTCGAGTTGTTCGGTGAAGAAGCCGCTGTCGCGGATCGCTGCGGTCATGGGTGCCACTCCCTGCGGGTGCTGAAAGATGGGCGCTTTTAACGCAAGCCTCTCCGCGCCGAAAGCGGTAATGCGCCGCTTTTCCGCCCGAGCCGCTTGCCAACGGATTGCGGGCGGGCGAAGACAACGGGGCAGGGGGACAGAATGACGGACAAGAGGCGGATCGCCTTCCTCGCTTCGACTTCCGATCTCGCGCAGGATGCGCGGGAACGGCTGATCGCGCGCTATGGCGATGCTCCGGTGGAGGCCGCCGATGCGATCGTGGCGCTCGGAGGGGACGGGTTCATGCTCCAGACGCTGCACGGCACGCAGCATCTCTCCGTGCCGGTCTATGGCATGAACTGCGGCACCGTCGGTTTCCTGATGAACGAATTCGCGGAGACAGGGCTGACCCGCCGTCTGGCCGATGCGGAGGAGGAGGTCATCAACCCCCTCGCCATGACGGCGGAGGATGCCGCGGGCCGCATCCATGAGGCGCTGGCCATCAACGAGGTTTCTCTGCTCCGCGCCGGGCCGCAGGCGGCCAAGCTCCGAATCACGGTGGACGGCAAGGTGCGCATGGAGGAGCTGATCTGCGACGGCGCGCTTGTCGCGACGCCTGCGGGCTCCACCGCCTACAACTATTCCGCGCATGGGCCGATCCTGCCCATCGGCTCCGCCGTGCTTGCCCTGACGCCGATGGCGGCGTTCCGGCCGCGCCGCTGGCGGGGGGCCCTGCTGCCGCGAACCGCGACCGTCCGGTTCGATGTGCTGGAACCGCAGAAGCGCCCGGTCATGGCCGACAGCGACGGAAGGTCGGTGCGCGACGTGCTCTGGGTTTCCGTCCGCTCCGACCCTGCGGTGCGGCACCGCATCCTGTTCGATCCCGGCCATGGGCTGGAAGAACGGCTTATCCGTGAACAATTCGTCTGAGGACTGACATGACCAAGCGCTTTGGAGATCCCGTCGCCGACTGGACCGCCGCCCGGAAGCCGGAGGCGACGCCGCTGGCGGGCCGGTACGCGCGGCTCGAACGGCTGGAGGAGGATGCCCATGCCGCGCCGCTCCATGCGGCGAACGGGGCGGATGACGCGATCTGGGATTACCTTCCGTATGGGCCTTTCGCCACGGCGGAGGATTACGGAAGATGGGTGCGTGACGTGTCGGCGCTGGAGGATCCGTTCTTCTTCGCCATCCGTGACCTGGACCGGGAAGGCACCCCCGCCGGCGTGGCGAGCTTTCTGCGCATCACGCCGGATGTGGGCACCATCGAGATCGGGCACATCAACCTCTCTCCCGCGTTGCAGGGGCGGCGCGCGGCGACGGAGGCGCTGTCGCTGATGATCGGCTGGGCCTTCGATGCGGGCTATCGCCGGGTGGAGTGGAAATGCGACAGCTTCAACCTGCCCTCCCGGCGGGCGGCGGCCCGGCTGGGTTTCAGCTACGAGGGGACGTTCCGCCAGGCGACCATCACGAAGGGCCGCAACCGCGATACGGCATGGTTCGCCATCATCGACAAGGACTGGCCCGATATCCGCGCGGCGCATGCCGCCTGGCTTGATCCGGGGAATTTCGCGGCGGACGGGCGCCAGAAGACACGGCTTTCGGACCTGACCGAACCGCTGCTCGTCGCCCGCGACCCCGGGGCCGCGGGTTGAGACGCGCCCCGGAGATTGCACCACGCGGCCCCCGCGTGTAAGAGCGGCACCCAGAAAACCGCCGGAGAAGGCAGGAGGAACGAGCATGCGCAGGGTCGTCGTCACGGGTCTCGGACTGGTCACACCGCTGGCGTCGGGAGTGGAGGAAACCTGGTCCCGGCTGTTGGCGGGGGAGTCGGGGGCAGGCCCCATCACCCGGTTCGACACCACCGGCCTCGCCACGACCTATGCCTGCGAAGTGCCCTATGGCGACGGCACGGACGGAACGTTCAACCCCGACGAGTGGATGGAGCCGAAGGAGCAGCGCAAGGTCGATACCTTCATCCTCTACGGCATGGCCGCCGCCACCCAGGCGATCCGCGACAGCGGCTGGGAGCCCGCGACCGAGGAGGACAAGGAGCGGACGGGCGTGATGATCGGCTCCGGCATCGGCGGGCTGAACTCCATCGCGGAAACCGCGCTGCTCATCAAGGAGAAAGGTCCGCGCCGCGTATCGCCCTTCTTCATTCCGGGCGCGCTCATCAACCTTGTCTCGGGGCAGGTGTCGATCCGCTTCGGCTTCAAGGGACCGAACCATTCCGTCGTCACCGCCTGCTCCACCGGTGCCCATGCCATCGGCGATGCCGCGCGGCTCATCATGCTGGGCGATGCGGATGTGATGGTCGCGGGCGGCGCCGAGGCCGCGATCTGCCAGATCGGCATCGCGGGCTTCAATGCCTGCAAGGCGCTTTCCACCAAGCGGGCCGACGATCCCAAATCCGCCTCCCGTCCCTATGACGCGGATCGCGACGGCTTCGTCATGGGCGAAGGCGCGGGCATCGTCGTGCTGGAGGAATACGAGCACGCGAAGGCGCGGGGCGCGAAGATCTACGCCGAGGTGCTGGGCTACGGCCTCTCCGGCGACGCCTATCACATCACCGCTCCTGCGGAGGACGGTGACGGCGGCTTCCGCTCCATGAAGGCGGCGCTGAACCGGGCCGGGATGCAACCTTCCGACATCGACTACATCAACGCGCATGGCACCTCTACCATGGCGGATACGATCGAACTCGGCGCGGTGGAGCGGCTGATGGGCGATGCGGCAGCCTCCGCCACGATGTCCTCCACGAAATCGTCCATCGGCCACCTGCTCGGCGCGGCCGGGTCGGTGGAGGCGATCTTCTGCATTCTGGCGATCCGCGATCAGGTCGCACCGCCGACGATCAACCTCGACAATCCGGCCGTGGAACCGACGCTCGACCTTGCGCCGAACAAGGCGGTGAAGCGCAAGATCGACGTGGCGCTGTCCAACTCCTTCGGCTTCGGCGGCACGAATGCGTCGCTGGTGATCGGGCGGGTGACCGGCTGATGTGGCGTAACATCGCCTCCAACGCGCTGACGCTGTTCATCGTGCTTCTGGCGGCGGTGGCGGGCGTCGTCGCCTGGGGCAAGCGGGAGTTCTCAGGGCAGGGGCCGCTTGCGCAGGCGATCTGCTTTCAGGTGCCCCGCGGCGCCTCCATGAGCGCCGTCGCCGAACGGCTGGCCGATCAGGGTGCGATTTCCCACGCGGCCATCTTCCGCATCGGCGCGAACTACCGGGAGCAGTCGGGCAACCTGAAGTTCGGCTCCTACCTCATCCCCCCCGGCGCACCGATGGAGTCCATCCTCCAGAGCCTGACGCAGGCCGGACAGAGCACCTGCGGGACGGAGATCAATTACCGCATCGGCGTGCTTGTCGCCGATACCGTGGTACGGGAGCTTGACCCGACAACCAACCGCTACGTGGAAGTGGTGAAGTTCGACCCCGCGACGGAAGCGGCTCCGGCGCAATATGTCGATCTCGCCCAGGGGCAGGACGTGCGCTTCCGCGTGACGCTGGCCGAAGGCGTGACGAGCTGGCAGGTGGTCGAGGCGCTGAAACGCGCGGAGTTCCTCTCGGGAGAGGTGGGCACGGTCCCGGCGGAGGGATCGCTCTCCCCCGACAGCTATGAGGTCACGCGCGGCGGCAACCGGGCGCAGCTCATTGGCCAGATGGAGAACCGGCAGGCGGCGACGCTGGCGGATCTCTGGGCCAACCGCGCCGAAGGTCTGCCCTACGACACGCCGGAGGAGGCCCTCGTCATGGCTTCCATCGTGGAGAAGGAAACCGCGGTGCCGGAGGAGCGCCGCCGCGTTGCCAGCGTGTTCGTCAACCGTCTGGAGCAGGGGATGCGGCTCCAGACCGACCCGACGGTGATCTATGGCGTCACGCAGGGGAAAGGCGCGCTTGGCCGGGGCCTGCGGCAGAGCGAGCTGCGGCGGGTCACGCCGTATAACACCTATGTCATCGACGGGCTGCCGCCCACGCCCATCGCCAATCCGGGCCGGCTGTCGATCGAGGCCGCGCTGAACCCCGAGCAGACGGCCTACCTCTTCTTCGTCGCGGATGGCACGGGGGGGCACGCCTTCGCCACCACCCTGCAGGAGCATAACCGCAATGTCGCCCGCTGGCGGGAGATCGAACGGACGCAGGGCCTGCCGCCGGATGCGACCGGCACCAATGTCGGCGGCGCGGATCAGTAGCCCGACCCGCAGCCGGGGCGGGCCAAGTCAGACCTTGCCCGCCAGCCGCGCCTGTTCCCTGCTCAGGGCGGCCAGGATCATTTCCGCCTCATAGGGTTTCTGCACCACGGGGATGTTCTCGAACACCGAGGGAATGATGGAACTGTCGCCGTAGCCCGTGGCGAAGACGAACGGGATCTTCCGTCGGATCAGCTCCTCCGCCACCGTGAAGGACGTGTCCCGCCCGAGGTTCACGTCCAGAACGGCGAGATCGGGCGCCGCGCGCTCTATCATCGACAGGGCCTCTCCCGAGGCGCGGGCTGCGGACACGTTGTCATAACCAAGATCGCCCAGCATCGCCTCCACATCCATCGCGATCAGCACCTGATCTTCGACCAGGAGGATGTTCAGGTCATGCGCGGGCGCGTCGGCTTGTGACTCCGGCTTGGGCAGGGACATGGATTCCTCCGTGGGCGCGGGATCGGCTCCGCTCGGCGTAACATGCTGGGCAGGGATCAGGAAACGGGCGCGCAGCCCTTCTGGCGCGAAAACCACTTCCGCCTCGCCGTCCAGATCATGCGGGATGGAGCGGGTGATGAGTGTGGAGCCGAACCCGTCGCGCTTCGGCTCGACGACCTCCGGCCCGTCGCTTTCCGTCCAGGTGATCTCCACCGCTCCGTCGGCACGGCGCTGCCAGCCGACGAGCAGCCTGCCCTGAGGCTCCGACAGCGCGCCGTATTTCGCCGCATTGGTCGCCATCTCATGCAGCACAAGGGCCAGTACCGGGAAGGCGCGCACGTCAAGATGCACGGGTTCCCCGGAAAGTGTGACCGCATGGCCAAGATAGGGGCCGAGTTCCGCCCGCATCAGGTCATCGAGCATCCCGCCATCTTCGCCGCGGATCACCTGATCATGGGCATAGGCCAGCGCCTGAATGCGTCCGCGCAAATCCTCCACATAATCCCTCAGGCTACCGCCATCGACGACCGGCTGACCGATCAGCGACTTTATGAGCGCCAGCACGTTCTTCACCCGGTGGTTCAGCTCGTCGTTCAGCACCCGCTGTCGCAGGGCGGCGCGGTCGCGCTCATCGGCCAGCAACTCGCTGTGGCGGAGCAGGATTTCCGTGATCGCGCTGCGGATCGATTCCGCCGCGTCTATTTCCTGAACGGTCCAGGGGCGCGACTGCTGATAGACGGTCTCCTTCCAGATGGCGAAGCTGCGCCGGGGCGTAAGGCGGTCGCCATGGGGGCCGGTCGTATAGGTCTTGTTCGGGTCTCCGGCCCAGTCGAGCGACTGGATGATCTCCTTGCGGAAGAAGAACATGTAATCGCGCGGCAACTGCGACAGCGGGATGATGAGCAGGCCGGAGGCCGCCCCGTGATATTCCGCCGCTTCGGGCAGCACGGAGGACAGCGCATTGGTGGACCAGACCCGCCCCTGCGCCACATCCCGCAAATCGGCGACGATGCTCCGCGCCGCGCCCGGGGGCGGGGTGGTGCCGGTTTCTGTCCACAACCCGTCGATCAGCAGCGCCGCGCCGTCGGCATGCAGCACCTGCGAAAGCTCCGGCAGGCTGCGGACCAGCACCCGATCCGGCGGTGTGGTGCTGCCGAGATAGGTCAGTCGCTCCACGGTCGCCCGCACCTCACGCGCGAGCTCCAGCTTCTCCTGCCGCTGGAGGGAACTTAGCTGGAGGGAGAGGAACTCACCGAACATCTCCATCGACACGCGGAGCGACATCGGCAGGACACGGATTTCGTAATGGTGGCAGGCAATCAGCCCCCAGAGGCGCCCATCCACCACGATGGAGATCGACATGGAAGCGCCCACCCCCATGTTGCGCAGATATTCGCAGTGGATGGGAGAGACGGCGCGCAGATGGGCCTGTGACAGATCGAGCTTGCGCCCTTGGTCATCCACTTCCGGCAGAAGCGGGACGCGGTGGTCGGACGCATCGGATATGATGCGGATGGTGTTGCGCAGATAAAGCGCGCGGGCCTGGATGGGAATATCCGCTGCCGGGAAATACTGGCCGAGGAAGCTTTCCAGGTCATTCCGTTTCGTCTCGGCGATCACCTTGCCGGACCCGTCCTCCTGAAAGGCATAGGCCATCACCCGGTCATATCTGGTGGTGCCGCGGACCAGCCGGACAGCCTGCTGGATAAGGGCTGATTCCTGATCGATGCGGCGGATGCGGGCCATCAGGGTGCGGCTGATCTCCAGCGGTGCGCCGCCACCTTCCTCCGCGGGCTCGAACTCCACCACGATCTCGTCGCCGGAGCGGTGGATGGCGATGTCGAACAGGGGACTGCCCTCCCGTGCCTCCACGGCGAAGAGCAGGGCGGGACGGTCGATGGCGAGCAAGAGAGCGTTGCGGAGCCGGTGAAGGGTCCCACGTCCCAGAACGGCGTCGGTCGATGTGCCGGGACGGAGCTCGGGCGCCTCCAGCATGGCTGCGGCATTGGCGGAGACACGGGTCACCACCGTAAGATCGCCGCTCAGGGCCAGCAGACAGCCATGCGGTTGAGTGGCGCCGGGAATGTGGATCGGCTCGCGGTCGCAGGTCGTCAGATCGAGCTGGAAGTCTCCCTGCATCAGTCCCTCTTTCCGAAGGCGTTCTGGGCGAGGGCGAAGCAGGTGCTGCTCGCCGTTGCGGCCAGACCCAGATCGAAGTCGCTCTCCGCCTCCAGCCGGACGAGGAACTCCCGCCACTCGGGCACGCGCCCCGCCTGAAGGGCAAGGTGCCGCGCTCCGTGGTCGCCCGTCAGGCCAAGCGTCTGTGCCCGCCGCAGCAGCACCTGCGCCCCGAGGGTCGCGCCTTCCAGAACGTAGAGCGTGCCGTAAGCCGTCTCGCGCCGCGCATCAAGAAGGGGGCCTCCCGCCAGCGGGGCCATCGGTGTCAGGCCAAGATCGCCGATATCGGAGAGGAGGGCGGGAGCCACGCGGGCCGGCCGCCAGCCCCGAAGCCCCTCCGGCAGCGGCATGCTCTCCAGTGCCGTCTCCACCACCGCCCTGAACCGGTGAAGCGCCAGGAGATAGTCCCCATAGCCGGCCAAGCTGTCCACGCCGCCGACGGCCTTGTCCACGGCGTCATGCGAGGCATGCGTTGCGGCCCGCAGGTGCCAGCGTCGCGGCATATCCGTCATGAAAGTTCCCTTCTCGCCAGGCATTCCGGTGCAGGCCGCACCCTTCCCGCACGCGGCCGGCCAACGCATGGGATACGGGGGGAGGTATAGTGCTCTTTGACGGTCTCGCCAGAGCTAGTGAATGCTTTCGCTGATCGGCTTCAGCGGCAGATCGTCATGCGGGGGCACCGTCTGCCGTTCGATCATCCGGTGAACGCGCGGTGGCGCATCGCCGGAATGAAGGGTGCGGAGCCGCTTGGTGATCTCATAATCCCCGACGGTACGGCGCTGGTTATGGCGGAGGTAGTCCATCCATGTCGGCACATGATAGCTTTCCGTCCAGAGGTCCGGCTGTTCGAGGTCACGCAGGAGCGCCCATTGGCGCGCGCCATCCCGGATGCGGATGCGGCGGCGCTCGCTCATCGCGGCAAGGAAGTCGTCGGTGTCCTCGGGGCGGATGACGTAATCGACCATGATCATCAGCGGCCCGCTGCGCTGCTTGATGTCCAGCCGCAGCGCCGGTTCGTTGAAGCGCTCCAGCGGGTCGAGGTTCACGGTGCCGAAGGCCGGCAGGCTCCAGCCCAGCCCGAGCGCCATGCCGAGGACCAGCGTGATTGAGGCCGCGAGCAGCGCGACATCCACCCCGTATCCCTCCGCGATCATGCCCCAGACCCAGCTCCCGATCGCCATGCCTCCAAAGGTGAAGGTCTGATAGAAGGCAAGCGCCCGGCCCACGACCCAGCGGGGCGTGGAAAGCTGCACCGTCACGTTGAAGAGCGACAGCGCCATGACCCATCCCGCGCCGCCCAGCAGAAGGAACAGGCAGCTCAGCCACAGGTCCCGGCTGATGGCGAGAACGGCCGTGGTGATCGCCACGGCGAGAAAGCCGCAGCGGGCGACATTCTCGTTCGACAGCACTTCCCGCAAGCGTGCGTTGGAGAGCGCCCCCCCGATCGCGCCCAGGCCGAAACAGCCGAGCAGCAGGCCATAAGTCAGCGCGGTGCCGTTCAGCAGCCGCTGCGACACGACCGGCAGCAGCGCCAGGATGGAGACTGCGGAGAAGCCGAAGCAGAAGGCCCGCAGCATCACTTTCAGCAGATGCGGCGACATGGAGACATAGCGCAGGCCGGAGCCGATGGCGCGGCCCAGCGGTTCACGCGCAAGCGGTGCGGGTTTGGGCTCCGGCTTCCAGCGCCAGAGCGCGAAGATGAGCGAGACATAACTGAGCGCGTTCAGCGCGAAGGCCACCGCCGCTCCCGCCGTCGCCACGATAATGCCGCCGATGGCCGGCCCGACGCTCCGCATCAGGTTGAAGCCCATGGAGTTCAGCGACACGGCCTGAGCCAGATCCTGCCGGGGAACGATGTCGCCCATGGAGGATTGCCATGACGGGTTGTGAAGCGCAGTGCCCACGCCGATCAGGAAGGTGAAGCCCAGAAGCGTCCAAGGCGTCAGCAGTCCGGCAAAAGCGGTCAGCGCCAGTCCGATGGACACGAGCAGCATGAAGGACTGCGCGAACAGCATGATCCGACGCCGGTCGAGCGTATCGGCCAGTGCACCCGCCGGGATGGAGAACAGCATGATCGGCAGCGTGGTGGAGGCCTGAACCAGCGCCACGAGACCGGTGGACGTGGTCAGCGTGGTCATCATCCAGCCCGCGCCCACGCCCTGTATCAACCCACCGAGGTTGGACAGCAGCGTGGCCATCCACAGCATCCGAAACGTCTTGTGACGGAAGGGGGCGAGAGAGGAGGGGCGTTCAGGCACGGAAGCGTCCTCGCATGGCTGCTTAACGACCGAATATGTCGTTCTGGCTGCAACGGCAATGGCGCGATAGCTGCGCACCGCAGGATGTGACCTTTCCGCGATAAACGGGAACATCGCCGCTTAAGCGGCGTTTCATTTCCCGATCGCGGAGGGTGCGAGATGCGCGATGAGGAGTTGGTACTGCCGCTTGCCGAGGAACACGCGACGATCTCCGTGAGAAACAGCGTGTCAGGCCGGGTGAGCGTTCATCTTCGTACTGAAACCGTTGTCGAGACTGCGGAAGTGGAACTGGCTTCCACGGAAGTGGAGGTGAAGCGTGTTGCGATCAACCGGGAGGTGGATGCGGTCCCCGAGACGCGTGTCGAGGACGGTGTCACAATCATCCCCGTGGTCGAGGAACGTCTGGTCGTCCAGCGGCGGCTGGTACTTACGGAAGAGATACATCTGATCCAGCGCCAGAGGCGCGACGCCGTTTCCATGCCCGTGACCCTGAGGCGTCAACGGGCGGAAATCTTCAGAAGCGGCGGATCGTCCGAGGCTTCATCCATGAGAGAGGACCATATCATGGCCGACTATGGAAACCGGAACTTGACGGCATTTTTCGACAGCAAGGCGGAGGCGGACAAGGCGCGGAACGCGCTGAAGGCTCTGGGCCTCCCCGACAGTTCCATCCGCGTTACCGGGGGCGAGGAATATGCCGGCCGCGCCTCCTCGGATTATGAGGATCGCGGCTTCTGGGAGAGCATCTCCGACTTCTTCTTCCCCGGCGACGAACGCGAGACCTATGCCGAAGGGCTGCGCCGCGGGGGCTACCTCGTTGCAGTGAGCAATGTGCCTGACGACAAGCATGATCACGTGCTCGACATCCTGGAGGACGAAGGGGCCATCGACCTCGACGTTCGCGCGGATGAATGGCGTCAGCAGGGCTGGGGCGGAGAAACCGCGACCGGTGCGGCCACCGCCGCTGCGACCGGTGCGGCAGCGACTGCGGCAGCGGCAATGAGCAGCACGCGCGGCGATACGATGCCGAAGCAGATGGCCGCGTCGCAGCAAGCGACTTCCGGCCAGATGGGCGGCACCGTCGGCAGCGCTCCGACTGCTGCGGCCTATGATGCAGCACGTGCCTATTCCGACAGGGACGAGGAAGAATATCGCGCCACCGACGAGATCATCCCGATCGTCGAGGAGCAGCTCCGCGTAGGCAAGCGGGACGTGAACCTTGGCCGGGTGCGGGTACGCTCCTACGTGGTCGAGACGCCGGTCTCCGAGGAGGTCACTCTCCACAGCGACCACGTCGAGATCGACCGTCATCCGGTGGATCGGGCGGTGAAGGCGGGTGAGGATCTGTTCCGCGAACGCGTGATCGAGGCCGAGGAACACGCGGAAGAAGCCGTGATCAGCAAGGAAACCCGGGTGAAGGAGGAGATCGCGCTCCGCCGTCATCAGGAGGATCACACCGAGACCGTATCCGACAAAGTGCGCCACACCGAGGTGGAGATCGAGGATGCGCGCAAGGAAATGAAAACGCGGAGCGCCGAAGTCATCGACTCCAAGGATATGGCGGCGATGCGGGATACGAAGGACAAACCCGTTCGCCCCATCTGACTCCGGGCCGGCGGTGGGCCGCCTTTGGGAGACTCTGACACTTCTGGGGCCGGCTCATTATCGGGCCATCTGACCCTCGGGCCGCCTGACCATCCAGCCGCCTGACCCTTGGGCCGCCTCATTGTCGGGAACGCATCGCGAGGGGGCGGCAGCAGGAGCCGCCCCCTCGCTTGCTGACGGTTCAGGCTTCGGAGCCATCTTCCATGGCTTCCAGCTCATCTATGAAGCCGGAAATCATCGACAGGCCCTTGTCCCAGAAGGCGGGATCCGTCGCGTCCAGCCCGAAGGGGGCGAGAAGTTCCTTGTGATGCTTCGACCCGCCCGCCTTCAGCAGCGCGAAATACTTGTCCTGGAAGGAGGGATCGCCTTCCTCATAGACCGCGTAGAGCGCATTCACCAACCCGTCGCCGAAGGCATAGGCATAGACGTAGAACGGCGAATGCACGAAGTGCGAGATATAGGTCCAGTAGGTCTCGTAGCCTTCCATGAACCGGAAGGCATCGCCGAGGCTTTCCGCCTGCACGGACATCCAGAGCGCGTTGATGTCCTCTGGCGTGAGCTCACCCTCCCGGCGCGCGGCATGCAGCTTGCATTCGAAATCATAGAACGCGATCTGCCGGACGACGGTGTTGATCATGTCCTCCACCTTGCCGGCGAGGAGCGTCTTCTTCTCTTCCGGCGTCTTCGCCTCCGCCAGCAGTTTGCGGAAGGTCAGCATCTCCCCGAACACGCTCGCCGTTTCTGCCAGCGTCAGCGGGGTGGAGGACAGAAGCTCTCCCTGTCCCGCGGCCAGCACTTGATGCACCCCATGGCCCAGTTCATGGGCAAGCGTCATCACATCCCGCGGTTTGCCGAGGTAGTTGAGCATGACATAGGGATGCACTTCGGTGACGGTCGGATGCGCAAAGGCACCGGGCGCCTTGCCGGGCTTCACGCCCGCGTCGATCCAGCCCTTGGTGAAGAACGGCTCCGCGATCTCCGCCATCTTGGGGGAGAAGTCGGAATAGGCGTCAAGCACCGTCTTCTTCGCCGTCGTCCAGTCCACCGTTGTCGGTGCATCGACGGGAAGGGGGGCGTTCCTGTCCCAGATCTCCAGATGGTCTAGCCCCATCCACTTCGCCTTCAGACGGTAGTAGCGGTGGGAGAGCTTCGGATAGGCCGCGACCACGGCGTTGCGCAGCGCCTCCACCACCTCCGGCTCCACCTGATTGGACAGATGGCGGGCGGTCTGGGCGGTCGGCATCTTGCGCCAGCGGTCCTCGATCTCCTTTTCCTTGGCGAGCGTGTTGTGGACACGGGAAAAGAGCTTGATGTTCTGGCCGAACACCCGCGCCAGCTCCCGCGCCGCCGCTTCCCGCGTTGCGCGGTCGGTGTCGGTCAGCAGATTGAGCGTGGCCTCAAGGTTGAGCGTCTCGTCCTTGACGGTGAACTCCAGCCCGGCGGTCGTCTCATCGAACAGCCGGTTCCACGCAGCAGCCCCGACGGCGGACTGGTCGTGCAGGAACGTCTCCAGCTCATCGGAAAGCTGGTAGGGGCGCATGGCGCGGATCCGCTCGAAGATCGGCTTGTAGCGGGCGAGATCGGCGCTCTCCGCAAAGCGAGCCTCCAGCGCCGCATCGTCGATCCGGTTCAGTTCGAGCGAGAAGAAAACCAGCGGCGTGGTGAAGGTCGTGATCCTGTCCTGACAGTCGGAGAGGAACTTGGCCCGCGCGCTGTCCATGGTGTTCTGATAGTAGCGCAACCCGGCATAGGACATGACCCGCCCCGCCACGGTGTCGATCCGCTCATAGCGGCGGACGACCTCCAGCAGCCCCGCCGCGTCCAGATCGGCCAGACGACCCTGATAGGACGCGGCGAAATCGGCGCATTCGGCCTCCAGCCAGTCCATGTCCTCCCTGAGCTTCGGTGCGTCCGGGGCGGCGTAGAGGTCGGTCAGGTCCCATTCCGGCAGATCGCCGAACGCGGCTGCGCCGGAGGCGGTGTCGAAAACGGGTCGGGGGAGGGGCAGGGCCATGGCAAGTCTCCTTTTGCGCCATAAACTGGTGCGGTCGGCGGGAGAGTGCAAGCTGTAGCAACGCCGGACGGCGGCGCGCGGACGGTGGTGTGATCCTTGCGGAGCTGTATGAGGCCCGTCATTCGTGCAGGAATTTCCGGGCTGAAGGACGCGGCTTCGGTCGCTATGATCCGCCTGCAAGGCAAGCGGAGGATACCCATGCCCAAGGTGGCTTTGGTGACCGGAGGAACCCGCGGCATCGGCAGGGCCATAGCGGAGGCTCTGCAGCGGGACCACAAGGTCGTGATCACGTGGCGGACAACGGCGCCGGAGGGCCTTTCCCCGGACATCAGTGCCATTCGCGCTGATCTGGCCGAGCCGGATGCGGCTTTCCGGGTCGTGGCGGAAGTGATGGCGCAGCTGGGTCGTCTGGACGTGATCATCAACAATGCGGGTGTCGTTCGGCACACCCCGAAGGAGCGCTTCGATGCGGCAGCGGCGACGGCGATTCTTGCGGTCAATCTGCTCGCGCCCCAGGCCCTCCTCGCGGCAGCCTTGCCGCATCTGAAACCCGGCTCTGCCATCGTGAACATATCTTCCGTGAATGCCGTGCTGCCCCCGCGCGACGCTTCCACCTATGGGGCGAGCAAGGCTGCGCTGAACCTCTGGACCCGCGCCATGGCGAAGGAGCTGGGCGGCAGGGGGATTCGGGTAAATGCCGTGGCTCCTGGCGCCATCAATACCCCAGAGCACCCCCGGTCCGCGGAATTGACCGCGCTTTTCGTCGGGGAGACCGCTCTCGGCCGGATGGGGGAACCGCGCGACATCGCCCGCGCCGTTCGCTTTCTGGTGAGCGAGCAGGCAGGGTTCATCACCGGAGAGGTTCTTACTGTCTCCGGGGGGTATCGTCTCTGACCGCCCCTCGTGGACAGCCGTCTGGCGGCAGGCTGCGGGCCATTAGCCGGGCGGAGCGGGTCATCACCCGCTACCCGGGCGGAGGGGGCCGGGCTTCCGCCTCTGCGAGCAAAGCGCGGAGCGTATCGAGTGTGTCGATCTCCGACACCGGCTTGTCCTGACGCCAGCGGAGCATCCGGGGGAAGCGGAGCGCGATGCCGGATTTGTGGCGGGGGGAGGGCTGGATGCCCTCGAATCCGATCTCGAACACCAGTTCGGGCGGCACGCGCCGGACCGGGCCGAAGCGCTCGAGCGTATGGCTGCGGACCCATTGGCTGATCTTGCGGAACTCCGCATCCGTCAGGCCGGAATAGGCCTTGGTGAAGGGTACGAGTTCGTTGCCGTCCCGCACTGCGAAGGTGAAGTCGGTATAAAGCGTCGCGCGCCTTCCGTGACCCGCCTGTGCATAGATCATCACCGCATCGACCGTCATCGGATCGACCTTCCACTTCCACCAGTCGCCCCGCTTCCGCCCGCCGGTGTAGGGCGAGGCGAGCCGCTTCAGCATCAGGCCCTCCGCGCCGATCGCGCGGGCGCGGTCGCGCTCACCGGGCAGGCTGTCCCAGCCGTCGAAGGCGAGAAGCGGCGAGAGGTGGAGCGGCAGGTCTGGCGGCATCGCCCCGACAAGAGCCTCCAGCGCGGCCCGGCGTTCGGAGAGCGGCAAGTCGCGGATGTCCCGCCCCTCGGCCTCGAGCAGGTCATAGGCCAGCAGCACCACGGGCGCGTCATTGAGCACCTTGCGGGACAGGGTCTTGCGCCCGATCCGCGTCTGAAGGGCGGAGAAGGGAAGCGGGGCCTCCCCCTCCCACGCGAGTATCTCGCCGTCGATCACCGTCCCGTCGGGCAGGAAGTCCAGCGCGCGGGCAAGCTCGGGGAAGCGGTCGGTCACCAGTTCCTCCCCCCGAGACCAGAGGAAATGCGCGCCGCCGCGCCGGATGAGCTGCCCTCGGATGCCGTCCCATTTCCATTCCGCGATCCAGTCCGCTGGCGGCCCCAGCGCCACCGCCTCGCCTTCCAGCGGCGAGGCGAGACAGAACGGATAGGGCCGCGAGAGGTCCGCCTCCGGGTCCGGTTCGAGCACGAGGCGCGCGAAGGTGGTGGTGTCCGGCGTCCAGCCGCCCATCAGCCGGTGGGCAAGGGTGGCTTCCTCCACCCCGGTGGCTTCCGCCAGCGCGCGGGTCATCAGGCCCTGGCTCACCCCCATGCGGAAACCGCCCGTGATGAGCTTGTTGAAGATGAAGCGCTCCTCCCCTCCCAAGCGGTCCCAGATGCCGAGGATCACCTGCTTGCGGGCGGGCTCGTCCATGAGTGCGATGTCCCGCAGCCGGGCGATCCAGTCGGACAGCGGCAGGTCTTCCGCGCCCTTGGGGGCCGGGAGCAGCAGGGCGATCGTCTCCGCAAGATCGCCGACCATGGCGTAGCTTTCCTCGAACAGCCAGAAGGGCAGTCCGGCGGCCTCCGCCGCCCATTCGGCCAGCCGCGTGGCATTCACCGCGCGCTTCGGACGGCGGCCGGAGAGGAGGGCGATGGTCCAGAGCCGGTCCGCGTCATCGGCGGTGCGGAAGTAGTCCGCCAGCGCCGTCACCTTGGCCCCCGTCTTGGTCGTGCGGTCCAGCGCGGCAAAAAGGGCGGCGAAGCGCTTCATTCGACCACCTCATCGCCCGCCTCGTCGCCCTCGTAACGGGTCTCGACGATGGCGGCGTCGAAGCCTTGTTCGGCAAGCCACCTGCGGAACGGTTGGGTATAGCCGTGGGTGACGAAGACACGCTCCGCCCCGGTCGCCCGGATCGCGCTGTTCAGCCCCGCCCAGTCGGCATGGTCGGACAGCACGAAGCCCCGCTGCACGCCCCGGTTCCGCCGCACGCCGCGCAAGGCCATCCAGCCGGAGGCGAGGGCTGTCTCCGCCGCGCCAAAACGCCGCACCCAGGGCGAGGCCAGTGCAGAGGGGGGCGCCACAACCAGCCCCCCCGGCAGCGCCCGGAGATCGGTCTCCGGCGTCACGCGGACCGTGTCGGGCAGGGAAACCCCCGCCGCCCGCAACGCCTCCGTCGTACCCTCTATCGCGCCATGGGTGAGCAGGGGGCCGATCCCGTTGTCAACGGAGGCGAGGATCCGCTGCGCCTTTCCCAGCGAATAGGCTCCGATGACGGAAAACCGCCCCGCGGCGGCATTCGCCTTCCACCAGTCGTTCACCGCGCCCATGATCTCTGCCTGCGGCTGCCAGGAAAAGATCGGCAGGCCGAACGTGCATTCGGAGATGAAGGTATCGCAGGGTACCGGCTCGAACGGCTCCGACAGGCCGTCCGGTTCGGTCTTGTAATCGCCGGAGACCACCCAGACTTCTCCGTCGCGCTCGATACGCACCTGTGCGGAGCCGGGAACATGGCCGGCCGGATGGAAGGAGAGGGTTACCCCGCCGACCTGCCGCCGCTCCCCGTAAGGCAGCACCTCGACCCGCACGTCGCCCAGCCGGTAGCGGAGGATGGGCGCGGTGAGCGGCGTGGCAAGGTAGCGGTTGCTGCCGACGCGCGCATGATCCGAATGCGCATGTGTGATCACGGCCCGATCCACCGGACGCCAGGGGTCTATGTGGAAGCCGCCCTCGGGGCAGAAGATCCCGGCATCGGTGAAGGTAAGAAGAGAGTTGCCCCGCATGCGTGAGAGATAGCGGTGTCGCTTGCGTCGGCCACCCCCGCCTTGCCTGGACGAGCACGGCGTGAACGAGCAGGGCGTGAACGAGTGCGGTGGGAAAGAGCACGGCGTGAACGAGTGCGGTGGGAGCGAGCGCGACGGGAGCGATTTCGGCAGGCGCAATTTCCGGCGCCGGAGAGCGTTCCGCAGACGTTTCCGAATGGAGGGCGGGTATCCAGCGGGCAAGCCGCTGGCGCCTGCGGCGAGGCAAGCGGCGGCCGTCGCCTTTTCCTTCGCCGCCATTGCTCTAGATGCAGAAAAATGTGGCACAATTAGAAGAATGTGATGGCTTTGCGATGAAAAGACCGACAGTCCTGCAGGTGGTAAAGCCAATCACCCGGCGCTGCTCTTCCCTAATGCCAGTCGGGCTGCTTAAGTGAGACAGATCACGGCAGGCCGGCGGGACATGGCGACGACCTATTTTAATGAAATGTTCGATGGCGGGATTGTCCGCCCCCCCTATTCAGGATTGGAAGACTGGACGAAGTCCATGCCTGCCGAACTCCGAACGCTGAAGCAGGCGGAGGCGGAGGCGCTTTTCCGGCGCATCGGCATCACTTTCGCCGTTTACGGCGAGGGCGGCGACCCGGACAGGCTCATCCCTTTCGACATGTTCCCGCGGGTGTTCACGCAGAACGAGTGGCGCAAGCTCGAACGCGGGATCAAGCAGCGGGCCCGCGCGCTGAACGCCTTTCTGGCCGATGTCTATGGGCGGGGGGAGATGATCCGGGCGGGGCGCATTCCGGCATCGCTGGTCTATCGCAACGAAGCCTATGAGAAGGCCGCCGCCGGCTTCATGCCGCCGCGGGGCGTGTTCTCCCATATCGTGGGGATCGACCTCGTGCGGACGGGGCCGGATCAGTTCTACGTGCTGGAGGATAACTGCCGCACCCCCTCCGGCGTCAGCTACATGCTGGAAAACCGCGAGATCATGATGCGCATGTTCCCGCAGCTTTTCCGGCAGAACCGGATCGCGCCGGTGGACCGCTACCCCGAGCTTCTGCGGCGGACGTTGAGCTCGGTCGCCCCCGCGAAATGCGACAGCGATCCGACCATCGTCATCCTGACGCCCGGCCATTTCAACTCCGCCTACTACGAGCATTCCTTTCTGGCCGACCTCATGGGCGTGGAGCTGGTGGAGGGGCAGGATCTGTTCGTGGAGGGAGAATTCGTCTGGATGCGGACGACGGAAGGCCCGAAGCGGGTGGATGTGATCTATCGCCGGATCGACGATGCCTACATCGACCCGCTCTGCTTCCGGCCCGATTCCATGCTGGGCATTCCTGGACTGATGGATGTCTATCGCTCAGGCGGGGTCACCATCTGCTCCGCCCCCGGTGCGGGCGTGGCCGATGACAAGGCGGTCTATACCTATGTGCCCGACATGGTGCGTTTCTATCTCGGGGAAGAACCCATCCTCCAGAACGTGCCCACATGGCAGTGTCACAAGTCGGACGAATACAAATATGTCATGGAGCATCTCCCCGATCTGGTGGTGAAGGAAGTGCATGGCTCGGGCGGCTACGGCATGCTGGTCGGTCCGAAATCGACAAAGGAGCAGATCGCCGCCTTTGCAGAGCGCATCCGTGCCAATCCCTCCAACTACATCGCGCAGCCGACGCTCGCGCTTTCCACCGTGCCGAGTTTCGTGCAGGAGGGGATCGCGCCCCGGCATGTCGATCTGCGGCCCTACTGTCTGGTGGGGGAGCGGGTGGAGCTTGTGCAGGGCGGGCTGACCCGCGTCGCGCTGACGGAGGGATCGCTCGTGGTGAACTCCTCGCAGGGCGGCGGGGTCAAGGACACCTGGGTTCTGGCGGAGTGACGACATGCTGAGCCGGACGGCAGACAACCTCTACTGGATCGCGCGGTATATCGAGCGGGCCGAGACAATGGCGCGGCTGCTCGAAGTGGGCGCGCGGATCGCACTCATGCCGTCGGCTGACGGCTACCGCAGCGAGTGGGAATCGTTGCTGCAGGCTTCCGGTACTGCGGCCGGATTCCAGCACAAATACGGCGATCCCGTTCAGCGCAATATCGAAAGCTACCTGTTCTTCGACCAGGACAACCCGTCCTCCGTCGTCTCCTGTTTCGGCATGGCGCGGGAGAATGCGCGGATCGTGCGCACCGCCCTTACCGCCCAGCTTTGGGATGCTCTGAACGGCGCGTTCCAGGAGCTTCGCAAGCTGGAGCGGATGGAGCGGAGCGAGCTTGACGTCAGCACCATGGTGGAATGGACGATGCGCCAATCCGCATTGATCCGCGGCGCCATGGACACCACGCTTCTGCGCAACGACGGCTACGACTTCCTCAATCTCGGCTTCTATCTCGAGCGGGCGGACAATACCGCGCGGCTGATGGACGTGAAATATTACGTCCTGCTGCCGACGGTGGATCTCGTGGGATCGGGGCTCGACAACTATCAGTGGACGACGCTTCTGCGCGCGATGTCGGCGCAGCGGGCCTTCCACTGGGCCTACGGGGGGGATGTGACGGCTGCCAAGATCGCGCATTTCCTGATCCTGAACCCGCAGAGCCCGCGTTCCCTCCTGACCTGCATGCATTCCGCGAATTCTCATCTCGACCGCCTCGCCCGTGGCTATGGGGGCACGACGGACGCACAGCATATCTCGCGGCGTCTGCTTGCCTCCCTTGCCGATACGCGGGTGGAGGAAATCTTCGATGAAGGACTGCACGAGTTCCTGACACGCTTCATTCAGGACATCGCAGGGCTGGGCCACAGTGTCTATGAAGCCTATCTGAGCGGCGACACCCGATGATTCTCAATGTTCAGCACCGCACCATCTACCGCTACGACATTCCTGTCCGCGGTGTGGTGCAGAGCTTCCGCCTCACCCCGTCCCTGTTCGACGGACAGAAAATCCAGACCTGGTCCATAGAGGTGAGCGAGGGCCTGCCGGGCGGCAGTTTCCGCGATGGGGCCGGTGACCGCGTCACCAGTTTCTCTGTCCGGGGTCCGGTGAGCGAGATCACCGTTGCCGTCCGCGGCACGGTGGAGACGATGGACACGTCCGGCGTCCTGCGCAACCACCGGGAGTATGTCGCGCCCGATGCCTACCTTCGCGATACACCGATGACGCGGGCCAATACAGCCTTTGCGGATCTGGCCGCGAGCGTGGGCGATGCGTCGGGTGCCCTTGATCTTGCCCATCGGCTTTCGGATGCCGTGTCGGAGGCCATCGCCTATACACCCGGCGCGACGGAAGCAGGCACGACCGCGGCGGAGGCGCTCGCGCTCGGGCAGGGGGTCTGTCAGGATCAGTCCCATGCGCTCATCACGCTGGCGCGGTTGAAGGATATTCCCGCCCGCTACGTCTCCGGCTACCTGCTGGCCGACGAGGCCGAGGGCGAAACGGCCACCGAGCATCGCGCCGCCCATGCCTGGGCCGAATTGTTCGTGGCCGGGCTGGGTTGGGTGGGTTTCGACGCGGCAAACCGTTGCTGCCCGGATGAACGCTATATCCGTCTGGGGTCGGGCTACGACTCGGTGGATGCCGCGCCGATCCGGGGCATCTCCCGCGGGACGGGAGAGGAGAGACTTGACGTAACGGTTGCCGTTCAGTCCGTGCAGCAATAGTCTGCGGAGCGCTGCAAACCACGGGACTGCCCTCCATGACCTATTGCGTTGGAATCCTTCTGAACGAAGGGCTGGTGATGCTGTCGGATACGCGCACCAACGCGGGTCTGGACAACATTGCCATCTATCGGAAGATGTTCGTTTTCGAAAAGCCGGGCGACCGGGCGATCTGCATCCTGACAGCCGGGAGCCTGTCGGTGACGCAGACGACTATCGCGCGGCTGAAGGAGGCGATCAAGGAGCCGGACGGAGGGCACGGCGCTTCCATCATGGAGGCGCAATCCATGCTGCAGGTCGCGGAGATCGTGGGCAACGCGCTGGCCGATGTGTCGCAGGATGTGTCGGAAAAGCTGGAGCGCATGCATCAGAGCGCGCGCGCCTCCATGATCGTCGCCGGGCAGCGCAAGGGCGGCGACATGCGAATGTTCCTCATCTACCCGGAGGGAAACTTCATCGAGGCGACGGAGGACACGCCCTTCCTGCAGATCGGCGAGCACAAATACGGCAAGCCGATTCTCGACCGCGTCGTCACGATGGAAACGCCGATCGAGGACGCGCAGAAATGCGCACTGCTTTCCATGGATTCCACCCTGCGTTCGAACCTTTCCGTGGGGATGCCGCTCGACCTGCTGGTGATTCGCCGGGATGAGCTGAAGGTAGGTCTGCGCCGCCGGATCGAAGCGGGAGACGAGAGTTTCATGAAGATGAGCGCGGCCTGGTCGGATGCGCTGCGGGACAGTTTCATTCGCATCAAGATCTGACGCGGCTCCGGTACAGGCTGATGACCTGCTCCATGAAGTGCTCACGGTGGCGGGGTGCTTCCATCATCAGTTCATGCCGTGCGCCGGGAAAGATCTCCACCTCCGCCCCGGGCCAGTGTGCCATGCCGCGCCGGATCGCGCGGGCGTCCACCACGCGTTCGTCGCTGCCGACACCCACATAGGCGGGGATCCCGGGCGGCGGCAGGGTGGCAAGCACCCGCATCTCCACCAACGCCTCATGCAGCCAGCGAAGGCTTGGCCCGCCGAGGGCCAGTTCCGGATGCGCCTCCATCGCCGCCCGCATCCGGGCCAGCATCATGGGATCGCTGGTCAGGTTGTTGAGCGCGGGGCGCGCCGTCAGCACATAGGGTGTTGCGGGATGGCCCGGCGGGTGCAGGCCCGGTCGCCCCGCGCGGAGAGCGACGGAGGAAAGCAGCCATGCGAGCGGCCGTGTAAGACCCGGAAGGGTAAGGCCCCACATCGGCGCGCTGAAGGCCGCGGCCTTTACGGCCAGCCCCTCATGCAGGGCCCGCCGCGCGATGGCTCCCCCCATGGAATGCGCGAGAAGCAGGGTGGGCGAAGGCATGTCGAGCGCTTGCGCCGTGGCAAGCATTGCCTGCACATCCTGTTGATAATCGCGGAAATTTTCCACGTCACCCATGCGGATGGCCGGATCGCGGTGGGCCGACAGCCCCTGCCCACGCCAATCGACGGCAAGGGTGGCAAAGCCTGCGTCGCAGAGAATGCGGGCGATGCCATCGTATTTTTCCACATACTCCGTGCGGCCCGGAAACAGCAGCACCGTGGCGAGAGCGCCGGCCGCGGGCCAGAGGGCGAAGCGCAGGCGCGTTCCGTCCTCCGCCCGCCGCCAATAGGCCGCGGCCCCGGACGAGCCGTCCGCGCCGAGATGGAGCGGGGCCGGCTCGAGGCGCATGTCAGGCCAAGGCCGAGCCGAGTTTCATGGCCGTGCCCATGTTGCCGTCAAGCTTCAGCTTGCCGCTCATGAAGGCCATCGTCGGGCTCAGGTCGCCGGCGAGAATCGCCTGGAAGGTCTTGACGTCAGCCGTCAGCGTCACATCCGTCTCGTCATCGCCTTCCCGCACGCCGGAGTGGTCGATCACGATGGCGCCTTCGTCCTTGATGACGAATTTCGCGCTTCCGTCGAACCCGTCCGACAGGCGGCCCGAAAGGGTTTTCACCGCTTCGTCGATGACATTGCTCATTACCCAAATCCTCCAATTGTGACCGTCCGCAGAACGGGACGGTATTCGCAGGCGGCTTCGCTTGCGCTATCCTCAGGTTATGGTGTCGATACTCTCCAAGCTCAATCCTTTCGTGACGGCAGCTTTCGCCGCCGTGATCGCGTTTCCCCTCCATGCGGAGGAAGCGGTGGAGCAGCGGCTTCTGAGGGAGCTGAAGGATCCGCAGAATACCGCCTGGCAGCGGACGGAAAGCGATCTGCAACGTGAATGGTCGCGTTCGGGTTCCGCCTCCATGGACCTGCTGTTGCAGCGGGGGCGCGACGCGATGGAGACCGGGGACACGCAGGAGGCGATAGAGCATCTCACCGCGCTGACCGACCATGCCCCCGACTTCGCCGAAGGCTGGAACGCGCTGGCCTCCGCGTATTTTCAGGCGGGCAAGTTCGGCCCCGCCGTGGACGACATCCGCCGGACACTCGCCCTCAATCCCAATCACTACGGCGCGCTGTCGGGGTTGGGGATGATCCTGGAGGACATGGGCTACGACGCCTCCGCTCGCGATGCCTATCGCGCCGCGCAGGCTATACATCCCCATCAGCCCGACATAGAAAAGGCCGTGGAAAGGCTGGATCGCGAAATGTCCGGTCAGGCACTCTAGGGGCCCCGTTCAGGGGGAATCGGCACACCCATGCGCGACCAGACGAGGACCGTGGCGGTCCTTGGTCCCACCAATACCGGCAAGACCCATTATGCCATCGAGCGGATGCTGGCGCACCGCACGGGGGTGATCGGCCTGCCGCTCCGCCTTCTCGCGCGTGAGGTCTATGACCGTATCGTGGCGCAGCGCGGGCCGTCCGTCGTGGCGCTGGTGACGGGGGAGGAGCGGATCGTTCCCGAGCGCGCGCGCTACTGGGTCTGCACGGTGGAGGCGATGCCGCAGGAGATCGGCGCCGATTTCGTCGCCGTGGACGAGATCCAACTCTGTGCGGACCTCGAACGCGGACATGTCTTCACCGACAGGCTTCTACGGGCGCGGGGCCTGCACGAGACGATGTTTCTCGGCTCCGACACCATGCGCGGCGCCATCGCGGCGCTGGTTCCGGGGACGACCTTCCTGCATCGCGAGCGGTTCTCGGAACTGAGTTATACCGGCTCCAGGAAGATCAGCCGGATGCCCACCCGTTCCGCCATCGTCGGATTTTCGGTGGAGAACGTCTATGCCAATGCGGAACTGATCCGGCGGCAGAAGGGGGGATGCGCGGTGGTGACGGGCGGTCTAAGCCCCCGGACGCGGAACGCGCAGGTCGCGCTCTATCAGAATGGCGATGTGGATTACCTCGTGGCGACCGATGCGATCGGCATGGGCTTGAATCTCGACATCGGCCATGTCGCCTTCTCGGCGCTGGCGAAATTCGACGGGCACCGGATGCGCCCGCTTTTCCCGCATGAGATGGGTCAGATCGCCGGGCGCGCGGGCCGCCATACCCAGCCCGGCAGTTTCGGCGTGACGGGCGAGGCGCGCCCGCTGCCGGAGGATCTGGTGGATGCGATCGAAAACCACCGTTTCGCCCCGATCCGCAAGCTGCAATGGCGCAATTCCGACCTGTCCTTCGGTTCCGTCGAGCGGCTCATCGCTTCGCTGGAGGCGGGGACGAACAACGAATGGCTCAGCCGCGCGCGGGAGGCGGACGACCTGGCGGCGCTCCGCCATCTGGCCGCCATGCCGGAGGTGGTGGACCTTGTCCGGGGCACCGCCGGCGTACGGCTTTTGTGGGATGTATGCCGGATTCCCGATTTCCGCGGAATTTCCTCTACGGAACATGCAGGACTGCTGGCGCGAATCCATGGTTTCCTGCAAGCTGACGGACGGGTGCCGGATGATTGGCTGGCCCGCAACGTGAAGCGGATCGACCGGACGGACGGAGATATCGATGCGCTGTCGAAGCGGCTCGCGCATATCCGCACCTGGACATACGTGGCACAGCGAAGCGGCTGGGTGACAGATGAAAACCATTGGCGCGGCGAAACGCGCGCGGTAGAAGACCGGCTGTCGGACGCGCTTCACATGCGTTTGACCCAGAGATTTGTCGACCGGCGCACCAGTGTGCTCCTGCGGCGGTTGAAACAGAAGGAGAGCCTTGTGGCTGAGGTGAACGACAAGGGCGAAGTGACGGTCGAGGGCGAGTTCGTCGGCCGGCTGGAGGGCTTCCGCTTCCATCAGGATGCGACGTCCGGCCCGGACGAGGCGCGGACGCTGCGCTCGGCGGGCCTTCAGGCGCTGAAGCCGGAATTCCATCTGCGGGCCGACCGTTTCTACAACGCGCCGGATACCGAGCTGGACTTTACCGAGCAGGGCGGCCTGATGTGGGGCTCCTCCGCGGTGGGCAAGCTTGTCGCCGGGGCGGACCCGATGCGCCCGCAGGTCGAGCCTTTCGTGGATGAAGAAGCCGGTCCCGACGTGGTGGAGAAGGTCCGCCGCAGGCTCCAGCACTTCATCGACCGGAAGGTTGCGACCCAGTTCGAGCCGCTGCTCGCCCTGTCAAAGGACGAGGCGCTCACCGGTCTGGCGCGTGGTTTCGCCTTCCGTCTGGTGGAGGCGCTCGGCGTCCTGCCGCGCGATCAGGTGGCCGATGAGGTCAAGCAGCTGGATCAGGAGGCGCGCGGCGCACTCCGCAAGCACGGGATCCGCTTCGGCCAGTACACGATCTTCCTGCCGGCGCTGCTGAAGCCCGCGCCGACCCGGCTTCGGCTGGTGCTCTGGTCGCTGGCGAACGGCTTGCAGGAGTTTCCCGAAAGCCCGCCGCCCGGCCTTGTCACCATTCCGAACATCGTCGAGGTGCCGAAGCAGCACTATACGCTCGCAGGCTACCGTCCGGCGGGCAAGCGGGCGATCCGCATCGACATGCTGGAGCGTCTGGCAGACCTGCTCCGCGCCAAGGACTGGCGCGCGGGCTTTGAGGCGACGCCCGAGATGCTCTCCATCACCGGCATGACGCTGGAGCAGTTCTCCGACCTGATGGAAGGGCTTGGCTTCAAGGCGGAGCGGGGCGAGCGGCCCAAGGTCCGGGCGGAGCAGGCGGCGAAGGAAGCCGCGCTGCGCGAAATGCCCGTGGGCCTTGCCGAGGATGTGGAGGCCGTCGCCTCCGGCGCCGATGCGGTGTTCGATGCGACCGGGGCGGAAGCGGATCTGGATGACGCGCGCGTGCCGGTGGAGGCCGTTGACGGGCTCGAACCCGGCCAACCCGTGCGCACGCCCGCTTTCCCCGACGAGGAGCCTGACGATCCGGCGGATGAGACCGGCTCCGATATGGCGCCCGAGATCACCTCTGACGATGCGCTCGGCGCCATTCCGGTTTCTGACGATGCGCTTCGCGCCCTCGCGGCCGAAGATGGTGTGGAAGCTCCCGTGGAGCCGGTCGAGTCGGAGGTGTTCTATACCTTCGTCTGGGCGCCGCGGCCGCGTCACAACCGCAACGCTCCCCGGGGCGGGGAAGGCCGTTCGCGCGGCCGTAACGAGCGGCAAGGGGGTGATCGCCAGGCGGGCGAGCAGCAGGCCACCGGCGAAAACCGGGGCGAACGGCGGGAGGGCCAGTCACATGGTCAGCCCCACGGTCAGCCGCATGGACAGCCGCGCGGTGAGCGGAGGAACAAGCCCGAAGGCGGCAAGCCCGATCACGGCAAGCGGCAGAAGTTCGAGGGCAAGGAAGGTCGTCACGGCGGCAAGGGCAAGGAAAAGCGCTCCGAGCAGCCGCGAAGCTTCGAATCGCGCCCGCCCCGCAATGATCGTATCGACCCGGACAGCCCCTTCGCCATCCTCGCGGCGTTGAAGGAGCGGAAGTAACCCTTGGCCGTCCTCGCCACGCGGGAGACGATGCGGCTCGACAAGTGGCTCTGGCATGCCCGCTTCTTCCGCACCCGGACGCTTGCGTCCGAAGTGGTGGAGGCGGGTCATGTGCGTGTGAACGCGCGGCGGGTGCAAAAGCCCGCCTTCGCCATCGGCGAGGGGGACACGCTGACCTTTCCGCAGGCCGGGCGAATCCGGGTCGTTCGCGTGCTTGGATCGAGCCTGCGCCGCGGTCCGGCGACAGAGGCGCAGGCGCTGTACCTCGATATGGATGCGGAAGGTGTTCCGCCATCCCCGGCGGCGGAGGAACAGCCATCCTCCAGCCCGCGACGTTAGGGGCACCGGGCCTTTCCGGTGTCACCCGTCTTGATCCCCGCCAGCTGTTGGACTAGCTAGTCTCCGCCAGACGTGAAAGACCGATCCCATGACTTATGTCGTCACCGACAACTGCATCGCATGCAAATATACCGACTGCGTGGAAGTCTGCCCGGTCGACTGCTTCTATGAGGGCGAGAACATGTTGGTCATTCATCCCGATGAATGCATCGACTGCGGCGTCTGTGAGCCGGAATGCCCCGCCGATGCAATCCGCCCCGATACGGAGCCGGATGTTGAGGAATGGGTCGCGTTCAACCGCAAGTATGCCGAGCAATGGCCGGTGATTCTCTCCCGCAAGGATCCGTTGCCTGAGGCGACGGAACGGGACGGCGAAACCGGGAAGCTGGCAAAATACTTCTCCGAAACGGCTGGCGAAGGCTCCTGATTCGGGCTCTACGGCGCGATTCCGGCATGGCAATTTGATGACAAGTCCTTGAAGGCGCTTGCCCGCTGTTTACGCATGAGTCACGACGCTTTAAAACAGCGGTGCTTTGTGCTATATTTCTTCCACAAAATGCTTGGAATGCCGAAGGCAGGCGGTCTCTCACCTCGACGATCCGTCTGAAGCAATCAGCTTGTCCGATCATTCTCCTGAAGCGGAAGCGCTTCCGGCGGATGGTTTTGTGGCCTGTGGGATTCCCATGAGAGGAAGCGACTGAATGACGAAGACCAAGAAGTCCGAGTTTCACCCCGATGATTTCGTGGTGTATCCGGCCCATGGCGTCGGCAGGATCATCTCGATCGAAGAGCAGGAGATCGCCGGTCTCAAGCTTGAGCTGTTCGTGATCTCGTTCGAGAAGGATAAGATGACCCTTCGCGTGCCGATCAACAAGGCGGCGGAAATCGGTATGCGTTCGCTTTCGACGCCCGATATCGTGTCCAAGGCGCTCGAGACGCTGAAGGGCAAGGCGAAGGTGAAGCGGGCCATGTGGTCGCGTCGTGCTCAGGAATATGAGCAGAAGATCAACTCCGGTGATCTGCTTTCCATTGCCGAGGTGGTCCGGGACCTGCATCGCTCCGACGATCAGCGCGAACAATCCTATTCCGAGCGTCAGCTCTACGAAGCGGCGCTCGAACGGCTGACGCGTGAGGTGGCCGCCGTTGCCGGAGTGGACGAGGCCAATGCGCAGAAGAAGGTCGATGACGTTCTGCTGTCCCGCGCGGCCTGAACTTTTTCCCTGAACGTTTTCAGTGATCGCGAAGCCGCGCCCGATCCGGCGCGGCTTTTTCATGTCTTCAGAGCAAGGTGGAGAGGGTTGCAAGCGCGGTGATTTCGGCAAGCTGCTGGCTCGCTCCGAGCACATCACCCGTCTGTCCGCCGATCTTGATACGGGCAAGTATAGCGACGACAAGCGCCGCCGCAGCGGCCGCCAGCGTTGCGGCCACTCCGGGCATCCCGCACAGTCCGAACGCAATCACCGCTCCCACGGCCATTGATACGATGGCAACCGCCTTGCCGGGTCGCCCGATAGAGGCAGCCAGCCCGCCGTTCCGCGCAAAGGGCAGGGCAGCCATCACGCCCGGCAGGACCGCTCGTGACAGCGAACCTGCCACGATCAGCGCGAAGAGCGCGTCCCCGCCTGCCAGCAACCCTGCGATCAGCGTCGCGCGCGCCATGAGCGACAGGACGAGCGCCAGCACCCCGTAGCTGCCGATACGGCTGTCTTTCATGATCTCCAGACGGCGCCCCGTCGTCCGGCCGCCCCAGAAGCCGTCCGCCGTATCCGCCAGCCCGTCCTCATGCAGGCCTCCTGTCAGCAGGATCGCCGCCGCCAGCACACAGACCGCGGCGAAACCCGCAGGCAGACCGATATCCGCCAGCAGAACACCGCAAGCCGCCGCGAGCGCGTTCACGACACCACCGACCACCGGCCACGCCCAACAGGATCCCGCGGGCGAAGCCGCCGCGACGGGAAGCCGCGTCAGCAGCCCGAAGGCGTTCCTGATGTCGTGAAAAGGGCTCACGTCCCGCTCCGGTTGCATCCGCCGCGCCTTGGATAGAGAAGGGACATTCCGCAAGCAACGGATGAAACATGCCTGTCCTTACCTCCTCTGCCGATTTTCGCACTCTCCTCACCGATCTGCCGCAGCCGGATCGCGCCGCGCTTGCCGCCGCTGACGCACGAAACGGCCGATTGACGAAGCCGCAGGGGGCCTTGGGGCGGCTCGAGAGGCTGGCGATCTGGTATGCGGGCTGGCGGGGGGCGGAAACGCCCGCCATCACGCGTCCGCAGATCGTCATCTATGCGGGCAATCACGGTGTGGCTACGAACGGTATCTCCGCCTTCCCGCCGGAGGTGACCGCACAGATGGTCGCGAATTTCGCAGCAGGCGGGGCTGCGATCAACCAGCTCGCGCGCGAGGGGGGGGCGATGCTGGATGTCATACCGCTCGACCTCGACCGGCCGACCGCCGATTTCACACAAGCGCCCGCGATGACCGAGGCAGACCTTGTGAATGCGCTGTCGGCGGGATGGGAGTCGGTGGACCCGCAGGCCGATGTGTTCATCGCGGGGGAGATGGGCATCGGCAACACCACGGTTGCCGCTGCCATTGCTGCGGCGCTTCTGGGTGGTGGAGCCGAGGCATGGATCGGCCGGGGCACCGGTCTTGACGATGCCGGGCTGGCCCGCAAGCGCGCGGCCGTGGAGGCCGGGCTGATGCGCCACGCTGCCGTGCTCGATGATCCGCTGGAGGTGCTGCGCTGCCTTGGCGGACGGGAGGTGGCGGCCATGGCCGGGGCCATTGCGCGGGCGCGGGTCGAGCGGATCCCCGTCATCCTCGACGGGTTCATCTGCTGTGCGGCGGCGCTCGTGCTGCAACGGCTCAATGAAGGCGCCCTCGATCACGCCGTGGCTGGGCACCTTTCGGAGGAGACGGCACATCGCCGCCTGCTGACCGCGCTCGGCAAGGAGCCGATCCTGTCGCTCGGCCTTCGGTTGGGAGAGGGCTCCGGTGCCGCTCTCGCGCTGCCGATGCTGAAGGCCGCGGTCGCCTGCCTGTCCGGCATGGCGACGTTCGGTGAGGCGGGCGTGACGGAGGGCTGACCCCCTGGCAGGGTGCTGAAAAAGTATTCCAATGTTGCTCCGGGGCGGAGATCTTCCCTGTATGGTTGAAGATCACGCCGGAAACCGCAGGTTTTCTGCGCTTGACCGGACCTATTTTCTTCAACGAAAGTCTGGCCAGACCCACGACTTTTTCAGTAGCCTGCTAGCGAATGGTGGCGAGGAAGCGGTCCACTTCCTCCTCCGTGGTCGCCCAGGAGCAGACGAGCCGCGCGGCGACGGGCTCGTCCCCCGGACCGTCGAGCGATTGGCTCCCCGGCCAGAGGTAGTAGTAGGCTCCGGCCTCCTGCGCGCGCCGGTGCCCCTCACGCGGCCACGCGGCAAAGACCGCGTTCGCCTCGGTCGGATGGACAAGCGAAGCACCCGGCAGACCCGCTATCCCCTGCGACAGCCGCGCCGCCATGGCATTGGCATGACGGGCGCTGCGCAGCCACAGGTCGTCCTCCAGATAGGCCAGCATCTGGGCGGAGAGGTAGCGATGCTTGGAGAACAGGTGGCCGCCCCGCTTGCGGCGAAGCTCGAACTCCCAGGCCTTCGCAGGGTCGAAGATCACCACGGCCTCGACGCCCAGCAGTCCGTTCTTGGTGCCGCCGAAGCTCAGGATGTCCACGCCCGCTTTCCACGTCATCTCCGCCGGGGAGGCATTGGTGGCGGCAAGCGCGTTGGCGAAGCGGGAGCCGTCCATATGAACGGGGATGCCAGCGGCCCGCGCGATGGCGCAAAGCCGCTCCACTTCCGCGACCGTATAGACGGTGCCGTTCTCCGTCGCATTGGTGAGGGAGAGCGCGCCCTTCTGCACATTGTGAACGCCTGCGCCGCCCGCCGATTGGAGCGCCAGCTCCAGTCCGGCCGGGTCTATCCTGGCGTGATCGCCGTCAAGCAGGGTGAGCTTTGCGCCGCCCGTATAGAACTCAGGCGCCGCGCATTCGTCTTCCTCGATATGCGCGTGGCGGTGGCAATAGACCGTCTGCCACGGCTGGACGAGACAGGCGAGCGAGAGGGAATTGGCGACCGTGCCGGTCGCGACAAGATAGACGGCGGCCTCCGGCGCTTCGAACACCGCGCGCATCCGGGCCTCCACCTCCCGCATCAGAGGGTCCGCTCCGTAGGAGGACATGGCGCCATGGTTCGCCCGCTCGATCGCGTCGAGCACCTGCCGCGGGACGGGGGCGATATTGTCGGAGGCAAATTGCATCAGATGTCCTCTTCGATCACGTGGTCTTCCCATTCGTCCTCGGCCACCTCGAACTCCGGCACGGTGCGGCCGCGGACGGAGACGCCGGCGCGGTGAACCTCCTCCCTGTCGCCGCAGAGAAGATGGTGCCACGGATAGAGCGGCCGCCCCTCGTTCAACAGCCGGTAGGCGCAGGTGCGGGGCATCCAGTAGGAGATCTCGTCGATATTCGCGGGGGTCAGCACCACGCATTCCGGCACGAACTGGCGGCGATTCTCGTAATGCGCGCAGCGGCAGGAGCCGTCATCGAACAGGCGGCAGGCGATGTCGGTGAAGAACACCTCGCCCGTGTCGGCGTCTTCGATCTTGTTCAGGCAGCATTTGCCGCAGCCGTCGCACAGCGCCTCCCACTCCGGGGGCGTCAGCTCGCGGAGGGGGTAGCGCTCCCAGAAGCGGGGGCGGAGAGGGGGGTTGGGCTGGCGTTTCATCGGTTGCGGACCATGCACCTGTTGCGCGGCGGTTGAAAGCCCGATCACGCTCTCCGCGCCGCATAGACGACATGCGGACGCAGCGGATGTCCCTCGGGCAGGGCGGGGTGATCGAAATCCAGATCGGCACGGCGACTCATGCCGATCCGCTCCATCACCCGGCGGGAGGGGCGGTTGCCGGTCGCCGTGAAGGCGACGATCTCATCGAGCTTCATTGCCCCGAAGCCGTGATCGAGCCACGCCCGCGCGGCCTCCGAGGCAAGGCCCATACCCCAGAAGGCGCGCGGCAGGCGCCAGCCCACCTCCACCGCGCCGGTCAGGGGGCCTTGCAGCACCGGATTGAGGCCCACCATTCCCGCAAAGGCCCCGTCCTCGCGCCGCTCCACCGCCGTGAAGGAGAACCCCTTCTCCGCGGCGCGGGCGATGAGCCTGTCCATCAACGCGTCGCTTTCCTGCCGGGTGAGGGGGGCGGGGAAGTGGCGCATGACCTCTGCATCGGCATTCATGGCGGCGAAGGGCGCGCGGTCCCGCGGCTCCCAGGGGCGCAGGATCAGCCTCTCGGTCGTCAGGATCATGCGCGCAGGGTGGCCAGAATGTCCCGCGCACGGGCGCAATCGGCATCCATCCGGGCGATGAGCGTGTCGAGGCTGTCGAACTTCATCTCCGGGCGCAGCCATTCGATCAGGGCGACCGACAGATGCTCGCCATAAAGGTTGCCGGAGAAATCGAAGATGAATGTCTCTATATTCGGGGTGTTTTCGCCGAACATCGGCCGCGTTCCGATGGAGGCCGCACCGCCGTAGTCCCCCGCATGAGGACCGCTGAGGACGCGCACCTTCACCGCGTAAACACCGAAGCGCGGCGGGTGGATGGCCGCGATGGACATGTTCGCGGTCGGAAAGCCCAGCTCTCGCCCGCGGGCGTCGCCGTGCAGAACTTCCCCCTCGATCCGATGCCAGTGTCCCAGCATCCGGCGGGCATCGCCGGGACGGCCCTCGGTCAGGGCACGGCGGATCGCGGTGGAGGAGATCTCCTCCACCTCGTCCGAAACGAGCGGTGCCACCGTGACGCCGAAGCCGATCTCCCGGCCCAGCTGCTCCAGCCGCCGCGCATCGCCGCCCCTGTCATGGCCGAAATGAAAGTCCGCGCCGACGACAGCATGACGGATGCCCAGTCCTTCGTGCAGAACCTGCCGCGCGAAATCCTCAGCCGAAAGGGCGGCCAGTGCGCCGTCGAAGGGCAGTTCGTAGAGGATATCCACGCCGAGCCGCGAGAGCCGGTTTTCCTTCGCCTCGCCGTTCATCAGCCGGAAGGGCGGGGCATCCGGCTGGAAATACTCGCGGGGATGCGGCTCGAAAGTGATGACGCCCAGCGGGCCTCCCGCCGCACGCGCGATGTCGATCACGGACTGATGGCCCAAGTGAACGCCGTCGAAATTGCCGATGGCGACCGAGGCCCCCCGGTCGCTGTCAGTAACGGTCCTGTAATCCCGGATGATCCGCATGGCCTTCCCGTATCCCCGCGCAAATGCCGCCGCAAGCGCCTTAACGGAGGCGCCCGATGGTGAACTGCGGGTCCAGCCCCTTTTCCCGGAGATAGGCTGCAAGCGCCTCCGGTTCCGGCTGCTCCTCCGTCCGGGTTTCCCAGGCGGCCAGCCCGCCGGAGACGAAGATCGCGTCGATCCCGTTTTCCAGCGCGCCCCTGACATCCGTCGCGGGGCCGTCGCCGATACCGGCAATGCGCCCTGCGGCAATGCCGATCTGATGGAGCCTGCGGCGGGCGAGGTCATAGATCGGCGCATGGGGCTTGCCGAAGTAGAGGCTCGTGCCCCCCATATCCTCATAAAGCTCCGCAAGCGCGCCCGCGCAGTAGATGCGCTGTTCCCCCTGATCGACGACGATATCGGGATTGGCGCAGAGCAGTTTCACCCCACGCTCCACCAGCGGCTTGAACCGTTCGACATAGTCGGCGGGCGTTTCCGTCATCTCGAAGAAGGGGCCGGTGCAGACGATGCCTTCCGCAGCCTCTGCGGGAACGAGTTCGATGGGGGGCAGGAGGGCGGCTTCGGCTGCCGTGTCCTTGGCCATTTCGGTGAAGAAACTCGAATGCTCCTTCGCCCCGATGTGCCAGACCTTCCGGCCGACGGCGCCTTCGATCATCGCGGTCTGCGCCGCATCGCCGGAGGTGGTGATGTCGTCATAGCATTCCGGCGGCACGCCGAGCCGCCCGAGCTGCCGCCGGACGGAAGGGCGGGGCCGGGGGGAATTCGTCAGGATCATTACCCTCCGCCCCTCCGCCCGCCACGTCTTCAGCGCCTCGACCGCGGCGGGAAAGGCGCGCACCCCGTCATGGACGCAGCCCCAGAGATCGCAGAACAGGACGTCGTAGTCGTCCGAAACCTCTGCGATGTGCTCGATGATGCGAGTCATGCGCGCCGTCCGGTCAAAGGCTCAGTACCGGGATAATCTGCTTCTTGCGGCTCATCACGCCGGGCAGGACGACAGTATCGCCCGCTACGGCTGCGCCGAAGCTCTTCTCGGCCACGATCCTCACCAGATCGTTCGGCACGAGCAGCGTCGCTTCCTCGCGCAGGATATCCACGATGAAGAGCAGCACCTGATCCGCGCCATCCTCCGTCGCGACCTGCGGCATGGAGGCCATCAGGCTGTCCTTGCGATCGAGGACGACCTGGGGAGCGGTGGTCTCCAGCACGCTCACGCGGAACTGCTTGCCGCCGACCTCGTATTCCTTCGAATCCATCCGCAGAAGCTCCGCATCGGAGAAGGCGGAAACGTCCGACTTCGCCGCGAACATCTGCGCTGCATAGTCGGGGATGGACACGCCCAGATCGGCCGCGAGCTTCTCCGCCACCTGCCTGTCGTGCGGCGTCGTGGTGGGGGAGCGGAACTCCAGCGTGTCCGACAGGATGCAGGAGAGCGCCATCGCCTTGATCGCGTCCGGCATTTTCGCCGCATCCTCGCCCATCAGGTCGATCATCACGGTGGCGGTGCAGGCGAGGGGACGGATCGTTACGTCAATCGGCGTCTTGGTCTTGATCCCACCGGTCAGCAGGTGGTGGTCGATGATCGCGATGACATCGGCACCGGGGAGCGACTCGGGCAGTTCGAGCGGGTTGTTCGTATCGACGATGACAACCTTTGCGCCCGGCTCCAGCTCCGAGATGATCTCCGGCTTGGCCATCCCCCAGTGGGAGAGGACGAAGGCCGCTTCCGTATTGGGTTCGCCGAGAAGCTTCGGCACCGCGGGAGTGCCTTTCACTTCGGTCAGATACCAGGCCCAGACGATAGGGGAGCCGGTGGAATCTGTGTCGGGCGACTTGTGGCCGAGGACCTGGATCATGGTGCAACCGTCCTGAAAGAAATGTCGGCTGCGTTATAGGGGTTGGGCTCGGCCTTGTCACGGCCTGGCCGCGGTGTGGGAGCGCGCAGTGTCAGATCGCAATGTCAGATCCCGGTGTGCAACGGGGTCTGCTGGTGCTGAACAAGACGCCAGCCTTCAGGGTCGCGCCGATAGACCGAGGTGCAGATCGCCCGATAGCTGGACCCGCCGCGCTCCGCGCTCGCCACATAGCCCAGCACCACGACGGAATCGCTCTCCGTCAGGCGCCGTCCGGTCATGTTGACGGAGCGCCAGCGCGGCGCGCTGTCAACCGCCTCCAGAATGGCGTCGTTCTGCACGAGGCCCGATTCAGGAAAGGCCATGAGACAGCCGGGCGCCATATGATTCATGTAGGCGAGACGTCCCCCGATCCAGAGACTTTCCTCCTGCTCCCAAATGCCGTTGGCAGGCATCTGCACCTCCATTCTTTATATATCCGACATAAAACTGTCGGCCCCCTTCCGACGTTCCATGGTTCGATTTTTTACGCGGCAAAACCGTTGACAGGCGCGGAGCGCTTGCCTACCTAGGCTGTCGTTGGCACTCACCTGAATGGAGTGCTAACGTCGCATAACCTGAACCCCAAGGGAGTTCTCAGATGGCATTCAAACCCCTGCACGACCGCGTTCTGGTCCGTCGCGTCGAAGGCGATGAAAAGACCAAGGGCGGCCTGATCATCCCCGATACCGCGAAAGAAAAACCGGCCGAGGGCGAGATCGTGGCGGTCGGCGAAGGCGCCCGCAAGGATTCGGGCGAACTGATCGCTCCTTCCGTCAAGGCCGGTGACCGCGTGCTGTTCGGCAAATGGTCGGGTACCGAAGTCACGATCGACGGCAAAGAGCTGCTCATCATGAAGGAAAGCGACATTCTCGGCATCATCGCCTGAGGCGCTTCACTTCCCCGCAACACCAACCCAAGGAGCTACATATGGCTGCCAAGGACGTACGTTTCGAATCCGACGCCCGCAACCGCATGCTGCGCGGCGTCAACATCCTCGCCGACGCCGTGAAGGTGACGCTGGGCCCGAAAGGCCGTAACGTTGTCATCGAGAAATCCTTCGGTGCTCCGCGCATCACGAAGGACGGTGTGTCGGTCGCCAAGGAAATCGAACTGGAAGACAAGTTCGAGAACATGGGCGCCCAGATGGTGAAGGAAGTCGCTTCCCGCACCAACGATGAGGCCGGCGACGGCACCACCACCGCCACCGTGCTCGCGCAAGCGATCATCAAGGAAGGTCTCAAGTCGGTCGCTGCCGGCATGAACCCGATGGACCTGAAGCGCGGCATCGACCTCGCCACCGCGAAAGTCGTGGAAGCGATCAAGGCCGCTGCCCGCCCGGTGAGCGACTCCGCTGAAGTCGCGCAGGTTGGCACGATCTCCGCCAACGGCGAAGCCGAAATCGGCAAGCAGATCGCCGATGCGATGCAGAAGGTCGGCAACGAGGGTGTCATCACCGTCGAAGAGAACAAGGGCCTCGAGACCGAGACCGAAGTCGTCGAAGGCATGCAGTTCGACCGCGGCTACCTCTCGCCCTACTTCGTGACCAACCCGGACAAGATGATCGCCGAACTCGATGACGCGCTCATCCTGCTGCACGAGAAGAAACTCTCCTCGCTGCAACCGATGGTCCCGCTGCTCGAAGCCGTGATCCAGTCGCAGAAACCGCTCCTCATCATCGCCGAGGACGTGGAAGGCGAAGCGCTGGCGACCCTCGTGGTCAACAAGCTGCGCGGTGGCCTGAAGATCGCTGCCGTCAAGGCGCCGGGCTTCGGTGACCGTCGGAAAGCCATGCTGCAGGACATCGCGATCCTGACGGGTGGCCAGGTGATCTCCGACGATCTGGGCATGAAGCTGGAGAATGTCGGCATCGACATGCTCGGCCGTGCCAAGAAAGTCCAGATCAACAAGGACAACACCACGATCGTGGACGGCGCTGGCGACAAGGCCGAGATCGAAGCCCGCGTGGCCCAGATCCGCACCCAGATCGAGGAAACCACCTCCGACTACGACCGTGAAAAACTGCAGGAACGCGTGGCCAAACTGGCTGGCGGCGTTGCGGTGATCCGCGTTGGCGGCATGACCGAAGTCGAAGTGAAAGAGCGCAAGGACCGCGTCGATGACGCCCTGAACGCGACCCGTGCGGCCGTGCAAGAGGGGATCGTCGTCGGTGGCGGCGTGGCTCTGGTTCAGGCCGCGAAGGTGCTCGAAGGGCTGGAAGGCGAGAACTCCGACCAGAACGCCGGCATCGTGATCGTCCGCAAGGCGCTCGAAGCGCCGCTGCGCCAGATCGCCCAGAACGCGGGCGTGGACGGCTCTGTCGTCGCAGGCAAGGTGCGCGAGTCGAACGACAAGACCTTCGGGTTCAACGCGCAGACCGAAGAATATGGCGACATGTTCAAGTTCGGCGTCATCGACCCGGCGAAAGTCGTGCGGACCGCTCTGGAAGACGCGGCCTCCGTCGCTTCTCTCCTGATCACCACTGAAGCCATGATCGCCGAGAAGCCGAAGGAAGCTGCGGCTCCCGCCGGCGGCATGGGCGGCATGGGCGGCATGGACGGGATGATGTGATCCCGGCCTAGCGCCATCACTACGGAAAGGGGGCCCTCGTGGCCCCCTTTTCCTTACGAGAAAGCGTTGTGCAGTGCAGATGCAGCGCGAACCATGATCAGACCGTGGAAAGCTCGCGGCGCCACTATGCCGAGACATATGACCGGATAGCCGGACGGGCGGCGACAACGGCGAGGATGCTGCCTCGCCAACGCCTCGCGCGCGAAGCCACGACGATTTTCTTCAGCTTAAGCACATGAAAAAGCTGATATT
This sequence comes from Haematobacter sp., assembly GCF_032102465.1. Taxonomy (NCBI): domain Bacteria; kingdom Pseudomonadati; phylum Pseudomonadota; class Alphaproteobacteria; order Rhodobacterales; family Paracoccaceae; genus Haematobacter; species Haematobacter sp. The sequence continues at coordinate 384,288 of NZ_DAMDHB010000001.1, read as the reverse complement.
CATGTTGCGCTGACTGACGCTATCGTGCCCGC